>CAZVWV010000020.1:4851-16549 GCA_964631745.1 uncultured Bdellovibrionales bacterium
TTTGTGTCTTAATGCTTCAAGCGCCTCTTCGGAGCTAGCGTATTCATCCACGAACTCTATTTTTATAGCGGCACGCTTTTCAAAGCGTGCTACATATCTGCGAATCGACTCAGACTCCGCCGTTTCTTCATTTCCTTCACCAAGTGGAAGCCCCACAACCAAGGTTTGAATAGAGTGTCTTTGAAGGATCTCCAAAATCATCTTTTCGGCATATTTTCCAGCACGTTCAAGTACGTATAATGGCTCAGGAATTGGCAGTTCGGTATCACACATGGCAAGTCCTATGCGTTTCCTTCCGATATCTAAGGCGAGTATTTTGGACATTACGAGATCATATCTGATCCGACATTAAAAAACACCGTCTCAAAAGAGAACGGTTTTTGCATTACGCCCCTTGTCGCACAGACTGAGATCCCGTCTAATTGGGAAAGTCATGTTGATTAAAGAGGTTAGGGTGCCTGGCACTCCGAAAATAAAGGTTTTTATAGTGGCCCTTGGGGTTACTATCCTGTTTGGAATGTTAGGCGGGAATGAGAACTTTCGTTTAGTGCCTGGCTATTCATCTATTGCTCCTGATTTAACAAAATCTAAACAACAAAGTAGGGCCAGACATTTTGCAGAGATCGCAAAACGCGTAGCCGATGGGGTTGGTCGGGGCTTCAGCGCGGTGACTGCGCTAAGTCATACCGTTCGCCCCGGCGAAACGATATCTGCTATTTGGACCAAATACGGTTCAACCAAGGAAAGAGCGCAGTCGGCAGAGAGCGCGCTTCGACTTCTAAACGCGCATAAATTAAAGGCCGGAGAAACTGTCGATCTTCAGCTTTCTGATTCCGGCGGCGTGCTTGGGTTCTCAAAGGAACTAACAAACGGGCAGCGGTTAGTGCTTGATTCCTCCAAGACCTCCGGCTACGCAGCTTCGTTGGTTTCAATTCCCACAGAAGAACAGGAGCGCACCGTATCTGGTAACATAGAGTCTTCCTTATTTAACGCCGCTGTCGAGCGGGATGTTCCCTACGAGGTCGTAGATCAGTTCGTCGATCTTTTTAGTGACAAAGTTGAATTCCGTCGCGATCTGCAACCCGGAGACACATTCACTATTATATACGATCAATACGTAAACCCTTCCGGAGAAGTAGTACGCACAGACACGATTAGATCTGCAAGCCTCTATACCGGCGGAAAACTTATGGCAGTTGTTTCGCATCAGGGCTCAGATGGCAAAATTCACTATTACGATCAGGGTGGGAATTTGATCGGCAATTATTTCCTAAGGTATCCCCTGAAGTTCAGCCGCATCTCCTCGGCCTTCTCTAGCGCCCGTTTTCATCCCGTACTTGGAATTCGGCGGCCTCACAACGGAGTTGATTTCGCAGCGCCGACCGGCACTGCCGTGCGAAGTGTGGCCGATGGCATTGTTGAATACGTGGGCTTTGATTCCTCTTCGGGTAAGGCCATAAAAATTCGGCACGACGGCCGCTACACCACGGCATACCTTCACCTTTCGAAATTTGCTTCTGGCTTGCATCGCGGGTCACGTATCACGCGAGGCGAAGTGATCGGAGCGGTTGGTCAAACAGGACTCGCAACCGGTCCGCACCTGCATTTTAGCCTTTTCGATCGCGGTAAATTCGTAAATCCACTCATGGCGCAGCTGCCGGTAATCGGAAGCGATACACAAAGTATCCCAAAGACCGTCTTAGCAGCCGAGCTTGGAAGGCTTGAGGCGGAGCGTAGCAAGCTTATGCTGGCTATGAATAACGGGGATTCAGCGAAGCGCCATTCGTAAGACTTTAAAGCCAAGGACGTATCGTCAAGCGCTGTTCCGTTGAATAATATTCGGTGGCGTACGGGATTAATTGATTTTATTCACCACGAAGAGCGCGAAGTTCACGAAGAAGTCACGAAGCAGGAATTAAAGAACAAATCTTTTAATGCCTTCGTGCCCCCTTCGTGTCCGCCGTGTCCTTCGTGGCGATTACTTCTTACGCATTACCACCAATGCGATAATTATAGATATAGTTAACCAGTCATGACTAGTCTCGTAGGAAGCCCGCAACAACTTGGACATAGCGGTGGCTTCGCCCTAGACGGCAGTGCCGCCATCGAGATAGGCCGGCGCGGCCGCCTCTGCGCTCCATTGCTCTCCGGACCCCGGAGCAGCTACGATAAGCTTATGCGCATAGCCATTCTTGCAATCGGCTCGGAGCTTCTTGACGGCCGGGTAGTCGATACCAACTCAAACTTCATAGCGTCAGAGCTTACGGGGCTGGGCCATTCGATTGTGACGGTCATGCAAGTTGATGACGTCGAGCAAGAGATCGTGGCTTCCATTAAGCATCTGGCTCTAAGCGCAGAGGTTATAATTCTAAGCGGCGGGCTTGGTCCGACGTCGGATGACTTAACACGAGAGTCCGTGGCGGCTTTTTACGGGCGAGCACTCGTGAAAGATGAGGCAACTCTCTCGGCGCTCCTAACGCGCTACAAAGAGCGTCGGCGCTCTTTCGATCCCAGCAATGAAAAACAGGCTTACTTTCCCGCGGGCGCGCAGATATTACGGAATCCTGTGGGAACCGCAGCGGGCTTTTATATCTCCGTTGCACAATCGCTGCATCTGTTTTCACTGCCGGGAGTTCCAAGCGAACTAAAAGTTATGTTCAAAGAGGAGTTACTCCCGCGCTTGAGCCAAATTTCAGGGCCTGTCCCTTCGACGGAGAAACGGCTTGGATTTAAGGTATTCGGCCTTTCAGAAGCGGCCGTAGGCTCCCGCATAAAGGCGCTTGAACTTGGGCCAAACTATATTGTTTCTTACCGAGCTTCGTTGCCGGAGATCCAAGTTCTCATTAAGAGTGAATCTCCCAATCTTGATGACGTAGTTGACGAGGCGCGCCAGGCCGTGGGCCGGGAATTTGTTTTTTGCGATTCAATTACTCAACGCCTCGAAGGTGTTGTGCATGAGTTGTTAATCCAATGCGGAAAAACAGTGGCCGTAGCAGAATCATGCACTGGCGGGCTTTTAGGCGGCGCTCTCAGCGCCATGCCTGGCGCATCCCAGTATTTTTTAGGCGGGGTCATCTCTTACAGTAACGCCGCCAAGAGCAAGTTTCTTAACGTGCCCGCTAGTATTATTGAAACACACGGAGCTGTTAGTTCGCAAACGGCAGAGCTTATGGCCTCGGGCGCGCGCCAAGCTTTTGGTTCCGACTTGGCCCTTTCGATTACAGGAATCGCAGGGCCGGATGGTGGATCTGCCGAGAAACCGGTGGGAACATTCTTTATAGGATTTTCCAGCGCAGAGAGGACCGTAGCCCTTCCATATTTTTTCAATTCCACTCGCGAAGCCGTGAGGCAGTATGCCTTAAGCACGGCACTTGATAATTTGCGCAGATATTTAGTAGAGATTCCATTTCGTGCAACAAACACATTCTGAAGCTGCCACCCCCACTCTCACCCCCACTGTCACCCTTCGTGCCGCGGCACTTGCCTACGGCGGAAGCTTCGTCTGTGATTTGGTGGACGGTCCCCCAGCCCTAAAGGGTATGAAATTCTTTGTGCGAGGCGTAGTGCCGGGCGAGGTATTTACTGCCGAGATTGTAGCAAAGCATAAGTCGTATATCGAGGCGCGTTTGCAAAATCTTGAAGATGAGTCTGGAGATCGAGTTGAACCAGAATGCCCATACTTTAACGTGTGCGGCGGCTGTGACCTGCAATATATGTCTATTCAAGCGCAGAGAGATGCCAAGCGCGAAATGGTTGAGACTACCTTGTCAAAGCACGGCGGAGGTATTCCCATTAATGGCGTGATTTTGATAGGCCAAGATCTTCCGGCTTTTAACTACCGCAGACGCGTGGCACTGCATGTTTCAGAAACCGGCCAGGTGGGGTTTTATAGGCAGCAGACCCGAGAAGTAGTGCCTATCGCAAAGTGCTTGTTGGCGTTGCCACCCATAAATGAAGCGCTACTCCAGCTAAATCAAATTAACGAAGAGTTAGGTAAATCAGTCTCGCAAGTTCAGCTTGATCTTCACCATGATAAAGTCTTCGCCGTCTTCTTGCTGCGCGAAGACGGAAACTGGAAGGAGCGTTTACTAAGCCTAACCAGCAAACGTTTCGCAAATATGCTTCTGCGCTATAAAAGGCGCACCGTATATTATCAGGAGGATTTCAAAGAAGTTCCTAACTTTGTGCCAGCGGGGCATTTCTCCCAGGTCAATCAGGAAGCTAATCAGATATTAATAGAACGGGTGGTATCCTCTTTTAAAGCTCCTGAGATTACTGAATTTTACGGGGGGTCCGGGAACTTCTCGTTTCCTTTGGCCCAGGCCGGAAAGAAAATAGATGTGGTAGAGATCGACGAGGCCTTGGTGAAATTCGGCCAGGACAGAGCAAGCCAGCTTGGTCTTGGTGCAAATATTAATTTTATAAAAGCTAGTGCCGAAGCCTACCTGAAACGATCCAAACTGCATGATTCAGTACTGTTGGATCCACCCCGCTCCGGGGCCTTGGACGTTGCGCGCAAGATGCCAGAGAACGTGCAGCAAATTGTGTACGTGAGCTGTAATCTTCCCAGTCTTTGCCGCGATCTCAAAGTCTTAAGAGAACACGGGCTCTCTTTGCTAAGCACTGAAGTGCTGGATATGTTTCCGCAGACGCATCATGTGGAGACGATATCGAGGCTTGAGCGGCTTTAGGTGAGACTCACGGCAGGAACTATCAAGAACCTACTCCTCTTCTTCATCCCCGTCCTATTCCACCTCGCCGACATCTTCCTCCCCGCCAATGTCCGCTTGCACGCCCGCGCCAACACCATTCGAATCTCGAATCTCCTCATGGTGAATCTTCCCGCCCTGAAGTGCGGTAAAGGCCAGGGAGCCACTGGCTAGTAGCAGGCATACCGTTAGCGCCTTATGAATTGTAGGCGCTAACTTTTCTTTGGCACTGAAGACTAGTCCGACCAGCGCCAGACACCCGCTCAGCAATGTCAGAACCAACGCTACAGTGGCGGCATCTTCATGCGGTTCGATCAATTTCTCGCTTATTCCCGTAAGATGCTCGACCGCTTCCTCGGTCGGTTCGCCCGTTAGGTAAACCACCAGCGTGATCAAGGCCAACGCCACTACGAGTTTGTAGCTAAGTGGAAGGAAGATTTTCCCATCGCGGAAAAATCCGCGTAGCGCCAAGAGAAGCGCGATGGGAATTCCCACAACGGCTACATGATTTAAAGCGAGATGCAAGTGTACAGGATTCATATTAGGTCCTTTTTTAGATTTACGGCCAACAAGGGGATCTTAGTAGAGTCTTGCATGTCTCTACCTGTTTGGGGATGGGGAAGCAATAAGAGTAGTGACTGAGTAAGTTACTCATGAAACTGGGCAGAGGCCCGGGAGTTTTCGGACTTACGGTCATTCGACCTACTCACATCAGCTCTTTAAAGCCGCGCAATCAACTGCAATGCCAAATCTCTGGTGGCTGCTATTACCATAGGCTCTCGCATCATCAGGTCTTGGCTGTGCTCCAGATAACTTCTCTCGCCCAAGTCTCTGCCTGCGGCTGTCAACATAACTCCACCAGCTTGGGTCACTAATTTATAAAGAATAGGTATCTCTATACAGTTTTTTCTTGTGCAGATTACCGCCGCAATCTTTGCGCCATTTAAGAAAGGCAGAAGAATGGAGGTCCAGCTTTTCAGTATAAGCGTGTCATCTCCCAGCTTATCTAGCTCAGAAAAATTATTCTCTCTAGAGAACGCTCCTTCACGATCAAGCACCAGTAATTCCAACTCGCGCAGATCTTGGACTGTCCCTATATTCTTTAAAGCTTGTGCATCGGGAGCCTGGTGCAGCTTACAAAACTTGTGCTGCATTACCCCGGCCCAGGCCACCTCGGAATACTTGGGTGTCAGATTATCAAAAAGTGAGAGCATAGTTCCAAAATGTCCTTCCGGGAGGTCGTGTAGATAATGATAAGAGCCGTCAATCCCATCTAGGGTCAGCAAATACCTTGGGGCAGCGCTGCTCTCAACCACACCGTGCTCTTCGGACACTACTCGAAACGGAAATCGTTCCGCACGGAAATAATCTAGCACAACAGCTTCGAGCTCCCGATCAAGACGCAAGGCTTGTTCCCCGAATCGGTTGCGCCCCACAATATCTCTGCCTTCACAACCGGCGGCCTGAAAATGTTGCGCTGAGATCTCCAAGGCCTGTGCGCATGCTCTTATTAATTTCTGCACAATTAATGCCTACTAATTTTAGCCTCGTAACGGACAAAGCGGCGGAATCGGCACGCCGATGCTCTCCCCCAAGGCCCGCAGCAGCTCGCCCTCTTCCACTCTAATCTCGCCATCGTTCACTACCACCTGTATGGCGGCATTGATTATCTTTTGTTTAACCGGAAAGTTGGCGCTGTCCAGAACCTGCAAGGCCTGTTTGAAGTCTAACACCGAAGAGGTGTTCTCGAAATCGTCTCGCGCTCTTAGGCCTGGTTTCAACTGTCCCAGACCGGCATTATAAGCTTCCTGCGCTTTTGATTTATCCTCGTGACCCAAATTAGCCAAACTCTTTAGCACTATGCAAGTTTGCGGCAAGACAAGATCTAAATTGCAGATCGTGGGCGGCCGCTTCCTATTTTCAACAAAGTAGTGATCTAAGTTTCTAATTAGAATCTGCTCTAGCATCAGTTCAAAGATCGAGAGCTTACTATCCTGGCCGGACAACGCTCCCAAGCGCACTCTGAAATCTGAGTACTCTCGCATATCCAAGTGTCTGAGCGGAGCGATTGCTTTGTTAACTAAGGTCATGCGTAACTTCGGATTAAGCTGCCCGAGAGAATTTATCACCTGGCTAATTTTCTCTCGAATATGCGGGTCTAAGTTGTCGTAAAGAATCTTAGCCTGGTTCACTCGAATATCAGGATCGCGGCTCAACATGAGAGCATAGATTACTGCACGCGCACCGTAGGGCTCGCTTACCAATAAATCGAGCTCTTCAGGAATCTCGCGGCTAAGAGCCTGCGCCTGTAAAATATGACGAGTGCCGGGAGAGCCGATACTGCTTTTGGCCTCTGCCGGTTTGATCGAGACTGTCTGGGCAAGGGCCTGTAAGACTTCGCTCACTGGTTGAAACTCATCTGCATTTGATTGGTCCGAGCCGGTGACGGGCGCAAACCGGCCACGAAAACTAGGCTCGAACTGTCTTATGCGTTCCTCTAAGGGAGGGTGCGTTGCAAACCAGCGCGAGGGCGAAAACGATAAGCCGTTAGCGAAGAAAAAATGACTGACTGTCTCGCCATTTGGATTAGCGATAGCAGAGCCGGCTTCGAACCCGCCGATCTTTTTTAACGCGGACGTTAGTCCGTGAGCGTTCCTGGTAAATTGCACGGCCGAGGCATCCGCCAAGAATTCGCGCTGCCTGGAAGCTGCGCTTTTTATAAGGCGAGCAAAGATCGTTCCGATCCAGCCGATAGCGATTAGCACCAAACCAAGTAAAAGGATAAACATCTCAGCAGCGCCCGAGCGACGGCTATAAATATAATAGCCTCGGTTTGGGCGTCGGTTTAAGTCTAAGATCATCCTCCCAAACAGAAACAAAACCAGGACTCCGTGCACAAAGCCCGTAAGCTTAGCGTTCATGCGCATGTCACCGTTTAGGACATGGCTAAACTCATGGCCAATCACGGCCTGAAGTTCCTCTCGATTAAATAATTTTAAAGCTCCGCGCGTCACAATCACGGCAGCGTTTTCTATGCGCGATCCCGCAGCAAAGGCGTTAATGCCCTCTTCGTCTTCTAAAACATAGACCGATGGCGGGGCGATTCCAGAGGCGATAGCCATCTCTTCCACGACGTTTACCAAACGCTTCTCGGAGGCGTCTGTCGTAGCCGGATAAACACGTTTTGCACCAAAGAGCATGGCGAAAGCCGGTCCACCAGCCGAGAGCTGCCAGGTCTTATAGAGCGCCGTGATTAGCACCACCAAACTGACTGGGATAGCGATCGCCGCAAACAAGGTTGGATTAAAAATCTGACCCTGAAACAACGCCAACTCAAACTGGAGGTGTCGCTGATTGGAACGCAGATAAACTAGCAGTAAGACTGAGATAGCCAAGTAAAGACAGATGATAATCGTGAAGACACAAGCTGCGAATAGGAACAACAGATAAACAGTGCGCTTGCGCGCCAGTTCCTGGTGGATAAAAAACGTTTGAGGCTCTGCCATGTTCACGAGCAGTTTAGCGTATTGAGTTTGTCCACGACAGACCTATGAGCTGGCTCGTGCTGGCATGGTGGTAATGCACAGCGCCAGCAAAAAGCGCTCTCTAGCCCAAAAGGCGGGCCGAAAAGACTATTTTGCTGGCGCTTGACTATTCCACCCAAGCTCGTTGCGGTGGTATTACGCCTCGATCTAGTCCTGCCGCACAGTGGCCGTGGGCTTAGGATCCTTAATCGGCGGTGTGCTATCACCAGCTGCCGTCACGGCAACAGGTTGAACTTTATCGTCGCTGCCTCCGTCATGGCCAGGAATTTTACGTCCTGGTCCCTCTGATGCGTTAATGACAGTAGCGGCTACAGTTTGGCCTGTCTGACCTGATGTAGAATTCCGTCGTAATGGTCCATATTGAGAAACTTCGGCACTGTTATTGTCGCGCTGTGGTTTACGTAGCACAACGGCGTCAGCGTCCGGACGATATCCTCTGACCTGGTCCTTATTATTTAAATGCGGCCTTATCAGTGGGCCTCCGACTGATGCTGCATTTGATCCAGGTCCTGTGGCTTTGATTGTTGACATAACTCCCTCCAAGGTTCGCGAAATAGATAGTAACGAGCAAAAAGCGCAACGCGCTCTTACCCAAGAGATTTGTCGGAATGGCTGGGTAAATACTTTAGTGGAAAATCTTGGCGCACGAGCGCCGACGACTCGTCGGCCGGTGGTGATAAGAGCACTGCTTGTTAGGGCGCAGCCACCCCCCGCTCGCACCTATTGCTGCCTGTCGGACTGGCAGGCAGCGCCACTTCTCGGCACTGGCCGACGAATCGTCGGCTCTCCATAATATTTGTGCTTTGTTTGCGCCGCGTTTGCCTTTTATCCGGCGCTTTTGAGTTGGTATTAGATTAAAACGGCCGGTTCAATTTCGGCCCATAATACACTTCAGCTTTTGCACTCCCTTTCTGGCTTGCCTCAAGCAATTGCCGTTGCTTCTCGGCCTCATTTAACTGGATCTGCGCACGGGCCGCCTCAGTCACAGTTGGCGTGCCTGGCGCAAAGTTAAAGCCCCGGTTTAATTTGGGGGGGATCCATGAGCTTGAAGTGGGGTCTTCCATGGGTTCGTCAATTAGGTCGGAATCAATCAGCCCTTCCCGTTCCAAGAGTTCCTTCGCCTTTTTTATGGCTTTCAAATGGGCCAAGCGCTTTCTGCGACAGAGATCCACCTCGCGTCTCTTTTTGCGCCGACGAGCATCGTCATTCGCCCGGCGCCGCTCCTCTTCTTCTTCCCGGCGCCTCTGCTCCTCTGCCATTTTTTCAGCGTCCCAAAATGACATGCTGGGTATCCTCCAAATAAAAGAAACAAAAGTACTTACTTAATTAACGTTATGCACAGAGCTACGGACAACGTGCTCTAAAAAATCATTCTATTTCAACAAGTTGCGACTTATTGATAAGTAACGGCTAGCGGAGACGGTATCTCTATTAATAATAGCACCTTAAGGGTATTGTAAGCGCTTAACGGGGGTGCTTTGATCCATTTTCTGTGCCCCACTTCAACACTGACAAAGGATATTTCGCTGAAAATGAAAGCTTCAGAAGTTAGACATGCATTTCTTGGTTTCTTTAAGCAAAAAGGACACACCCTGGTGTCCAGCTCCTCGCTGATTCCACAAAATGATCCTACCCTGCTCTTCACAAACTCGGGCATGGTCCCGTTTAAAGACTGCTTTTTAGGCGCTGACATACGTCCATACAGCAGGGCCGCCTCGTGTCAAAAATCTCTGCGCATCTCAGGCAAGCATAACGATTTTGAGAACGTAGGAGTCACTGCGCGACACCACACATTTTTTGAGATGCTTGGAAATTTTTCGTTCGGCGATTATTTCAAGAAGGACGCCATTGCTTTCGCTTGGGAGTTCATCACCCAGGTGATCAAGGTGCCTAAAGAGAGGCTTTGGGTCACCATCTTTGAGAGCGATGATGAGGCTTTCGAACTTTGGAAAGATACTACCGATCTTTTGCCGGGGCGTATCATTCGCTTAGGCGAAAAAGATAATTTTTGGGCTATGGGAGAAACCGGACCGTGCGGGCCGTGTTCTGAGATTCATTATTATTTAGGTGAGGATCTCTCTAAGCAGAGCGAAGCAGATTTTAGACGAGAAGACGGCAGCTATCTTGAGTTCTGGAACTTAGTTTTCATGCAGTACCAGCGTGATTCGGGCGGCAAGTTGAACCCACTTCCCAAGCCGTCGGTGGATACCGGCATGGGGTTAGAGCGCACCACTTCGATACTTCAGGGAAAGCACGCCTGTTACGACTGCGATCTTTTGCGAGATCTTATCAGCTTGGCAGAGAGTCTTTCGGGTTTCAAATATGACGGTAGCTCCTATGAGCTCCGAGACCTACGCAAAGACAAAGCCTACGCCCGCGACGTGGCCATGCGCGTCTTAGCAGACCATACCCGCGCTATGACTTTCTTGATATCTGACGGCGTAAACCCTGGAAGCGATGGTCGCGGATACGTGCTTAGACGAATTATTAGGCGAGCCGTAAGACACGGCCGCGTGCTTGAATTTAAAGATCCCTTCCTGGCAAAATTTTGCAGCAAAGTCATCGAGCTGATGCGCGATCAGTATCCTGAGCTTATTGAGCAACAAGAGTTAATTCTTAAAGTAGTAGATGCGGAAGAACGTAAATTTTACGAGACTCTAGATGCTGGTCTGTTGGTATTACAGCGCGAAGTGGAAAAGCTCGGAAAAGGTGCAAAATTCCCAGGGGAAACTGCGTTTTTGCTGCATGACACATACGGATTCCCGCTCGACCTAACCGAGGATGCGCTAAAGGCCTGGAATATGCAGGTGGATGTTCCGGCTTATGAACGCGCCATGACAGCGCAGCGCGAACGTTCGAGGGAAGACCGCAAGTCGCAGGCCATCGAGTTTAAGAGCTTTAAGACTGAGGGAAGTCCGACACAGTTCTTAGGCTACGCCTCGCTAAAGGCTGAAAGCAAACTGACTCAGATCGTTCCCCATGAAGCTGACAAGCAAAAATTAGTCGAGGGTGATACAGTCTCGGTGCTAGTTGATGCCACTCCATTTTATGCTGAATCCGGCGGTCAAGTCGGCGATACTGGGGAGATTCTTTTGAGCTCCGGTGTTTTACAGGTTTTAGATACTCAGAAAACTCAGAATAGATATCTAGTGCATCTTTGCCAAGTTAGTCAGGGCTCGGTTTCGAGCTCTCAAGTTGGGGAGACGGCAACTATGGCAGTGGATGAAAATCGCCGAGCCAAGATCGCCGTGAATCACTCTTCCACCCATTTGGTTCACGCCGCTTTGCGCAACGTGCTCGGCACACACGTAAAACAGGCTGGGTCTAAGGTTGATGGAAACACTTTACGTTTTGACTATTCACACTTTGAGCCCGTTAGCGAACAACAGCTCTTAGATATTCAAAGTTTCGCCAATAACGAAGTGCGCTGCAACTACGAAACCC
>CAZVWV010000020.1:16559-35885 GCA_964631745.1 uncultured Bdellovibrionales bacterium
GTTGGACGAGGCAAAAAAACTCGGCGCCATGGCTCTCTTCGGTGAAAAGTACGGAGAAGTCGTGCGCGTAGTGGAAATTGGCCCGAAGTCTCTTGAGCTTTGCGGCGGCACGCACGTAAAGCGCGCAGGCGATATCGGCTTCATAATGATTGCTTCTGAAACCGGTGTTTCTGCCGGAGTCAGACGTATCGAATGCTTTGCCGGAGTGGGTGCGCACGAGCAACTCCTTAGAGATCGCCTAGAACGTAGTCAAATCGCTTACGTGCTTAAGAGCGACACTCACGAACTACCCAATAAAGTAGAAAAAGCCTTACAGCGCACCAAGGCCTTAGAAAAGGAGCTTGAAACGCTACGTCAGAAACTGGCCTCTTCCGCTAGCGGTGATTTATTAGAGAATATCCACACTAGCCCCAAGGGAATAAAAATAATCGCGGAAAACGTGGAAAGTGCCGATACTGATACTTTGAAGAGTATGGTCGATAAGCTTAGGGTAAAACTCTCCTCGGGTGTGGTAGCATTAGGTAGTAAGATAGGGGAGAAGGCTGTAGTGGTAGTCGGGGTTACTAGCGATCTTACAAGCTCTTTGAATGCCTCTAGTATTTTAAAGGAAGCTTCCAAAATTGGGGGCGGTAAGGGTGGTGGTCGCCCGGATTTTGCCCAGGCCGGTGGAGTGGATCCGGCCATGTTACGCCAGATGTTAGATAAGGTTTTAGAGTTGGTGCCTTAGAGTGGGTTTAAGCAAGAAGATCAAATCAAAATTGAAAGGGGATACATTCGAAGCACGCGAGATCTCCGCAAATCTTGCTTTCGACAATGCGGACGCCCTGCGACTACTCGTGGGCGAACAGGATTCAAATCTTAGAATTGTCGAAAAGGAGCTGCGCATTGACATTACCCACGTAAGCAGCGGGCTAAAACTTACCGGTAACGATAGCGAAGTTGATCTTGCAGCCGATCTTTTAACCCAACTATACGAACTGTTGCAGCGCGGCGAAAAGATCTTTCCTGGCGATTTACAGCGCGCTATCTCGATGCTCTCCGAAAACAGAAAACTAAGACTAGAAGAGCTATTCCGGGATCAGGTGAAGATCGCCGGCCGTAATCACTCCATCGTTCCTAAGACTTTCCGACAGAAAATTTATATCGAGGCCATTAAGAAAGACGACATCGTGTTTGGAATCGGCCCTGCCGGAACCGGCAAGACTTACCTCGCGATGGCCATGGGAATTTCAGCGCTGTTAAACAAACAGGTAAAACGTCTAGTGCTTTGCCGCCCCGCCGTCGAAGCCGGTGAAAAGCTCGGCTTTTTACCAGGTGATATGGCCGAAAAAGTTAATCCTTATTTGAGACCTCTTTACGATGCGCTGCACGATATGGTCGATCCCGAACGCGCCAAAGAGATGGTGGAAAAAGGATCGATTGAAGTTGCGCCGTTAGCTTTCATGCGAGGTCGCACGCTCTCAAATGCATTTGTGATTCTGGATGAAGCCCAAAACACGACCACGGTGCAGATGAAGATGTTATTGACTCGCATCGGCAGAAACTCTAAATGTGTGGTGACGGGCGATCCCTCGCAAGTAGATCTTCCGAAAGGTGTGCAGTCTGGATTAGTTCAGGCTATAAGCATCTTGAAAGGTATTGATGGCCTCTCGTTTATCACTTTTGATGAACAAGATGTAATTCGACACCAATTAGTGTCTGCTATCATATTGGCTTACAAGAAGAAGGAAGAGTCGGACGATTAATCTCCTTTTCCAACAACCACGAGTAGAAGCATGAACGACCGTCAGCAACAAGAAGTTGAAAACAAGCTGCTAACACCCGTGCACAGCGTAGCGCTTTGTATATTTTGCGCTGTTGTTACCGAGGTGTTTTTGGCAGGCTCGCTCTTTAAGGGGAATGCTCTTAATTCCGTAGCCATTGGAAGGGTAATTGTAATTTTCCTATCGCTCTATTCGATTCATTATTTCGCGCAGATGAGCCTAAGCGGCTATAAACCTATCCTCAGAGACTTTCTTTTCCTGACCTTTGTCTATTGTGGCGGGGTAATCACCCTGGGGTTTTGGAGCGTCTTCTCTCATGCCCTTACCGAGTACGCCCATCGTTTTGAAATTCTAACTGATGCCAATCCCAACTCGATGCTTTATGCCCTACCCTACGGTACAGGCGGGTTATTACTGCAATCTGTTCTGGGAATTCATTATGGATTAGTATTCGCGGTTTCATTTGCAATTATTGTTGGGTTGTATTTCCCTTCAGAACCACTCTTGGTTCCGTATACGTTGGCGCTAACTTTTGTAGCGTGCTTAAGCCTTGTTAGGTTCCGATCGCGCTCCTGTTACACGCGCGCAAGTTTCAATCTTGCCTTAGCCGCTTTGCCCTTTGTTTTAGCTTCGATCATCATGGGGCAAGGAATCACAGGCGGCGACGTCGTGATTAGACTGGCGGGAGCATTTGTGGCTGGGGTACTTTGTGGATTTATAGCGTCCGGACTCACCCCCGTGATTGAATACATCGGAGGGTACGTCACGGATCTGCGCTTGATAGAGATGGCCACGCTAGATCATCCTCTCTTAAAACAGCTAAGCGTTCAGGCCCCGGGCACCTGGAACCATTCCATGGTGATGGGCATGATGGCCGAGTCGGCCGCCGAAGCCATCGGCGCAAACCCGATTGTTGCCAGAGTGGGCGCATACTTCCACGATATCGGTAAGATCAAAAAGCCCCTCTATTTCGTTGAGAACCAGCTAATCGACGAAAACCGCCATGACAAACTTAGCACATCCATGAGCGCGCTGATTATTCGCTCACATGTTAAGGATGGTGTCGAACTCGCGCATAAATACGGCGTGCCCAAAGTTATCGAAGAGATGATCCCCCAACATCACGGCACGGCCTTGATAGAGTATTTTTATGAAAAGGCTTTGAAGGAGGCCGGAGAGTCGGACGCCGAGGAGATTGTTGTTGACGAGAGTCTTTATCGCTATCCAGGACCAAAGCCGCAAACTCGTGAAGCCGGAATTTTGATGTTAGCAGATGGAATCGAAGCTGCCACGCGCACACTAAGCGAACCCACAGCCGACCGAGTGCAAGGCTTGGTGCAGAAGATGATTAACAAAGTATTTTCCAGCGGCCAGCTAAACGAGTGTGAACTGACCCTAAACGATCTGCATTCCATCGCCAAAAGTTTCACCAGAGTGTTAAACGGCATCTACCATCACCGCGTAGCCTATGCAGAACCGGCTGAGAAGGTGAATGAGAGACAACAAGTCGCTGAAGTAGAGGTCGAGACGACGGCGGCTATTCCTGTGCTACCCAAAAAATCCGGCAAAGAGAGTGTTGAGAAGCTGGACAAAGAAGCCAAAGAAAACCTAAAACGGCTGGGATTATAAGCGCGGGCTAAACACCCCAAATCTTTTTCGGGATATCCTGCAACAAACTACCAGAGCTAACCTCATTAGCCAGGGCCTTTAGTTCGGCTGATAACTCCCGGTCTTCGACTACCGTCGGAAAGATCTTCTTTACCCGGGAAATTACGCGCTCAGAGACTGGGCTAAGGTTTCGCTCCTTTGAAGACAACTCAAAATTGAACTTAATTTTCACGTGCGGCTTAAAGCGCAGGTTGCCTGCTTCGCTCTGAAGCGTGGCTTCAAGGCTCTTTAGGAGTTTTGAGGCCGCCCTACTCTTTACCTGAAATTTACGCTTGGATGGAATTGTGGGCAGTATTTTTCTAATGGCCGCAGCCTGACTCGCAAAGGCCAACTCAATCGCCAAGACCTCGCTCAAACGAGGCAAGGTATCTAACACTCGCATAGCTAATGTGGCGCTCATGCTGACGTGATCTTCCTGCCCGGCGTCAGTGGTAAGTGAAAAAAGATGCGACGGCATAGCTGCGCCCCAGATCGCATTCGTGAGCGCAGCAGAGACGTACTCCGGTATCATCATCCCGGAAGATCTAGCCCGCACCACATCCGATAATCCCGGCCAGACTAAATCACTTGGCAGGCCTTTATTGCGAGCCTCATCCACATAACGCGCCGAGCGCATATTAGAGAGCCGCGAGATTATTCCCATAGCCTGAATCAGATTGTAGAGCTTCACAGCCACAGGCATGCCATGGAAGTGCCCGCCAGAGGCTATACGCGTAAAGCTCCCCGCGTTATCGGAACTTTCCAAAATCAGGGGATTATCTGTAACGCTGTTGGCTTCGATCTCAAAGGTGGTAGCGGCCTCCTCAACCAAATCGAAGCAAGCCCCCAGAATTTGCGGCGCGCAGCGAAGGTTATACGGATCTTGAATCTCCCCGTCGACTGCATAAGGTCGATGGGCCTCACGCAAAGGCGAGCCCGCAATTAACGCTCGCAGCCACGCCCCAACAACTTGGGCGCCACGATGTGGGCGAAGGCCCAAAAGCCTCTTATCGTATGCTCCATCACTCCCAAGCAGCACCTGATTGGATATGGCCGTGGCTACAACGGCGTGCTTCAACAAATTGCGCATCTGCGCCACTGCAATTATCCCAGCAGCGTTTGAAAACTGAACTCCATTGTTTAACGCCAAGCCTTCTTTCATCTCAAGTTTGATAGGTGAAAGTTTGTGACGTTTCAAAATTTTAGAGGCATCCTCAAGGCGCGAAGATTTCCCATCATAGGCAAGCCCCTCCCCCATCATAGTCAGCGCGCAATGGCTAAGCGGCGCTAAGTCTCCGCTAGCGCCCACAGAACCATAGCGCGGCACGTTCGGAGTGATGCCCGCGTTTAGCAAGGAAATAATCTGTTCAATTACCTCAGCTCTAACAGCGCTAAATCCCTGAGCCAAAGAATGCGCCCGCAACAACATTGCGGCTCGCACAAGCGCTTTGTCCGCCGGTTCACCCACCCCCGAGCTATGCGAACGAATCAAATTGCGCTGCAACTCAGCCAGATCTTCGTGCGGCACCGCCACATCAACGTTATGACCAAAGCCTCTGTTAAAGCCGTACGCTGGTTCCTGTTGTGCGTTGACATAGCTGACGATCTGTTTGCGGCGAGCTTGGATCATCGCACGAGTTTTCGGATCAAGCCGAACAGCCGCGCCGTTAAAGGCGACCTGCCATACTGCGTCGACGGAGAGCTTATGCGAGGCACCTACTATTATTTTTGTTTTGGGCATGCTGAGTTTGATTTAAATATATGCTGGATTGGATGGGAGAAGCCAGATGGGAAGGTGGTGGGATTATCCGGTAAAGGCGACCAACGGATGGGATATCGCGTTGGAGACTCCGGGGCTCGATCACCATATTTTTGGTGTCTGCTCAAAACCCCCGCGCGAGGCACGAATATTAGCTAGCGCAGGTAATAAAGCTGTATACTTATGGCATAGTTTATGGCATGATTTATGGTATGAAACCAAAGAAGAAAATAACTATTCATTTACCTTCAGAACTACTGTCGATGTCGCAAAAGATCTCGAAGAAAGGCATTACCACAACAATTGCTGAAGCCTTAGAGTCAATGATCGCGAGGGATGCATACGAACAAGTCTTGGCACTTAGAGGCAAAGTTAAGGTATCCCTCAACCTTCACGACCTTAGGAAGGACTAATCTGTGTTTGCAATTGATACGAGCACCCTTATCGCATTCTTACAGGGCGCAGAGGGTAAAGACGTGCAGCTGTTCATAAAGGGGTTAAGAAACCACGAAGTGTCATTACCCCAGGTGGTGGTATCAGAGCTTCTTTCAGATCCAAATTTAGACTCAAGAACTTTATCGCCAATATTGAAGTTACCAAGGCTTTTGATTGAGCTAGGATTTTGGGAGCGGGCTGGTATTAATAGGTCAAAAGTATTAGCAAAGAAACTTAAAGCTAAGCTGGCCGACTCATTGATAGCTCAAAGTTGCCTCGATTACGATTGTCGTCTCATTACGAGAGATAATGATTTTAAAAATTTTGTATCTTGCTGTGGGCTAAAACTAGCCACCATATAGAGGGACTGCTAGAAGATAGAAGGCTTGGAATACCGGCTGTGTCCCTTTAAATCCATCTACTTCATGTTCCTAATTGGCCAAAAGATCGTCTCAAAAACTTTTGCGTAGCATTTTCATCAAGGATAGAATCGGTACCTACGGAATTTATCCGTTGATTGGGGTAAAATGGCAATCAGGATGTGGAGTTAAATCATGGCAGGACAGTCATTTGCGGGTTCGCCAGTAGGCCCTTTGGCCAGAGATAACAATCAAGGGGCGCCCTTGCAATCGTCGCCTACGAGCGAACCGAATCCAGACGAGATTGTTGTGTTACCTAGTGGTCCTAACGTTACACCAGAGAAACTCCGGGAACTATATATCTGTGTTTCCAAAATTGCCGCCGCTGAGAAAGCTGGCGCAGATTGACCGCGTTAACTTACTCGTAGTCTGGGGCTACGCCCCGTCTGACGCCGTGGCTCCGATCGTTCCTGCACTTAATCTGCCTGTGTTGCTCGGCAGTTTAAGTCCAGTTGGAATTCATAGGCCTGAGATTTTAAACCTCGCCGCCCCCTTGCACGCCAGCCTTGACCCTCTAATTCGTTATTTGCAGTTGCGCCAACCGCTTAAGACCGCCTTAGTTGCTGCGCAAGTTGGCTCAATGCAGCAGTGGGCCCAAACGTTAAGCCAGGCTCTTCCAGCGCTAACGGACACAAAAGTGGATATCGTCTTGCCGGAGCAGATGGACTTTCGGAGTTTGATCACGCGCCTAAAATCAGCAGGCGTAAGATCAGTCGGACTATTCCTAACGCCGCCCCAAATCAAAATCTTTATCGCCCAGGCCCGTACTATCAAATTTGCGCCGGCATACTTCGGCATGGACACCTTTAACGATTCCGAAATTCATGCGCTCTTTGCAACCGAGGCCCAAGGGCCGATCTTTGCCGACGCAGATATAGACCCGGAATACGGAGCTTACTATACGAAAAAGTTTGGCCCCTCTGAACATATCGTCGAAGCTGCCAGAGGAGATCTCTTAGCTCAGATGCTATTACATATCGCTAACTCATCAGGGCCAACATTTTCCAAAGACGCCATAACTCAAGCGCTACACACCTTCCCAAGCGGTAAAGGTCCGGCAGGAGTTTATAAGCTGGTTGAAGATTCCAGGTTTGGCAGCTATTTGTGGGCGGAATCCGTGCTGTACGGAGTTTCTTCTGGAAAGGTTGAAAGGAGGTAGCTAAAAACTCGCCTGATAGTAAACTATTGCTGACTAACATAGGCAACTAGCTATTATTATTATTGTTTATCTCGCATATTGACATCTCTATTAATACACATCATGATGTTACTATATGAGAACCACGATTGATCTAGGCGACGACCTGGTGCGGGAGATAAAGCGTCAGGCTGCCTCCAAGAACGTCAGCTTTCGCGAAATCGTAGAGAAGAGCCTTCTTTCTGTTTTTTTTCCTAAGCGAAAGAATCTGCGGAAATTTTGCATCACGCCATACAGCTCGCCTTTCCGGTCCGGCATCGACGAAGAAAGACTTTCTGAGTTATCCGAGGAGCTGCAAAACGAGGATGACTTAGAGGAACTCTCAAAGTGATTATACCAGACACAAGTCTTCTGGTGTATGCTTACAATAAGAATGCACGTCACCATCAGGCCTCTAAGAAATGGTTTGAGCAACTTGTTATCTCAGGGGAAGAAATAGCAATTCCGTGGATTGTCTCCCTATCATTTTTGCGCCTAATGACCCACCGCTCTGTCCTGCAAAACCCGATGTCGTCCGCTCAATCTTACGGCATCGTTGAGTCTTGGTACGAAATTGAAAACGTGCGCGCGATCGACGCCGGCCCTAGATCTCTCAGAATTATGAGGGGGCTGGTAAAAGAAGTCTCTCCTTCTGGAAATCTTTTCTACGACATGTACTTAGCATCCCTAGCGCTAGAGTTTAACGCTGAAGTGCATTCAAACGACGCCGACTTTGCCCGGTTTCCCGGGCTACGGTGGAGAAATCCGATTGGGTAGGGGGTCACCTTTTCCTTCTCGTTGGCACCACCGGTCGCGAGGAGCAAAGGCGGGCCCATTGCCTCGATTCAAATCGCTCGTGGAAGAGAGCGCTCGAACAATCATTTAAAAGATCTTCAGAAGCCCTTGGGGTCCCACCATCTCTAAATGAAGCTGCTTAATAACATCAAAGCCGAGGAGTCCATCGATTTCAGGGAAGTTATCAAAATCGTACACCAAAATAGGCAGGTTCTTAAAAACTACCCCGAACAACTTAAGACGCTGAACCTCCAAAACGTATCCTTCAACGGGTTCTCCAGCAGCGCCTCTTATCTTCATCCTCTTTAAAGCATCTTTGGCAGAGTAACCGATATTTTCAACAATCGTAGTATCTAGTTGAGTAATTCCAGAACCGGTATCAAAAACAAGGTGGACTTTCGCGCTAATTCGCTTACCAAATACCTGCGCGTCGATCTCAGGCACTTTTTGCGAGAGATCGAACTTTAGTATCCGTTCACGGGGGTATAACGATTGCAAACCGCCAACAGATCTTTACAGCCCCTATTAAGGGGCAGATTTGCGGCAGCAAATCGGGGTGGAGATAAGTATCCGTTCAGAAAAACAGAAACCCGATCAGGGTTTTCCATCCGAATTGGCAGAATTATCGATTCGTAACCAGCTAATCTAACCCGACTTAATTACCCCCTGAACGGATACAAACTTTATCTCTCGCACGGTTCAAACCGAATCAGTGACGGAGCGAAGATAGAGTTGTCTAGACTTTTTTTGTGGCCGACAAAAATGAGTGCCGAATCATCCGGCACGTTCCCTTCACGACAACGTTTATGAAATTCTTTTTTATTTAGATCGTGAGTTCGCACCACCCCATCGTGAGGGTACGGTTCTCCGTCAGGCCAGTTGTAGTCAACGAGCTGAACCCATTCTTGATCGTACCTCTTCAATATTTCTTCCCAGGTCAGTTTCTTGTTTTCCATGGCTCTACCTATAGCATAAAAACCAGCTTGGTAACATAACTTCCGAAAGATTAGACTTTAATCTCACGCCAAAATTTCCCAAGCAGCCGCAAGTAAACTGGTGCGGAGCGTTTGCTCCTGCTTAGTTTCTCGGCGTTGATAGTGCCAATGCAGATCCAAAAATCCAATCCAAATCCAACTCCAACTGGAGCCACCCTTCTTTTACAGTTCCCAACGTGGTCAAAGCGGATCTCAACAGTGCCTAATAGTTGTTTTGGGATCGAATAAGTATTAAATAAGTAGAGAGGCTCCAGTTGGGCCTAAATGCTGAAGTGCATTCAAACGACGCCGACTTTGCCCGGTTTCCCGGGCTACGGTGGAGAAATCCGCTTGGGTAGGATATTTATCCTCGGCTCTACGCTCTGAGCTTAATCGCTCCAATGCCTGCGTAGTCTTCATCCTTTAGTCCGCTTAGTTCCCAGTTTTTTTGAAGGTTCATCCAAAAGGAAGCGTTCTGCCTAAATGCTCTGCCAAGCTTTGCCGCCATATCCGGGGTAACACCGCGCTTCCCCCGACAGATCTCGTTAATCTTAGCGTGGAATGTCCCGAGATGGCTTGCCAGTTGGGCCTGCGTCAGGCTGTTTTGATCGAGAATCTCCTGCAGGATTTCTCCGGGGTGAACGGCAATGGCACGTCTTGGCTTAAGCATAGCGATCCTCCTAAACTCTAATGGTAATCAACGATCTCGACAGCCTCAGCATCTACTCCGTTCCACCGAAAGCAGATGCGATACTGGCTATTTATTCGAATACTATATTGACTCGCTCGGTCTCCTTTCAGCTTCTCCAGTTGCCATCCGGGAAAGGCGGCAAATTCCGAAAGTGCAGTCATGGCCTCAATAGCAGCCAATCCAGGCCTAGCACTTGGGTGCAACACAATCGGTAGAAGCCTTCTTGCATTCTTTGAGGCCACTCCTTCGGCAAAGTCTCTAGTGCTAGCGTTTCTATAGGACTTTATCGCCACTCAGTTACTATATCAGCTTCCGATATATCGGTAAAGACTTATCTACTGTGCCTCCCGCGCCGAAATGGGTGGCCTTTGTCTATTCCGAGTAGGATGCGGACTCGCGAGCGCGGGAGTGGAGAGGAATATTATGCAAGAGTTGCAGATATCATTCTTCATCCAAAAAGTGATGCCCTGCCCGGGCGAAGCAGGAATATTAAGTAGCGCCGTCGACTCGGCGGCCGGTGGTCATAATGGCACTGCTTGTTAGGGCGTAGCCACCACCCCGCTCGCACTTATTGCTGCCTGTCGGCCTAACACTTAGTGCCACCGCGGGGCACCGGCCGACGAGGTCGTCGGCGCTCCATAATATTTTTACTCGGCGCTGTGTTTGCCATTTACCCGGGGTTTTGAACAATTGCGAATCTAATTTGTTCAGCCACCCCAGACAGGCCGGGCCGTGACACCTTCCCGACTCGGGCTACTTTAGCTTTTTCCTCACCCATGATGTGTATGCCGAGGTCGAAGCGCCATTGGCGTATCGATACTGAACAAAAAGGGTGTAACCGGTCTTGCCTCCTTTAATCTGAATTACTGATTTTGATGTATTTGTGTTTTTGATCTTTGGCTTTTTCTTGATTCCGGGGATTTTGAAATAGTAATTAACCTGGAGCTTAATTGGCGCTTGAATAGCCGGAAGGGTTATGAACACCTTCTTTTTTTTATCTTGTTTGATAACAGGCTTTGGTAACGGCAAAGCATTGAGATCTATAACATTCCCTGGGCCTCCTCCGTTATTGCCACCACCAGAGTCAAGGCAATCTGCTTGTCCATTTGCGTTCAGATCGTCGTCGGTAGCGCCACAACCACACACGCCAGGCAGCAGCTTGGCAGGATCTTGTGGGCAGAGGTCAGCTACGTCATGCACATACGCCCAAAGCTCTTTACCATGCATTCCGTCATCGGCCACAAACAACAGTCGGTTATTGTGCTCTCCTATAACTGAATCGGCGCCGTCTTCACTGCCGGGATTTACGTCTTCTACCAAGCGTGTTCCGGAGGCTGTGCCATCTGTACACCATAGCTCTCGTCCTTCGTTATCTGTGTCCGCGATGAAACATAACTGATTTAGATAGTGCGTCATAAATTCCGGCTTTGAAGATCGGCTCCCTGGATTTATATCCTTAAGTAAAACAGTGCCAGAAACAGTCCCGTCCGATCTCCAAAGCTCCTCTCCCACTTCGCTGGTCTTTCCGGTGAAATAATACTTGCCTTCATATACTGCTAGATTAGAAATCGAATAGGGCATCCCATTATCGCTATTTAACTCCAGTAACCGTTGCGTTCCAAGAGAAGTGCCATCCGTTCGAAAGATGCCCTCAAATCCATTATCCGCTGTGGCAACGAAATAAACATAATTCCCGCTGTTAACGAAACTTAAAGGGTATCTAAATGGGGTGGGGCCGCCACTGATGGACATCGTGCCAGACTCCGAACCGTCTGATACAAATAGCGCAGAGTCTTTATCAACAAAAAGCACCTTGCCGTTTATGGCCGTACCAACAGTCTCTACGCCATTTTGGCTGCCCGGTGCAAGATCTTTCACGAGAGCGGTACCGGCGCTAGTGCCATCGGTTCGCCATAGTTCGAGCCCATTGGCCGAAGTCAAACCAAGAAAAAATCCCATCGCTTGAGTTTTCACCAAGAAACGAGGCTCGTTATCCGGCCAAGGTGAGACTTCACTGATTTTCTCTATGCCGCCATCGTTCATGCGCCAAATACCGCTGCTCGAATAAGTATCAGGAAATATGTAGTGGTCATTAATTATGTCGGAGATGACGGGCGAATATGCGGATCCAAATGTCACTTGACCCAGGGTCTCTACTTGATTAGTTAAGAGACTTAACCTTCTTACCGCTTGGGGACCGGCGTAGGTATTAGAACCCTCATAGGTGCCTTTAAGGTTTGAAATATATTTAAGAGAATCTCCATGAACTTTAAGGGTGGGATTTTGAAGAAGCAGATCGTCTAGGACTTTGGTGACGTCGCCTTGGGCGCCGGTGGTACGATAAATTCCGTCTCTAGCAGTAAAAATTTGATCGTTCCCGTGCTTGTTAAAGTTTTCGGGATACGACCCGAAATAGTCACTAGTTCCAGGAGCATCTAAAGGCGATTCTTCCACAGGCAAGAGCGCTTGGCCGGTGAATCGTAGCAAGCGCGCCCCGTGTATCATGAAAGCTTCCGCATTTCTTACAAACAATTGCTCCGGTACATTCGACCAGGACTCCGGATCCTCGGGGTCAGCGCCCTGAATTTGTCTCGAGCAACCAATCACCTCGCGAGTGGTAACAGGGAGCTGTCCATCAAACACTACTATGCGTTCCCCTTGGTTCCAGTCGTCCGGCAGCGAGCATGCGATAACCTTTTCTCCGACTGCAATGCCCGACCACCAGTTGGCATTCTGCACCAACAGTGTTCCCACAACTGTGCCATCCGTCATCCAAATTTGGTTCTGGTTCTGGGTACCATTAGAAACAGATATAAAAGAGCGACTCTGCGACGACACCACTTCGGTGAGTGTGCTGTTCGCAGGAAATATCTTAAGCTGCACAGTCCCAAGTGCTGTACCGTTAGACGTCCAAAGTTCACGGAGCGCGGAACGTTCCATAATAATCGCGTTATTAGCAGTTGCTCCAATGATGGTAGGCCAAGTAAAAGTCTTTAGGATTTGGGTACCGACGGCCGTGCCGTCCGATATCCAAAGGTCGCCGCCCATTAAAAAATACAGATTATTTCCGATTACTCTAGTTCTGGCAGGGCCTGAACCAATGTAGTTCGATCCCAGAGATTTCACTAAAACAGTGCCGCCAAGCGTGCCGTCTGACTTCCAGAGCTCGTAGTTGTTATAGGCAGTTTTCACTTGTATATACGCAGTATTCCCGATCGATGCGACAAAGCTTGGTGCGGAACTGTTTGCACCAGGGTAAAACTCCTTAAAAATACCTGTCCCCACGATGGTGCCATCCGAGCTCCAAAGCTCAATGCCGTTTGCGGCGGAGATTCCGGCAAAGAAAACGCGATTATTAATAACGCCCAACATCTCAGAAACTTTTCCCGCCGCAATTACTTGAGTACCTGCTTGCGTACCATCAGAGAACCAAAGATCACTCGCATATGGAAAGACGACATAGGCGCAACCTGTGCTGATGGAAAAGCATTTGTCGGGCGCTGAGGAAGCGTTTAATCTTTGGGTGCCCGCATCTGTGAGGTCGGTGGCCCAAAATGACTTCGTTAGGTCGCCCGCTACTGAGGTGTAAAAATATTTGGAGCCAGACTTTGTAAACTTAAACAGGCGGGAATAGCCTCCGCTGCCTGGGATGCCATCCTTGACCAGAACAGATTGTTTTGTATTGAAGTCATACATCCAAAGTTCGCGACCATGCAGTGGGCGGTAGTACGGTACACCATCGTCACCAGACATTAAGGCGATGTCGCCAAATACTGTAAAGTCTTGTGGAATCAAAAGATCGCCTATGGGAGTTAGATCTTTCACCATATAAGTAGAATCGGCGCGGACTTGCTGTGAAAGAGAAAGTAGCAGAAGGAAACATAATAATTTAGTGAGTAAGAGTGTTACGAGTTTTTTTGCATTGCGCATAAGTATCCCCATGATTTCAAGAAGCTCTTGCGTGTTATGCATAAGAGACGACAATATGTGCGGTTATACACTAAGTGCTTATAACGATGGAGGTAATTCTTAAATTCCAGCTAGAGCCACCCCACGACCATTAAGTTAAGCGCATAGACCTTTCGTAGAGACTCCTGACACTCAAGGCGACGAGAAGGAAGGCGCCAGAACAATCATAGAGCGGGCGAAAGTCATTGACGCCGGTGCAAGGACCGCATGGCGCAGATGCTTGGAGTATCCATTTTTCCGACAACTATTCTAATACAAAACGGCTCCGTCGCAGATGACGCTAGCGAGGTGGTCGACCCGCTTTCGTTATCAGCCCTGGCCCAGCGTTTTCGCGAGCAGAGCGGACGGGCTGACGTTGATGGATTTATTTAAAGTGAAATAGCAGCTGGGCCGTAGTGGAGGCGAAGGCTCTTGCTAGGGTTAACGGTGTTCCGATAGTGCTAAATCGTCTTTTTGGTGCGAGGCCTCTTTATAGAGACGGAGCACTTCTCTTGCGACTATGGGACCCCGAAAGCGAAAAAGAGCATTCAACCCACATTATGTAATTAGGTCAAAGCCATAGCCTGGGCCCGCAAAAGTCAAATGCCCACGCCAAAGTGAATGATTCCTTGATAAGGTCCTGTGGGATACTGGGTAAAATCATCGGCATGCTTGCACGTTGTCTGAACTCGAGTCTTATCTGTCCTTTATTAATAAGCATTGATACTTGGTCGCCAACTTAGACTCGTTCCTGAAGATACCAAAGAGGCAATTGGCGGCACGAGCGCTATTTCGGCATTTAGAAAACTTAAAAATGTAGAGCACGTCAAGCAGCCGGGATTATCTGCGGAAAATGGCTACGATGCTGTAGTTGCCTTCTCGACCGCGATTAGAACTGCAAAGACCGATGCGCCGGGCGCGGTGAAACTAGCCCTTTTGCAAGTGGAGTTCGCCGGAGCATCTGGCCATGTTCAGTTTAACTCAAACCGAGCTGTAGAAATCCAACCAGTGCTTTACGAAGTGAAGAATGGAAGCTTGGCAAAGCTGGGCAGTAAATATATGTTGCTACAAGTTAATCGGTAAAACCACCAACTTTAACCTGTTTTTTAAGGATGCCAAATCGCTCCATGAATAAAAACAGTCGTTTAAACAGCAACATAAGCAGGGCACTGAGTTACGCGCGAGCGTTGGTTGGCACGAAATATAAATGGTGGAGCGGAGGCGATTTGCGCAGCGGTCACGGTCCATTCTGGGTTAGCAATAGTGAGGCGCCGCCATCAGGAGATGTGATGGCTGAGAGTTGCACATGTACAGGCCTTATCAATCTTATGCGGAGAAAAATTGGCCTTGAAATTCCGGGGCTGGATCGGCCTGACTATGAGTTTCCTGGTGGCACATGGTGCTGGTTTAATCATCTTAAAAAAAAGGGGAAACTAAAGAATTTCAATATTAACATGATCTATCCGAAAGGTACTCTACTACTTCGTCCCTACAGAAACGAGTCTGAGCAAGGCCATATGGCAGTCGTCTATACTGATAACCCGCGAAATGTACTCTATGCAAAGCTTATACATTCGTATTCAAAAGATGGGACGCCGCATCCAGGTAGAAAGGGGCTTTACGGCGTTAAAATCGACGCCGCAGTTGGCATGAGTCATTTCTGGGACCCAAAAGGGTTTTATACTCACGCTTGCCTGCCGAAGGATTGGTTAAGGTAACCTATTTTAGTAAATTGAGCCGCTGCTTGGGTACATTCCTTTGGAGCAGGCCAACGCAGCGGTGGACATGTCTGGCGGCAAGCTAATTCCGCTTAAGTACGTCGACGTTAAGTAGCGACCCGAGAAAACAATCCTTACTAAGTATGTCGTCAACGACAAGTTAGGTTTACACTTTCGACGATTCGAGCTTCAAGGATGCGGGCTGATTGCTAATACAGTAATTTGATTCTTATTCGGACCATAGCACCAAAAAATTCTATAAGCGCCTGGTGTACGGTTTTGCACGTAGGCTTCGAAGACCTTTTCTATTTTGTTGTAGGGATTTGTAATCGAATCGTAAGCGTGTGTTTTAAGACTTGGATGTCGCGGGTTTAGGGAAAGAAATTCAACAGTCTTGTAAACCTGTTTAAAAAGTCCTTCGACTGGTGAGGCTTTGAGCTTCTTCGAATGTTTGCGTTTTTCAAGTGATTTCAAAGCGCGCTCTCTAAGTTCAGAGTAAGTCAGGCGAGCCGATTCAGTCCAGACAACTTCCAGCATCAACCTTCCAGATCATCGATCCAAGATGCATCTGCCTTAAATTTTGTATTCTTGCCAAGCTTCTTTTTGCGAGCATTATTTATCCCAGACAGGACGGCGCTCAGCGCCTTTGGGTTTTCATATAGCCAGGCCTCATGCGAAGGAACAACCATAGCAGTCTTTATTACAAACTCTCCTGGTGCTATCTCTTCTATTAGTACAGTCGAGTCGGAATAATCGGCGCCCAATAGTACGCGGCCCTTAGAATCAACTTTACGTGATTTACGTGGGTTACCCATAATTAAGTAAGTCTAACATAAAGTGGGAAATCACCACAAATGGGATTTTCCTATATTCACGAACAAAATCGCGTGGTATTCAATACAGTCCATGAATATTCACCGTGCCACTCTGAAAAATTGCGATCAATTTACTGGAACAGTAGTAGTCGTCGATGTAATCCGGGCTTTTACTACTGCCGCTGTGGCATTTGCAAAAGGTGCAACTGAAATTATTCTTGTGGGCGAAGTCTCCGAGGCGCTGGCAGTGCGTGACGAATTGATCGGCAGCCTAGTTATGGGAGAGGTGGGCGGAGTAAAACCACGCGAATTTGATTACGGTAACTCACCGTCTGAATTATCTCAGGTAGATCTTACTGGAATAAGAATTATTCAAAGGACCACGGCCGGAACGCAGGGTGTGGTTCGAAGTAAGAAAGCGGATAGATTGGTCACCGGTTCTTTCATAAACGCTAAAGCCACCGCTCAATATCTTCGTAATGAAAATTCCACCGATATAACTTTTGTTATAACGGGAAATCACTCAGGATATGATGGCGCAGAGGATTTCGCTTATGCCGATTATATGGAAGAACTTCTCAAAGGTAATGAACCTGATCCTGAGCCGTTTTTATCAGCGGTGCGGAATTCTAATTGGGGCAAGTGCATTGGCGACCCAACCAGACCCGAATTTCCGGCGGCAGATCTTGACTTCATTCTAGGAATTAATAGGTTCAATTTTGCAATGCCAATTAATCGTGAAGGTACTCGATTGGTGATGACAAAAGTGTGCGTCTGAGGCTGACGATGGGCGAGTACGCCAGATTAGGTCCTCGCGAACCAGTGCGGGCAATCCCGCGTAGACTCAAACCAACTCAGGGTGCTTCGCTGCGAACCATGCCGACACTTGGAGCGCGAAGAGTTCCGCTTCGACCAAGAGCTCCGCCACCTCGGTGCCCGAAACCACGTCAGCGGCGTCGTAGCTGAGTTCGTTCCGCTTGTTCCGACACTGGTTGAAGTAGGCCGCCCGCGCGGCGAATCCCGCAGGGTCTGCGGCTTCGAGTGCGAGAAAGGTGTTGTAGTGGGCGCCACCCTGCGCTTTGACGCGGTAACCTTCGGCGCGAACCACCAACATCGCGAGAGTGCGGACTGCGCCGTAGGCTCGGTCGAATCGCCCGTCGTCGGACAGCCCTTTCACCGCGGCGTCGGCGAGGTAGCGACGGACAAGTGTCCATAGGTCCGCGACTTCATCCTTGCTGGTCGCCTCGAGTGCCACCCGTTTCTGCGCCAATAATTCTTGCCAGGTCATCCTTCGTACCTAGCACGAAGAGCTTGGCCCCGTCGAGTGTTCGGCTGATGAAGTGCTTCCGAGCGCGCGCCTTGGCGGCAAGCTCCTCCGGCGCGTAAACCGTTGCATTGACCTCGCGGCCCAGTTGCCCCGCGGCTGTGCGTAGGGGGAGGGCCAGCTCGGCGAGGCCCACGGCCCCAACGACCAGGAGATCCACGTCGCTCGTAGCCGATTCTTCTCCGCGCGCAAAAGAGCCGTAGACGAACGCAACGTCGATTCGGGGGGCGTGCGCTTGAAGTGCTTCGCGCAGTAACCCAACGAGGCCTGAGGTCTTGACGACAAGGGAGCGGAGTTCAGCAAAGATCGGGCTCTCTCGGTTGACCTCGTAGTAGAGCCGGTTGCCATCGGAGCGAGTCGCCAAAACACCAGCGGAGACCAGTTCCACCAGGGGCCGCTGCAAGCTCGACGGTGGGACCCCAAGTGTCCGGGCGAGCTCGCTCCGGTACCACGTCCGTTCCGGCTGCAAGAACACCAGATCCAGCACCCGGCGTTGGGCCTTCGGAAAAAGCGAGGCAAAGGGTGATTGACGCATATCACATCAGTATTGACGCATTTCACGTCAGTGTCAAGGCACATCTGCTGGGTGTGGGGCCCGTTTCCTCTCAACAATGCGGCAATATGCCGATATTGCTATAGATCTATGTCGGGATACCCCCTCGTAAATAGGGCGTTTTCCCTGACTGGAAGCATCGAAGCATCTCTCAACCGCCAAAACTTAAAGTACTTTAAACTTAGTTCCGACACAAAAACGCTAAGTGCTTACTCCGTAATGGACAAAACTTACGCCTCGGCCTCTGTCAGGGCCTTGGACCTATTCCGCGGCGATATACTCTAGTTGGGGAATCGTATATTAAAGCTTAGGTAGGGCACCCATTGCCGACATGGAATCCACATTTCAATTCGCACAGCAGCGATGCTACAGAACCCCTGCGGGCGTGTCCGTTTTTCTGACTTGCACAGCAGAGAAAGTACTGGCTTGAAGATAGCGGCAGAACGAAGAAGAATTTCGCTCACCTTGGTCACAAAGAATTGCTATTCTAAGACCTCCTGATACTGCCTGCAACAAAAATGTCTCTCTTTGGGGTATGCCGTTACAACGCACATTGGGAACTTTGACTGCAACATGCTTTAATGACCCCAAGTATTGATACTATTTTCACAGGCAAATAAATGAACTCAGAATGGTCTTTCCCCGACCCCGGTAACGTAGCCGTGTTTACGACTTCTGATATTGTATCCGGCAAAGCACCGATTTTACGTGTAACGCACGATAAGGAAGACGGAGCATGGCAGTTTCATTCTGGAACCGATGCGAAAGTTAGCGATGCAAAGATGATAGCATTGGAAGAAATTGTGCGTATCGATCCAAGCCTATGCCAATTGGCAGATTTACCGTTGGGCGAGATAGCGGTTAGAGACGACCCGACTAAGCCATGGAGAAGATCGACATTTTTTTAGAAGCAACATTAGCGGTAATTATGTTCCAGCGAATGCCCATTTCCAAACAGTCCCGCACCCGCTTTGCGGCTGGCCAAGACGCTCTAAAGCCGACTGATGCCACCCTACGGCCATGAAGTTAAGCGTCGCTTGCTCGGATTGCCCACCCTTTACTTAATGGCCGTGAGGTGGCTCTACTTGGAAGGCCAGTTGGATACTAAAATGGCTAAGTCGCCAAAATGTCGCACTGAGGTCCGCAAAGATTGTTTAGCTGAATATGGTAGCAGTGAAGGTAGTGCGACCGTCCGCGGCCCGCGCGCTCGCGGCCACGCCCGAAGCTCCGGTCCCTCCGGCAGTGGGTTTTTATATTACATGCGCGCCGCAGTGGGCCGTCGGCATCGCGCGCGGGAAGAAAGAACTT
>CAZVWV010000021.1:0-24834 GCA_964631745.1 uncultured Bdellovibrionales bacterium
CATAATACTCTAGCCCCAAGCCCGACTGTCACTTTACCCGGGGTTTTTGGGAAGCTTCCCCGAACTTCCTGGCTGCTCCTTTTACTTGAACTAGCTAATTCGAAAAATGGCATCCACACTCTTTTACAAGTGTGAATGCCCCAGTATGAAATGAGTTTACCCACGGTCAAGAGTCGTTCGGGAAGCTAAGACATTGGGGAGGGAAGGACTAAAGACCTCGGGCTTACTCCTAATAGATATTATCTCGCGCAGCTCAAATGTCGTCAATAGAACATCGTTTAGGAATTTTTCGTAATTTGAGCTGAACTTGACTGAGCCCCAGCTGAGGCGGGCTCCCTTGGCAAGTACCAGGTCCAATTTGAGCCCTGACTGCGAATCTTAGCCACCTCGGTATGCAAGACCTGAAGTGCCAGATTCTTACCGTCTTTGGCTGGCGGGATTAATTCTTTAAAAAAGTTACGAGCAAACACCTGTCCGGGATAGCTCCTCCCGTTAATGAGTGCATCAACCCACAGATATGCAGCCGTCCAACGTTTCGCCTCCTCACTTATATCGATAGCTCTGATATCCAATTTACCACCTCCGCAGGCGATACCTACGGCGAGTTCTTGACCAAATCCCAAAGCTTGCATCAACAAGGAAGCAACCTGATAGAACTCACACCCAAAAACCTTGATGATCTCCTGTCTGCTGCTGGCGCCATCTTTACACATGCTTTGCCAGTTTCTAAATGCTTTAGGGTTATCGGCCATAATGAGCGCCTTGCCGACAGATGCAGCAAATCCAATTATCGCCCCGCCCTCGATTCCGATATCAAAGGTGCGCGCGCCCAATCTATATCCGATCTCAACGTCTCTGATGGAATCAGCCAGAACCTGCTTCCAAATCGGGGGCGGGTCACTGGCGATTACCTGCTTACATGTATAATTCACCGCGAGCACTACGGCGCTAAGTCGCGTGCCCAAGATCTGGATCGCTCGTTCTACTGTTTCGCCGGGTGTTTCGCCGGAAGCGCCGGTGAGTTCTGAGGCACTAAGCAAGCAAAACGGGTTGAGCCTTGAAAATCCCATGACCTTCATGAAATCTTTGCTGGCAGCGACACCGTACCAAGAGTCTCGAAAGAGTTTACCCACGTGCGTGGGGATGTTTATGTACCTCTCGACTATTTCAAGAGCGCGCCCCCAAGTGGGGTCAAACGATACCTGTTCTCGGAAAAACGCCCCCAGCCCTGTGTCTAACATAACACCTCTGAAATCGGCAGGATTAGCGGAATGCTGAAGATTCCAGCGGGTTATAACGGGATATCAATTTGGTACAAGAATCTAGTAATACAACCTGGTTGGTTTCTATCAGGCCAGCTAAGAAAAAGTTGGTAAATTTCTTCAAGGAATGCTACTCGGCCCCGTAATTGGTTGAAACTAAAGGGATATAATGGCTGAACGGTTACTCCTCCCCCTCGGCCTGAGTCAGTTGGTATTTTCGCCAGCGATACTGAAGATAGGCCGCTCCAGCAATTAAGATCACAATCACAGACAAGTTCCGGGCTTTGCCGAACCACTCAAGCAGCTGCTGATAATGCTCGGAGGCGACATATCCGATACCCATCATGATTGGCAGACTTATCAAAGCAGCGGCCATGTCAGCCAACAAAAATTTCTCCACGCGCATGCGTACGGCGCCGCATGTTAGGAAAGTCACTGTGCGCAAATAAAATAAATGCCTCGCAATAAATATCATCAAAATACTGCGCTTTTCTAACTTCAGGCGGGTATGTTTCACACGTCGGCTTGAGACTCTGGATCTGAACCATTTAGATTTAAATAGAGCCGCGCCGAATCTTCTTCCGACAAAATAAATAATCACATCGCCGATTACGACACCCGCATAACACACCAGGAACACTGTTAGAGCTTTGACTTCTCCGCGCTCTATGAGAATACCGGCGCCGATAAGTGGCAGGTCTTCTGGAATTGGGAGTCCAACTGCTCCGCCAAGCAGTAAAAAAAATAGGGCCACATATAACATGAGCCCATGTTGAAGTAGGAGCCATTCGTCCATCGCCTGATCTTCTGATGTGGCGCTCTTTGTGGCAAGGGGCTACCCAAAGACCCGAAAGGGTCCAACTGCCACAAACGTTTCTCGGAATGATGACTGGAACTTAAGGGTTTAGCACTTTAAGGAAATCCGCCAGAGCAAAAGGTTTTGAAATGTAAAAGTCCGGTTGACAATCGGAAGCGCCTAGGCTCTGCACCTCGCTATTAGCAGAGAGCATCACTACCGGAACAGAGGCGGTACGCGCGTCGTTGCGGATCTGTTTCAGTACCTCCATGCCGTTCATGCCCGGCATCTGCAAGTCAAGAAAAATGATATCCGGTAATCCTTCCGTTAAACGGACCAAACAATCTTTGCCATTTTCAGAACTTTCAACCGAATGTCCAAAACTACTAACGATATCAGTTACTAGCATACGAATAACTGGGTCGTCATCGACTATTAATATTTTCTTTCCCATAGCGAGTAGCTTCCTACCCAGGGTATCGGAGAATTTCGTAGTCGGCTTTACAAACTAGCGCTAAATTGGGATGTGTCTGTATTATCTGTGCGGGGACGATCCAATACTAAGCGAACAGCTTGAGCCAAAGTCTCTATATCAAAGGGTTTTGGTAAGATCGGATCGCTGCTACGGTCTACGGAGGCCACGCCGTAGCCGCTCATTACTAAAGTCTTTTGACTGTGGCTGATGGCTTTAAGCCTATCTATCAACTCCAGTCCGTCCATGTGAGGCATAATCATATCGACCAAAATTAGATCAAAATTAGTCCGAGCGTTCTGCTCAAGCGCTTCTACTCCATTAGCGCAGGTGGCAACGTTGTAACCCAACCGCTTTAACATCTTACCTACCAAATCGCGCACCACCGGCTCATCTTCAACTACAAGAATGCGCTCCGCTTGTCCCTTTATAGAGGTCGGTAATGTGGCTCCACGGACTGGGGATTCAAGGCAGGCCGATACGCGTCGGTCTACCGCACCGCTATGCACTGGAATATACAGGGTGATCATGGTGCCAGTGTCGGGACGACTCTCGGCCGCCAAGAATCCATCGTGCGCCCTGACGATCGCATACACAATCGAGAGCCCAAGACCGGTGTGTCCGGAGTTAGACTTGGTGGTAAAAAGCGGGTCGAAGGCGCGCGCCAGCGTCTCGCGACTCATGCCAACACCGAAGTCACGCACGCGAATGCGCGCAAATTCTCCGGCATGAGCGCCGCCATCCAAAAATCCTACATCCCCGTCGAATTCCTCTTTATCCAGTTCGATCTCTATTCGGCCCGGCTTATTGCCGTAGGCTTCTTTGGAGTTGAGCACTAAGTTTGTGAGCGCCTGCGTAAGTAAAGCGTTATCACAATTAATGGAGATGGGCGTATGGCTTCCTTTGAAGCTAAGTTGGAATTCGTCTCCAATCATTTTTTGAAGAAGTCCTAGATGTGAGCTAACTTCGTTCTTCAAATCCTCGACCCTCATAGTGCTGGGTTCGCCTTCCGCAAAGTCAAGTAATTTGCGCACAAGCTCACCTGCGGCCTGACTAGATTCCAAAACCCCATCCAAGCTCTTGCCAATTAGCTTGGCATCCTTACTATGTTTGGCCACGCTGGCGTGTCCGATTATGGTGGTAAGTGAATTATTAAAGGCGTGTCCCAGACCGGAAATTACCTTGCCTAAACTTTGAAGCTTTTGGGCCTTTAATAACTGCTCCTCGACTGTGCGCCTGTCGGTGATTTCACGTAAAGTTAAAATAGAGCCGCCTGGGCCCGTATTTATGGAGGAGTTCTCGTAAGCTTCCGGCGATAAGATTGTGAGTTCAAAGAAGCGAAGTTTATCTGGTATCTGATTGACCCGGAACTCTAAAACGCGCGGACCGTTTTTCTCTAGCTGGCTGGTAAGCGCCGAAACACCGCGCTTTAATTCAACAGATAGGTTTAGCGAGGCCAATTGCTTCCCGGTAATTTCAGAACCCTGAAGGTTCGCCAATTCACGGAAACGGCGATTAGCAAATGTCACGGTACCGTCTGAGGCCAGCGCGCAAACCCCTTTATCTGAGTTTACCAAATCGGTTTTGCTATTCGAGCGGCTCTGCTCCGTGTTGCCAGCAGGACTTGTGCCGTTTGTAGCTGAGGTCTTTCTTCTCCAGTAATCACTTGCTAAGCCGGAAAACGTATTTCCGCTACCCATGCTACTCAACTTGGAGTGAAAGAACTTTTGGAAATCCCTCTCAAGCAAGCTAGAGAAGAAATATCCCGCAAAGCCTGCAATCGCCAACATGCACATAATGACAATCATCAGAGTGGGATCGAACGCCAATATGAGGCTATCGGCGCGATGCCCTTTTCCGAGCGCAAATAGGGTAGTGAATACGCATATAGCGCTAACCATAGTGAAAATATGTGTGGTGAAAAGATAGAGGGGCGTATGGCGTGGCCGGCCGGTCAACTGAAACCAGATCTCGCTGTTTAATAGCAGTGCGCCGCTGAGCATGACTAGCAGAGTCTCGTGCAGCGCGTAAAAGGATACTCCCCAATGTGCAATGTTAAGCGGAACACTAATGCTGCCCGCTCCGAAATATAGGCATGGCGCGAAGATTACAATCCAAAGCGCCATAACGATCGCAAAACTTGGGACGCGCGGCGCACGCTCGGTGGCAAAGCACAGCCCCACGCAAGTGCACAGCACCCGAAGCACTTCAAAGGTGCCGCCAGGAATCATGATGAAAGGAAAGAGGGCGATTGCACATGCCACCAGGGTCGCGTTTAATCCCAATGATGCTGCGCCGATGAAAAGAAACAAATTACCGACCGGCACGTAGCTATCAACCATCAGCGGAAGAGCAAGAGAGTTTCCAACTAACGCGCACGCACCCAGAGTGAAGGCTGCCAAGTAGGTTCTCTTTGGATCTGAAATTTGGTACACTTTTTGGTTCCTTTACAAAGAAACAACCACTACCGGTATAACTCCTCAAACGTGTCTATATCACACGAGTTTTTAGATGACGGCGTTTCGATGCGGTAGCGCTATTTTCACTGTCGACCGAGATTGAAAGTAATCGCAAGGTTTAATCCCTGTGGTGATTGTTAATGGTTTAGGGTGGATGCCAGTCTGAGGTATGACCTTATAACCTACCAAAATTACTCCGATATCTGAACTTGGCAGCGTATCCAGGAATTTATAAGTCACTCGAACAGTAGTTTATTTTCGCTCCTAGCCAGGCTGAAGGGATTCAGAAGATCGTTTTATTATAGCCACTAAGCGGCACTTTGTTCAGGCGCCTCGTTCTTTCTATGGTTAAGAATAAGATTTAGTGTTCCCATTGGCCGCTCGATGAATCTACTATATGTATATTATTTCTGTGGCTAATTTAGCCGAGGCCGGATTGCCCAAAGTGGGTTGTATTTTCGAAGGGTTTGGTCTGCGGGTGTTTGTAGGAGAATCTTTAATGAAGAGAGTTTTTTTAAGTGCAAAATGCTTGGGTGTTTCTTTGGTGCTGCTAGCCGTGTTTGTTACGCAGTTTGTTACGCAGAGTGCTGTAGCTCAGGATATCTTACCTGATGACAATGGTTTGGCTACTTATCACACAGCGCCCAGATATCGGGAGAGCGAGTCTCATCCCCTTAGAGTTCTGGCGTATGTTGTGCACCCGATTGGCTGGGTAGCGCGTGAGGTGATCTTTAGACCGCTTAGTTATTTTGCCTCGTCCAGCGAAACCACCAGAAGTGTTATGGGGTACCGTGAGCCCTTTGATTATCGCCAGCCAGAGTGTTTTTCGGCTGATGATAGCGTGCCTGATTGTCGCTCATTGTTGCCTTTTAATTACGATTCCGGCGCACCGGAAGCTTCGGAAGAAAGTTCGCTCAATCGCGAAAGTATGCGAGAGGTTTACATGCCAGATGTGAATTTTGATTTTAACGCGCGCCAGTTGAGCGATCTTGGAAAGGGCCAGGCTCGCAGAGTTAAGGATATGCTCGACAAGAATCCAAACTTAAAGATCGTGCTTGAAGGCCACACTGATTTTAAAGGCGAAGGCGCTTACAATGAAAAACTTGGCATGGATCGGTCTGACGCTGTAAGGCAGGAACTTGTTGCCCTTGGAGTTGGTGCAGACAGACTTTCAACTGTGACATTTGGTGAGTCCAAGCCTATTTATGGCGATGAAGCCGATTGGGCACGAGCAGTCAATCGTCGAGTGCAGGTGCACCTTGACGATGGAGCCGCTCTGGCAGCAGCGCCTGTAGCCAAAGACACAGACTCGGGAGATTGGAAGGAAGCGCACTAAGCGCGCGCTCGAAGCTGTGTAGCGCCGACGAGTCGTCGGCGCTACCTAATTAAGCCAAACAAATTTTATCGGATCATAAACGAGCGCGCGACTTTATACAGATCTGACTTTAAATCGACAGTTCTTGATCGAATGCTGCCGTTTGCATCAAGCATGCTTGCTAGCGGAATCGCTCCGATTTGGTCATCGTCTCTGACTATCATGCAGGCACTTGCGCCCTTTAGAAGATAGTTAACGGCTCCGTATCCTAAGAATTTCGTGTATTCGATGTCGAACGATACAGGATCATGGCAGCGTAATTCATACCCGATGTTTTTCTTGACGATGCGAATATTTAGTCCTGCTTTGACAAGCTTCCTTCGCAGAGCTGCCGTAACTAAATCTTCCAACTCCAGTTCTGTGTATTGAATCCGGCCCATATCGTCTCGAGGACAGTCCTTCAGTTCTGGAATTCTGGAAAAGTCGAATTTCTCTAAAATACCTTCTGCTAGTATGGCGGTTCCATAATTCTTTCCGGCCTTAAGTCGCGTCTGAATGCTGTGTAAAATAATCTCCGCTATGTCTTCATGGGTTATTGAGTTTTGCTCAAATTCTTCCGGAATAAGAGTCAAAGTCGAGCCCGCGCTTAAGCCTGCGCCCAAAGCCAAAAAGCCGGCCTTTCTACCCATGGTCGTGATCACAAACCATCGTTCCGTCGTGATGGCGTCAGTTATTAAGGTTCTTAAGATTGTTTCACCCGCATAGCGCGCTGTCTCGTAACCAAAGCTAGGGTAATATCCGGGTAAACAAAGATCGTTATCGATAGTTTTAGGTAGATGTACAATTTTCAGCGCCGGAAACTCTTGTGAGATGCTGTAACTTACATAGGCGGAGCCCTCGCCGCCAATCACAACTAATTTGTCTATCTCAAGCTTCTCTAGGGTACTAACGAAAGCGTTTTTGGAGTTCTGGGTCTTTAAGGGATTACAGCGTGAGGTGCCAATAATTGAGCCGCCGTCGCCGTTTATTTGAGAGACGTCCTTATAGTCCAGCTTTAGGGCACATTCAGAGCCGTGCGAAATTATGCCCTCAAAGCCGCGTCGAAAGCCGTATACCTTTAATCCCCGATTCAGGCCCTCGATGGTTATGGAGGCAATTGCCGAGTTAAGACCTGGGGCTGGTCCACCGCTCACCACTATCCCAAGTGCGCCATCAAATGCATTACTGAATGTACTCATAAGGCCTCAGTTCATTGTAAAAGTACGCCGAAAAAACAACTACTCTGCTTCGTTTGCTTAACGTAATATCTGTTTCGATGATAATCATACTGCTTATTTTTGCGCTAGGGTTGCCCTTGCTTTACTCCAGCGCTTTTGCGTTCGAATTTCTGTTTGGCATATTATTGTTGACACCAATCTTAGCCTTTCCGCTTGCGAAACTTTTTGGAACTTCGTCTGCGTTGTATTGGATGCTTTTACTTGGCCTAACGGGGCTAAAATATTTGTTGCGGGACAGGCGTTCGCGTGGCCTCTCCCAGCGCGGAATAACTGAAATATATCCAATCATACTGTTTATACTCATCTATTCCGTTGCCTACGGACTCTGCATGTTGTGGCCAGATTTTATAGCCATGGGTGAACGCCTCAGAGATTACTCCATGTTGGGAGCGGTTCTAAGGGATCCCTTAAATCCGATAGAACCGTGGATGTCGGGCAGCAGGCTTTATTACTATGTATATTGGTACAGGGTAGGCGCCATGTTTGCCTCGCTCTTTGGCCTTCAAGTCTTTGAGGTGTATCATATACTGGTAGCCTTCAGCATCGCCTTTTACGTCACGGCGATTTTTAGACTGCTAAGTCGACTGGCGGTCTTTAGTACTGCTGGAGCGATCGTCAGCAGCTTGATCATCGGATTCGGTTCCAATTTGGCTGGGGTGATCGCAGCCTTTACTAAGGATGAATATTGGTGGGGCCCTTCCCGTGTGATTGCGGGCGCCATTAACGAATTTCCGGCCTGGTCTTTCTTGTTGGGTGATTTACACCCGCACTTCGCCAATTTGGGATTGATTCCTTATCTGATCTGCGTCTTCTTGGCGATCTATGCGAGTCCTTCTAAACTTTACTTGCGTATGCCTGTGGAGCGCGTGCTTTTGCTGCTGGGGCTACTAATTGTGCCGCCACTTTGGATCCGAAACAGTAACGCCTGGGAGCTACCGATCTGGGCTGTAATTGTCGTGGTATACGCAGCCGCACATCTGATATTCACAAAGGCTAGAATTCTGATGTTGCGCCGCCGCGTCTGGCCTGCTTGGCGCTCTTTTATGACCATGCCAAATTTATTTTATTTGGGTTTGTTGTTTTGGATTGCGCTCTCGCTGATTTGGTCGTTGCCGAAGATTCCAGCCGGAGATAACCCCATACACTGGGTTAAAGCACCAATCGCCAATTCACGCACCTTTGAACTGTTGCGCCATTGGGGAATCGCGCTGTTCTTAATTGGAACGTGCAACATAATTCTCTTTCGAGAAGGCGCGCTGCGCTTATTCGCTTTCGCGGCGATTGCAGGCTCTCTCTTGTTTGATGACGCCAGCGTGCTTTTGGTGATTCTGTTCGGTCTCGCTACTCTTCGAGTGATTGAGAGCTATCAACTTGCATCCGGCGTGGCGGTTAAGAATCTTGATACCCCCAGTTTAATCTGCGAATTGTTGGGCCTTTGCGGGCTACTATTGGTGATTTTCCCAGAGGTGGCTTTTGTGGACGATCCCTACGGTGGTGAGAATGAGCGCATGAATACCATTTTTAAGTTTTACACCTGCGCCTGGTTTATGCTGCATGTGTATGGCTTCTGGCTTTTGGCGCGAGTGCTAGGAAAATTTTATTGGCTTCACGAAGTCGGTTACGGCCGCTACGTTGTGCAGTTAGTTGTTTTGGTATCACTATTTTATTTTACAGCTCGCACAGTAATCTTAAGGAGAACTGGGGAGCAGACCGTGGCTCCAAGGGCAGAGGGGTTAAGTGAAGTAGAGCGCCGTTTCCCCGGCAGTGCCGCACTAATCAAGGAGTTGAGGCGCTTGCCGCCCGGCGTAGTCTTGGAAGCGCAAGGAAACGCCTATGATTACACAACCTTTGTGAGCACACTCGCAAATCAGCAGGCGTATTTGGGCTGGGCCAATCATGTAAATCTAATCACCAAGGAAGTGGCCGAGGTTTCCCGACGGGAGCAATTTACTGAGGACTGGTACAAGAACTCAAACTGTCAAGAAAAGAAAGCCGCGCTTGCGCGTGAAGGCATTCAGTATGTAGTTTTCGGATCGCTCGAACGTAAACGCTACGGAGCAAATCGGTTGGAATGGTTCGCATGTCTAAAAAAGCTAGCTGAATACAAAGACTATCTGCTTTTTGAGCCGTAAGATTGGTAAATACATTATTTCGACTCCCGACTCAGGAACGTCACGTAACTGTACCCAGAAGGATCGCCGCCCCAGCCGGGTTTCCAGGGCAGGTGATTAACGGCGTATCCTAAAAATCTCTTCAAAGACATCTGCGTATAATCAGGTACCCACCAGCCCCGCAATCTTAGTTTTTGCACGGTAAAGCCAGGGGGCACGTCGGTGGGGGCCTCCTTAAAGTCTTGAATGATCCATCTGTAATCTTTGCGTTGATCTGGTGTGGCATCGTACCTAAGCGGAAGGCCGTGCAAATACCAGACTGTGGGCCAAACTCCTTCGCCGGAAACTAGGCACTGTGGGCGATGCTCCTCATCAGAGAGTAACATCTCTGAGCGGATGTACTTCATGACACGGTCGAATTCGGGGGTGGTGTGCACCTGAGAGATTAATTCGTTTGATTTACCGGCATAGACAAAATTTGTGAGGATTGAGATCCTAATCAGAAAGAGCCCAACCACTACGCAACTAAATGTTCGTAAGTTGATATTCCCAAGCAAAGCGGTCATGCAGTCCACTAATCCGATCCCCGCTATGACTAGCCCCGAGGCCAGCCAGAACCAATTGGAGTTCAGACCTTCATCAAATATGGTAAACCAGAAGCCCAGCAAAAAGATAAGCGCGCCCGTCCAGGTTAAGATTTTGCGAATTGGGAAGTTAGACCAGTCATGGATCGGATGGTCCTTCAAATATTTATCAAAATATAAAGCGTAATATAGAAGTCCTGCCGTGAACGGATAGATTGAGAGCCAGGGAGTTTTTTCACCAGCGTAACTATAAGCAAAGAGCGTACCGAAGAAAAAGTATCCAAAAAATCCAAGTGACTGTTCCTGCCGAAAAATATGTTGCGTCGTAACAATCACCGCATGCGCTATAATGAACACAATTCCAAAAACATCCAGGGCGTCTTTTGCTTTAAAAAAGGCCCAGGGTTGTACGTTAGTGAGGGGAAATCCGCCCAAGTAATAATACTCGGCCAAGCCAATCGCCAAAGCAAAGCAAGCTACTCCTAACCAACGAAACTCTTTGTCGGCCTTAGCATAAAAAGCCAGTGCATGTGTGATAAATATGGCCACAAACGGAAGCTCATACCAAGAGAGCATGTAAAAGTGAAACATAAAGGGACCGGCGATGCGCTCAATGGAATGGTGGTGTAACCAATAGGTGAAACTCTCATACCAGGGATGGCAAGCATTATCGCCAGCTACGCAACCAAAGAGTGCGCCACTGTAACGAAATCCAGAAGAATAGAAAAAACCCGCAATTAAGGCGAAAGATAGAACTCCGGCCAGTAGGGGTAAAATGTTTTGGGAGATATACCCAAACATTTTCATAAGTAATGGGCGGCCATCTTTTACCATGAATGTCAGTAGAACGAATTCGTATAGCAGGTAGCCCAATATTAGCGCGAGTGTAATATAAATATTTGCTTTAACCGAAAACTGAAGAGCCACCCCAGAGAGGATCCAAAAAGGTCTTAAACTCTTACTAGCAGATACGGCCCCGTACAGCATCATCAACATGCCGCTTAAAACCAAGAGATCGTGGTGCACTAATCGAGACCAATATACCAAGGTTGGCGAGAAGGCTACTGCGCCGGTCAGGGTCAGAAGCATGGGCGCGCTTAGATACCTTCTAAATAGAAATGGAACGAACATCAGTACTGTCCCCAACAATGCTATGGGGGCCCTGATCGACCAATCGGTAATGCCAAGCGTCAAATACACCAGCGGGTAGAGATTATAGAGGACTGGCCCGTGTAACATGGGGTCATATTTATAGAATTTCTCGTCCGGCCAATCGTAAAAATAGTGGCCGTACATAGCATGCAGCGATTCGTCATGGTGAATCGGACGAGTGTCTAATTCGAGCCAGCGTAACAAAAATCCAATCAGGATAAGAAACCAGAACCAGGACCAATGCTTTGTGCTTAAAGAGCGTTCAACCGAGGTGTCGTTCATAATTGGAAAAGTATAACAATCGTTTGAAGATTGGTACATCCTGTGTTTTTTTGGAATGGAGGAAACCTAGAGCTACTTCACGGCGTACAAAGTCAACGAACCGGCTCTGAATAGTTCGGAAAAGTTCTCTGAGTCGTTAGAAAACTTATCCTCAATTTTAGCCCCATAAGCCTTCCGTTCCAAATCGCCAACCACAATGATCTTGATATTGTATCTCCCAAGCAATTTTAGGGTCGGTGCTGGATCTGATAGCATGTAAATATTCCGAATATCGGTCTTGCGGCGATCGATCTCATCCCAGGGGATGCCGCGCTGCATGACATGGTAATCCCAGCCCAGCACGACTGGCAATCCGGTGTGCATGGCGAAACGGGAGTATGACTGATATCCGGGCCCATAAGCCTCCAGCAATACCGGTAGGCCTTTAACGTGCTCGTTGATCCATGCAATCGCGCGACCCTCATCCGGGGATTCTTGCATCAGGTATTGGTTGCCGACTAGGGATGGCACTTCGTTCTTGGTGCGCCTAAACGTGGCCATAGCGCCAAGATTTAAGAGACTGGCGAGTGTTACCAGTCCTAACGCGCCCCATACTAAACTGCTGACGACCCAATAGAAAGTCCTTCCGCTCCGAGAGAGGAAAGACTTTCTCGCCTCATTCATGGCACCGGGCAAAATCCCTAGAGCGCCAAACCCGGCAAGAATCCAAATCTGGTTATAGAACTTAAATATCGTATTCATGTGGTCGTTAACGAAGCGCAGTTCAGCGAAGGCGACCAAAAATCCCGCAACGGCCAGAGATAGAGCGGCTGTGCGCTCTGTTTTATTTATATCGCCTCGAAGCAAAGCCAGGGAGCAGCCGATAAAGAGCATAAGCGTTCCAAGCGCTAATACGCCCCAGGGCGGCGAGTTCCCAGCCAATTTCGAGAACAATCCCATGGCTGCGGGCAGCGAGCACAAAATTCCTAAGAGTATCGTGCGTGCTGTCATGAGCGTTGAGAAGCGCCATTTGGTGGAACGGTCAGTGTTTCGGTTTGTTATGAACCGGTAAATATTCAGCGAGACGATTAACAGCCAAGCCAAGGTCGCCACAATTATCCAATGTCCCAACAGCCGAAAAACTTGGGAGGCAGTATTAAATTCAAGCGACTGTACCCAACCAAAAGAGCTATGAATCGCGCCACCGGAAGAGACCAAAAAGGGAGCGATCACGAGTAGCGCGGCCAGCGCCACGAGGGCGCCTTCTACTAGAAGCTGAAGAGCACTTTTGAGAATGGTGCGCGCATCGAAGCTTGGGAGCGCCAAGAAATCACGTAAAAGGGCGAATGTCAGAATCACGACTCCATAGGTGATAACATCCCAGGAAGTCAACAAGAATTACATGCCCCAGCTCACACCGAGAAAGGCTCTGGTGGTTAGGAAATTTCTTGTTGTGTGAGCTTCGGTCGAGGTGATTAGAGACGAGTAATGCGCTTGGCAGCACAATAGTAGGCATACCAGTGTCCAAGGCAAGGCGATCAGATGGGCGTGCAGATCGGCGAAGATCACGCTCCAAAGCGGATACTCTGTAATACCAGGAGAAGTGAAGAGCCGGGTACTCGCCCAAAAGAGATCGAAATTGAGAGGTTTGTGATCGAGAATCCACAGCTTTAAGACCTCAAAATCACTGACCAATATTAAGGTGAGCGCTAAAAATCCGGCTAATTTCGGCTTGAATCCAAGAGAGCCAAAGAGTGAGAGGGCTGTGCTGACAGCCAACATAGGAATCGTGGCAATCGCGAGATTGTACCCCACAGCCGTATTAATGCCCCCAAGCTTTATCAACTGCGCGAAGGTAAAGCTGCTTAGATAGTAATAATGCATTATTTGCCCGGCTGCCCAAGGATCGTTTGGGGGTAAACTGGGTGACCTCACAAAATAGTTTAGGAAGGTGAAGTCCATGGGCTTTTCGCCCCAAAAAATTTCAGGGGATAGGCTACGAAAAACCAAGAAAAATAGGAAAACGCCCAGGCTGAAAAATTCGATTTTGCCGATACTGTTACTGTGCCAGGAGTCGGCTAGGAACTTTCTCCAACCTCCGAAGCAACGGCTGCAAGTTAGTTCGCTTACAAGTAGCAAAATCGCCAGCAAGCACCAAAGAGCCGGGGCGTTAGATTGCGCTATTTTCAGATTGCCACAAAGCCATACAAGCACTGCGAATAAAAACACCCCGCATGCTTTGGAAGCACCATATCCACGGTCGGGCAAATTCTTAAAAATCAGCGCGCAAAATGGGAAAAAGATCAGGCCCAAAAGCTCGAGTATTAAAAGCCATACTAGTATTTGAATAAAAGTAGAATGCGGCGCGGGCATGCTCGCCCCTTGGGCATGTTCGGATAGCTGCATGACTTCGTCGAGGGCGGGCAAGATTCTTGGTGGGGTGTAAATGCGCCGGGATAATTCTTCCGGATCTAGCCTTGCAATATTTTGAAAGATCGATACCTTGGGATGATCGTAAACTGAAAAACTTTCATCCGCTGAGTTGGGGTTCCATGGCAGCGGGAAGGCAGGCTCAATCTCAACAGTTTTAATAAGTTTGTATCCAAGCGTGCCTGTGTAGAGCTGTCCGAATAAGCTAGCCATGTGTGGGTACTCCAAAGGAACCCTAAGAAGCGAACCCGGCAGGCGCATTGTTGGCAGGACTAGGTAATCACCCTGCGCTAGACGTGCGACCACAAGTTTAATCTTGGCTGGAGAATCCGGCTCGTACAGCGGCAGCTCCAAATTGGTGTTGTACCTGTTCTGGTCAAGGCCGGGCAACGAGAGCGGTAAGCGGTCATCCCAATGAACGCCGATTAGTTTTGAGCCAGCGGGAATATTTGCGTAAATCCAGCGCGAGGCCTGCTCATATGAATGCGGCTGTAAATAAATATTAAAAAAGCCAAGGGCGTAGGCCAGGGTGAGAAACATGACCAACAGGTATGGCCAATATCTCGTGTTTGATAGATAGGACGGTAATTTCACACCGACATCTTACATGCATGTCGGTAGTTCTGAAAAGTAAACATTCACCTGGGCCGAGCTTAGACCTGGGCGGCAAAGCCCTACTTACTGTTCCTAATTATTAAGAGCTCCCCTTGATTCTCAACTTGAAAAGCTTGGTTTTGTAAGATCTTCCCAAAATCCTTAAATTCACTGGAAGGGTAAAGAATCGTTTCTCGAAAAGCCTCTAGCTTTGGAAGGGCTCTACCTACAACATCAGGGGAGTTGGGCAATCTAGAGTTGATCAGTGGATCGCTTAGGGCCGGATCCAGAACCTCAAAGTTAAAGTCGGGGGTATTCCGCTCTCTTTCTGCCATTTCAAAATTCAGCCAATATATATCGCCGCAATAATTCCTGGCGCCAATCAGGACAGAATTAGGGGCGGCCGCCTCGATATGGCGTTTAATCTCAGCGAACGCCTTAGGAACCTCGCTGCTGCCTGATAGTAGCCTCAGGTCGTACGCAAGTGCGCTTGCCGACAAAAGCGCTAAACAAATATTGGGGATCCAACTTAGATGGCGCGCCGAAGCCACCCAATTTATGGCGGTCGCAAGGCCATGGGCAGCGAAGAACAAAAGCGGCACCAGCAGCACAAAAACCCGGTGCAGATCTACTCGGTTAGTGAGTAAGAGCGGCGCTGCTCCTAAGAATAACCATCCCAGCAAGATCTGATTCTCAATACGACCGATATTTAAAGCTGCTAGGAAAATCCCTAACACGATAAAAGGTGCAAAGCCCGCCTGGTAAAATTTGAGGTCAGGAGGGTCTCCCAATGAACGTAGATCCTTAGCGTTCTCACCAAGGGTGGAAAAAGGGGAAAATAGGTTCCAGAGCTCCGCCGCGCGGTTTTGAATAATTTTCTTAAAAAAAAGAAGTTTTGTCGCAAACGATTGGTTTTGTGTGGTATCTCCTAACTCCCCGGCAACATACTCCTGATTGTGCATAAGATTAAAAGCTTGCTCTCCGCGCGCGTTCAAGAATCGTCCGGCTCCGCCAGATCGGACCTCAAGATAGGTCAAAACGCTGGCGCAAATACATACAGCAGCCAGCGCGTGAAGGCTTCTGCCGCGTGCTTCGGGGTTTCTTGCAATCTCCACAAGCGAGCGCACAACGATTATTCCAAGCATAATAAGAACGACCACGCGGGCGGGGGAGTAATTAAGGGTAGCGAGGAAGGCCAGAAGGAAGACCAGATAGGGCATAATCAGAGAGTTTGGTTTTAAGCCTCGCCAATAAATAATTGCAACGAACACCAACAGCAGTCCTAAAATGGTTCCCGAGAGCGAGGTGCCGTATTTAGCGTAATATATCACGGCCGGGTTCAGAGCAAAAAGCAACGCCGCGCAAGCCCCTGCTAGAGGCCCATAAATTCTGGTGGCTGAGATATAAACCAAAATGGCGGCTAAAACCGCCGCTATGGCCGCGCATATTCGAAGGTACAAAACCGAATATCCGAAGGATTGGAAAATAGCATAAGTTGGTAATCCGAAATAGAAACTCTGGTCGCCTCGCGCCACAGTGCCATCCTGCCAACTGGCGAGATCTAAGAGATACTGCCAAACAGAGAGATGATTACTTCCTGAACTTAAGAAACCGGTTGTGACTTCGCATTCCCAGGTGAGAAGTGTCCCAGAATGAGTGGCAAGATTGTGGAAGCTAAACCAGGCCAGAAAGGCAATTGCAAGCCAGACAAAAAAGATAGCGCTCGGAGGCGTGCAGGTACTCTGTGCGCCTTTTACCTGGCAAAGCAGGCGGTAGATGGCAGAGATCCCCACGAAAACTACTAAGATCCAGCTACTATGGATAAATATCTGATCCATGTTGGTTAGGGCAGAACATACCAATTAAACTCATTGCTTGGCGCCGACCCGCTCGTTCCGATACGATTATTCTTAATCTGCGACGCCAATAGTTCCAATAGCTGCAACTTTCTGGGAGCAACAATTAGGGTCGGCTTTTGAACGCTCGCCAAGGTATCGTTTAGGAGGCTTAGTCCTTTAGCGCCTAGGTTAACGCCCTGGATGCCGGGCGCCATGAACGCAAAAGATTCATAATTGAATTCCTCATCTGTGGGGAAGAGATTAATCACGCTTCTAATATCTCCCAAATCGCTAACCAGCCTTGCTATATAATCTCGACGTTGATTTGAGAAAGTCGATTGATATCTCCCGAAATAGTAATTTAAATTCCAGTAAACGGAAGCACACAAAATAACTGTTAGCAACGACTTTAGCGTCCAGTTGGTAAGCCAATCCGATTGCTTCTCGCAAAATTTGGTTAAGCACAGGGCAGGAAATACCATCAAAAGCGGACTAAGCGGAGTAAAGCGGGGTGCAAAGGGCGGGTCGATTGTTAGCGCCCCGGCGAACAAAAAAACTGCTAGGATTGTAATTAGTAGGAGCTGTTCTGCGGAATTCTTAAGTCTGCTGATCGACATTGAGAACCCAATCAATGCGGGGATCATAGTGAAGGGATCGAACAATAAGGTTTTAAAGCCATACTGAAGGCTGGTGTCAAAACCGGGGATGAAAAATCTAAGGGCATGTGTTAATTGGTGTGTTATAACCGGCCAGAAAGCCGTGCTGCCAACCACACTTGTCACGTGTGGTTTGTTGGAATCAGCAAATATCCACACATCGCGAGCTCGGGCCGCGAAAGTTTCCGGATGCTGGATAAAAAACCAAAGTTGAGGCAGATAGGTTATTAAGGCTAACCCGCCAAAAACTGCGAACCCTAATAGTACTTCTCTCGCATGGCTGCGATGGGAAAATATTCTAAGCGCAATCCAAGTTAAGACCACAATCGGCATGAGAAAGGCTGAGGGGTAGGTTTGGAGGCTCAGTCCAAAAATTACCCCTGAGAGTCCGTATAGGAAAAGAATTCTGTACTGGACGGCGAGCACGAAGAGCGCCAGGGTCCAGACAAGCAAAGCTGTGGCTTCCATGTTGTGAAAGCCGGCTCGGCTAAAATGCAGATGAAAATGAAAGGCAGAATTCAGAATGAGAGCAATCAGCGCTACATTTTTGTTGAAGAGCTGCCGGGTAAGGAGATATCCTCCAGCTAAGCTTATTAATCCAAAGAGCACAGCGCTTAGTCGCAGAGCTTCGAGTCCCGTGCCCCAAATATGCATCGGGAGACTGGTTAGAAAAAATCCCAGATTGGGGTGCAAGAGCCAGCCAACTCCAAAGAGGGCAGGTGTCTGGGGTAAGAGAAACTTTCTAGCTTCAAGCCCGCAACTCATTTCATCGTTGTGGAGCTGTATAGGAAAGGCGGAGAGTTGATACGTTCTAAAGTAGAAGGCCAAGGCCATCGCTAAAATAAAAAAGCCTGCTTCACTGCCGGGTATGTTTGCAAAAAAGCCCCGCCAGTTCGCCTTAGGCGGGCTGTAAAGCCAGAGTGCTCCCAGCGCAAAGCCTATCGAAAGCAGCCAAAAAGCTAGTGTGCTTTCATAACCTGTAGCGAACGAGTTTATGCCGATGCAAAGCAGGCATGCGCATAACGCCAGCCCTGTTAATACGAGCGGAAGTGCTTTAAGCAGGCCGGGCGGCACTTTGAACTTAAGATCTTGAAGGCCTTCAAGCAACTGTGGACTTCCCAGAGTGCCGGGGCTCGTCATCGGCGCGCTGACAGATCGTGCAAAATCCAGTAAAAACTTAGCGCCCAAAAGAATAGAGATCGGATACAAAGGAAGCAGGTAGCGAGGAAACTTCACCTGGTATCTCCCAAACACAAGAAAGGTTGGAATAAGCAAGGCCAGTAAGATTAACTCTTCCGGATTTAGTTTTATAACTTGGCGTCGAATACAAGCCAGGATGCCTAGGGCAGCGGCTAAGGCCAGCGGCCACCCCATAGTGAACAGAAATATCTGCCGTAAGTGGTAAAAGTATGGGGCCGTGTGCTCGTATTGAATAGTATAAGGGGGGCGCCAAAGCCCTTGCACCATCGAGGTTTGTTCTTTTACCTGTCGGATGAATTCAGTGTAATCCAGGAGAGAGTATGGTTGCACTGTTATAAAAGTGAGGGTGGCCACAGTTCCTAGAGCGCCAGCATAGGCTATGATTTTAACAGGGGACAGTCTGCGACCGGCGATAAGTAATAGCACGAAGGTGGTCCCGATTGGCGCCAGCAAAAACAGCGCGCTAACCTTAGTGGCTAAAGAAAGTCCAAAGAAGAACCCCACCCCAATCACGGCCGCAAAATCTCTGCTTCGATACAGCTCAAGCAGAGCCAACATAGTGGCCAGCACCAGGGTGGTGAGAATAACGTCTACAGTATAGAAACGCGACAGCTGTAAATGAAGTACATTAAACGCCAAGAGCGCGGCTGCTGAGAGGGCCACGCTCTGGTCCTTATAGATTCCAAGCGAGAGATAGTAAAGAAGCAGGACTCCCAATACGCCCACGAGCCCGCAAAGAACCCGGCCCACAAGAAATAACCCATCGTAATGAGTTAGCTGATCCGAAAAGAGTGAGGCCGCACGCGAAGAAAACCATAATAAATAATAAGGGAAGCTCCCATAAGCGAATGAATGCGGGTTCATATCAGCCAAAGAGAGCTTCTCCGCCACCATAATCATGTGGCGCTCGTCAGGATGAATCCCTTGGCCGTGTGAGATGTTATAAAGCCGCAGGGTGCCTGCTATAACTAGCAAGGTCACAAGCAACACGATCTCAATATTTTTTCTAAATAAAGTCATGGAACGGGATACCGTACTGGCGAAATACCACTGTGTATTTCACGGTAGCATTTTGGCAGCTAACAATAGCTTTGGCCAGATAAGAAGCCTGATGACTCAGATTCTGATTTTAGGCATAAGAGCAGGGGGCCAGTTGGCCCCCTGCTTACCGGATTAGTCTTAGATCGTTCAGTGAAGCTCTGCGGTGTTTAGGCAGCTTTTCTAAATTCTTGGAGCGTATTTTGGTTATCCTGCACCTCTTCACTACGATAATCGTCGTAAAAATGCTGAAGCTTCCTTCTGAGCATCAGTCGTGATCGATGTAGCCGAGACTTCACCGCCGGAATGGAGATACTGAGCATCTCTCCAACTTCTTGGTTCGAAAGCCCATCCACATCCCGCAATACAAAGATGGTCTTATACTCATTCGGCAGACCGGTAACCGCGCTCTCCAAGGCCTCGCGCAACTCATGTCTAGTGCACAAATAGTTCATATCTGAAGTATCGCTTCTAAGTTTACTCCAGTTTTCATCTCCGGAAGCGGAAATCTCGTCTAATGAGCTGGTAACGTGCTGTCGACGTTTTCTCAGTTTCATAAAGGCCGTGTTCACGGTAATTCTGTACAACCAGCTCGAAAAGGCTGATTTACCCTGAAAGAGATGAATCTTATGAAAGATCGTGAGGAAGACGTCTTGCATGACTTCTTCGGCATCGTCTTGATTACGAGTGATACGCATGCAAAGGTTATGAACCTTTTCTGTATATCTTTCCAAGATCACACAAAATGCCTCTTTGTCTTTTGACTTGAAGGCTTCTATCAATTCCGCATCGCTCCGTTGATCCAACATGTTCATCCTCCTAAAATGCCTGAACCACTTTGGCCCAGGTATCGAACCTTATGAGCGTAACTTTGACAGAATTGCTAAGAGGAGTTGTCACAGCTTTGTAAATGGTTTGTCTTATTTAGGTAAAATCAGGTATAATTTTATTTAGTCAATAAGATAAGGCACTTAGGAGAGCGAAATGAATGCAAGAATCGTAAAATGTAAAAAAATCGGCAAGGAGTTGCCGGGCCTTGATAAGCCCCCATTTCCCGGGAAGGTAGGTGCCTTAATATACGAGAGCATTTCCAAAGAGGGTTGGGCGCTTTGGCACGAAGATATGCAGATTAAAGTGCTTAACGAATATCGCTTAAATATGGCAGATCCCGAACATTTTAAAGTACTTGTGCGAGAGATGCTTAGGTTTTTGAACCTCGAAGACGGGAGCAGTTTGGACGTGGGAAACGAGAATAGGGGGCGTTCCTCTTAGAGAATCCGCCTTGAGAGAGGCGAGTATTATTTCTCGCCAATGATTCACCCCAATGATTCACCCCGGTCAACCCCCGCGCTTTTCCAAACGTTAATCTAGAGCGAAATATACTGCGCCATATGATTGATTGGGATGAATTTGTAAATGAGAACAAGAAGCCAATCTTTGCTTATTGTCTTCAGTTTCTCGGAAATTACGCTGACGCGGAGGATGTCACCCAAGATGTTTTCGTGCGGTATTTTACTGATTCGCAACGTGGCCGCGAGATGCATCGCGGATGGTTGTACACGGTCGCAAGAAACGCCTGCATTGATAAGAGGCGTTGGTTTAAACGCTTCACGAGTTTTTTAAAAGACAGCCGCAGAGAATCCGTACCTATTAAAATTTCAGATGATGTTCGAGATGTTTCTGAGCTTTTACCGCTTCTTTCTCCCCAACAAAAAGAGGTTTTCATCTTACGGCACTGGCATGGATTCTCAACGGCTGACGTGGCGGCCATGCTGGCGGTCAGCGAAGGAAGTATCAAAACGCAGCTTAAACGTGCCATTGAGAAAATAAAAAAAGGATTGAGCCATGAACAAGATTGATCCTGAATTGGAAAAACTTTGGGGGAACGATCAAGAGCTTTTGAAAAAGATAACAGAGATCTCTTGGCCGGATGTTCCAGCGCGGTTGTCGTTAAAACTTACCCAAGTGCCGATTGAGAGAACGCACATCAAACAAAACGCGTCAGACGAACCGACCCCAATCCAGAGTTTTATGCGATATTGGAAGCCCGTGCTTCTTGGGGCCGTAACGGTTTGTACTCTTTGGGTGATCTCCGCGCGCGTTCCGGGGCAGCAACAGGCGTCTTTTGCTGCTGAAGATCTTGATAGTCTAGTAGAAGCGTATGTCATCGAAGATCAGGAGCCAGACGTTTTGTCTATCGATGACTTGAATATTTATTAGGAGACTGAGAGATGAAGAAACTTATGATGCTCGCGGTATGCTTTTTAAACGCAACGGTCCTGATGGCGCAGTCGCCTGGATCTCAGGCGCCACAAAAGGGGCAGGGTCTTGGTTTCGGACGAGGTGGCGGCCCGCAGCAATTCTTTGAAGAGTTAAATTTAACTCAGGAGCAGAAAGATAAACTTAAGAACTTACGTGCCGGTCGCACTGGCAAGCGCGAAGAGATGCGAGGGTTGAGAGAGGCCAAGGAGCATTTCGAAGCCAGGATTAAAGACTATTCTGTTTCGGAATCGGATTTACGAAATGAAGCTAAGCAGCTCTCGGCCCTGCACACCGAGATGCAACAGAAACGGCTTGAACATCTGCTTGAACTCCGAAAAATCTTGACTTCCGAGCAGTTAGGCAAATTTATGGAGCGTATCCACCAAAAGCGGGCCGAATTTCGAGGTCGCTTGTTAGGCGGTGGTAAGGAAGGGGACGAGGTTGATTAAGAGGCCCCGTATGGTAGAATCACTCTTCGGTAAGATAATTCGGGAAAATCCATCAAAATATCGGAGAGTGACTCATGACCAATACAGCCTACGCACGTGATGAGAACGAGGAGATTTACGTTCGGAATATAGATGTATTGAACCCCGCGCCCGAGCTCTTACAGGTTCGCATGGCCGATGCTGGGCAGATATTCTACGCCCGGCCAAATGTGGTAGTGAGGGGGGTATTTTCAGATCTAGATTCTTTGAGCGCGTTCTCTCAAGATTTTACGTCTAGCTACTATTTAGTTTACCACCGCGACCGCCCCAACGCCTCGGCAGTATTTATAGAGCTTATACAGGGCAATGGCCCGGACATCTTCGAACCTAAGAGCTATGGCTCCTTGCCTTCACACGTGCAAGAGTTAGTGCCCCAGGAATTTATTAAGTTCTAACGCGAGTTGGTAGACCCCTTGAACAAGCCCGTTTGGCGCGCTATTCTTAGGGCTAATATTTAACATGCCAGATTAACAAGGCCACTTATGCAGAAATTCTCTCAACTTCTAATTTCACCATTAGTCCTAGTAGTTTTATTATCTGCTTGGTCGCTGGAGACTCTGGTTTTTGCTGCTCCGGCATACGCAGCGCCAGGCAAGGTTTGGACGGCTGATGAGATACTGGCGGTAAGAAAATTGCGTTTCAACAATAGAAAGAAGGTTCGTTATTGTCAGGGCGGGGTCTTTAAACCGTGTGTCTGTCCTAGTTCTGTCACCAAGCTTGTTCAATATCGCCCTGCGGTTGCAGAGTGTAACGGCAAGGCCGCCATCATAGTTTCAGGCAAGTATACTAGCGCTTTCAGTGTAGTCGTGCGAGATCGTGAGAATAAGGACCGTTGGCCGGCGCAAGGATTCAACGGTTGCACGCCCTATGAAACGGACGTACTGGCATTGAATAAATGCAGCGCCTTTAAGGTGCAAAAAATTCTTGGTATCGAAGATCCCGTGGCCGATGCGGAGGTCCACTGCTTAGGGGCGTCAGGGTACTCCTCACTCTTCAGGCGCGTTTCGAGAATTACTATAAAGCTCGCCGATGTGCCTGATTCTCACAGCGATCCCTTGGTACGCTTATGCCTCTCGGGTCCCAAGGATCCGCTTAATTAGCTTTCGCAATAGGCGCTACCCTTTGTTGGCGCCGATTGTCTTGCATCCGCCTTCCATATTATTCATATGCACGTCTATTAATTTAAGCGTGATGCCGTCTTTTAGACCGGCTGGGCATTGGACTTGGTAAGTTCTAGTATAATCTTTATATTTTCTAGAGAAGGTTATCGAAGTTGTGCCTGGTGGCAATAGCCCGGAGTCGCCCGGCTTTAAAGTGTAAACGGCGCCGCCGCCGCGCACTTGCACTGTGTTATAGTGCTGATCTAACGAGGTGTTTTTAACCTGAATTCGACCTGGCGGAACTGACCCCTGACATGAGCACAACAATAGCGCGCCGAGCAGTATGGCGATGTTTGAAAGTGCAGGCATATGAACGGTCAAGATTTAAGATTTTGAGAATAACTGCATAAGCCGAATCGCGTATAGGCGCAGGCTGCCGCTCAATCCTGGTGAAGCCGAAGTTGGTGCGCGCAAATCGCGCAGATCGCTGGCTGTCAAAAAGTCATACCGTCTCGATTCGCATTGCGGAATATGGGCGGTCTCTAGAATATACTGGGCTTCGGGGGCCTGGGCATTTACTAGGCGCCAGAAGGCGTAGCGAGCGCAAGCGCTCTTAAACTCACAGCGCAGAACGAATGAGGAGCTATTGGGAACTTCTGAAACAGAGCAGGCCATATCTTTGGGGAATTCAAGCATGAAGAAATCGCCCAGGGTTTCGATCCAGGTGCGTTTAGCTCTGTATGCTGAAACCTGGTCGGTATAGACACCTTCCAGCCTGACGTTATCGTCATCAAAAAATACCCCCGGAGTTGGCGGTATTTCATGCTTCAGCTCTATAATTTGATCGCTTAAATCCTGCTGCATTAGGTTTTCCTCACACGACACTCAACCCTAACTATCGGCGAAAGAATAACGAGGCTTGAGAATCGGGTGTCATAGGGGCGCTTACAAATTGGCTGGGCAAGTGTTGGTTGCCGATGGTGGGGCTAATCGTATTATTGAAGGATTACAGGGGGTTCCGTAGGTTGAGCGGGCGGCTCAGCCCCTCCACAATCTTTCCAAGAATCTAATTTTTCAAGCCCTGGCAACTGCTCTCAATCAAAACCGTGAGAAAGTCGGGCTATAACTGCATTACCGTGGAGCAGTTGCAAAAGTTGCCATAAAGTTCAATACTTACTCCTCTTATTATTATTGAACTTTGTAAGGATTTATCTAATGAGGCGTGGTTTTAGGGGCCGGGATAATAATGGCGGTGGTGGCGGCGGTGGCCGCGGTAACGGTTACGGCGGCGGTGGCGGTCGTGGACGTGGTGGTCGCGGAGGACGAGGCGGCGGCGGTGGTGGCCGATATGGTCGTCGTGGCGGCAATGGAGGCGGCGGTGGACGTCGTGATAATTTCAGGCGTCAAGGACACGGCATGCGTGGTACCGCTGAGTCGGGCAATCAGAAAGAGCGTATTGCAATTGAAAGCGGAAATTTAGTGCTAATAGATCAATTTATGTTAGCCAATCCGCAATTCATCGAACGATTTAAGGCGGTG
>CAZVWV010000021.1:24844-34514 GCA_964631745.1 uncultured Bdellovibrionales bacterium
CTCTACCAAGAAGGACGCTTTAATCCAGGAGTTCGGCGGAGTGGTTGTTTCCATTCATCCGGATCGATATAGGATTGAAAGAGATCCTTTTGCTTATTCAATCGTGATTCATCCTGACGGACAGGCTCCCGAGGGCGATCTTGTCAAGATTGCTACGGAAAACAAGGGGCATGTTTTTGTAGATACCAGATGTTTGGCGATGATAGATCGTGAATTGCTTGATGATGGTAGTTTGCTAGATAAATACCAGCAGCTCTGGTTTACCGGCCAAGATAAAGCCTGTCGAGATCTTTTGCGTGATAACGGTGGCGCAGTTCGATACGGATTTAACCGCTTAGGTGACGAGCTGGGAGTGCATTTTTCAACTGAAAGCGACGTTGTAGCCCTTTGGCCTGACGTGGCGGAGAAAACTGAGTAGATTAAATGTCCGCGAAGCTTAAGGAGGTAGAGAAGTACCGTAAGCTTCGCGCTAAGATGGTTAGCGATCAACTTTTGGCGCGCGGAATTTCTGAGCGTGCGGTCATCTCGGCCTTCGAAAAAGTTCCTCGGCATCTCTTTGTTCCTGACGAGCATCTGGAAAGCGCTTACAACGACGCGCCCATCCCCATCGGAGTGGAACAGACGATCTCACAACCGTATGTGGTTGCGTTAATGCTTCAAAAACTAAAGCTGACCCGCACTGAATCTATCCTTGAAATTGGCACTGGATCCGGATATCAAACCGCACTCCTATGTGAACTGGCAGGTAGCGTGTATTCGCTGGATATTAGCCTTGAGCTAATACGTACCGCTGAAAACTTGGTGCGAGAGCTTGGATACGACAACGTAACTTTCCGAGCAGGAGACGGTTTTGCCGGGTTTCCGGAGGCTGCCCCATTTGACGCTATCATTGTATCCGCCTGCCCGGATCATATTCCACGCGAGCTAGTGCGAGAGCTTAAAGTTGGTGGGCGTATGATTTTACCACTTGGGATTGATGAGCAGAGTTTGGTGCTGATAGAAAAGACCAAGGATGGCATAAAGTCCGAAGAGTTCGGCTCGGTGCGATTTGTTCCGATGAAAGCTGAGTAGAATATTCGGAGCGCCGACGACCCGTCGGCCGGTGCCACGAGGCGGCACTAACTCTTAGGCCGATAGGCAGCACCAAGTGCGAGCAGGTGGTGGCTCCGCCCTATTCATTAGTACCACGAGGAACAAAGATTGGATTTGAGCCCGAGGTCTGGGGTCAGAACCATGCGTGTCCGGTAGAAAGGTGGCGGTGATGCTGTAATTTCTTGATTTGAAATAAAACAGGAATTTGTAGTTGCCGCGATTTGAATTTAACCACGGAGACCGGCAGGACCATTACACGCTATCTTTCTAGCGTCTCTTCAACAAAGAGGCCCTTAGCTTGTGCCTTGGAGATCAAGTATGTCCAGGGCACAACTGCCAAGCTGATGTATACTAAAATCATTAGAAAGATGGCGGGTCTGATCCAACGCCGGTTGTGCGCGTGCCAGGTGAGGGCTACGACCGCGATGCTCGCGCCGAGCTTGGCCGCGAATAGCGCTGGCAGCATCCCATAGGCGTGAATGAGCGCCTTTAGAAAAGTGTTGCCTTCCATATGCGTGCCTAAGAGTGACAAACCGATATATGTCAGCAGCCCATCTAAGAGCTGGCACAATAATAATGTTGCGCCCAGAAAAAAAGCCTTCTTGGAAAGAGATAATTTGCCCACGCGAATCAGCACAGTGGGTCTGCGTACTTTCTTGCCGCCGAAAGTGATGTGTTCGGTCTCGCCCTGAACAACCTCAAAACGTAAGCGCTTTCGAAACATATATCTTACACACGATGCACGATCTAAACCGAGTGGATAAACCCAGTCAATAAACCCTGTCTACCTAGATCGGCCGAAAGCTGGTTTAGCTTTAATACGCGGGCTTACGTCGTTGGAAAGTCGCTGCGCGTGACTGTTTTTGCGATAATGGCGTCGATCGTACCCGGAGAGTGTCCCTCCAGGCGATTGTTGACGATTATGTATGCGTCAGCCTTCCGTTCGATCGCGCGTTTCACTAAAATTGCAGCGTGATCGCGAGCTTCCGGGTTGGGCTTCTTGATTTTGTCATACGGCGTAAAGAGCTTCACCGCTCCGGCATAGTCCACCCCTCGGGGAGTAAGCAGTCGGGCGACGTAAAAGTCGGCGACTAAGCCCCCGGCGTTGGCCGCTAGCAACATCTGATCTTTCAGTGAGGGCATGAAGTTCCAATGATTAAAGCAGTGTGTTGCCCCGTGGTCATTTAAGAGCCGGAAATATTTTTCGGTTAATAGGCCCGGATTCCGTAACTCGACAGCGTATCTAAAATCCTTTGGAAGCTCCCCCAAGAAATTATTTAAGCGCTCAAGAAAGCTCAGCTTCGTAAGTAAATCATTGGCGATGGTAGGAAACTGGAATACGAATGGACCGGCGTGTTTTCCAATTTCTGGATGGACAAACGGAGCTAGCACTCTCTCGATAAAGAGCTTGGCATCTAAAAACTGTGGATTGTTCTGGCCCGCTAGTTTCCCATAACGCGCATGCCTGGGGTATGCCGGTATTGTAATTCGCTCCCATACTTTAGAGACCCAGCGAAAATCTTCTGGAACCAGCCCGGCATAATGCAAGAGTAGTTTTTCTGTTAGGGGGGAATAAAAAGAAGAATCTATCCCAACTGTTTTAAAGAGAGGACACTTGCAGTATTCACCCAGACTTTCGGATTTGAACTGCTTTTCAGAGCGATAATCATTAAAATAGATCAACCCTTTCCAACCCGGATAAGTCCAGGTGCTTGTGCCGAATTTAATATTTTTCGGCAACGCCTGAGAGGCATCAAAGTTATAAGGAGTTGGTTGCCCTGCGCCCATATATATAGATCTTGCCCGAATTCAGAGTTCTCTTCAAACTAGATACCTAAATGATTGACTTTCTCTACCGCATATTTTGGCGTCTTAAAGTGACATATTGTTTCCTGGTTCGTCCGGTGACGCTAGGTGTGAAGGCGCTTGTTTTAAATTCGGATGGGCAGGTGTTGTTAGTTAAGCATACTTACAAGCCTGGATGGCATCTGCCGGGCGGCGCGGTGGATCGCGGTGAAACCGCATTAACCGCGGCCAAGCGCGAGGCCCAAGAGGAGGTCGGAGTGGTGTGCGATCAAGAGCCGGAGGTTTGGCCAGGCTTGTTCTATAACACGGGTGATTTTAAGAACGACCATGTGGCGCTCTTTGTTGTTCGCACCTGGCATTTTGAAGAGAATTTAAAAAGTGCCGGCGAAATCGCCGAGGCTAAATTTTTTGATGCCGGGGCGCTTCCGGTAGATGTAAATCCGGGATGTGGACGACGGATAAGACAACTCGCGGACGGCATGGTGCCTGGATTTGAATGGTAGATTGTCTGTTATCGGGGCGCCGCTTTCAAACTGCACAAAGGCTCGGGAATTAGTTTGCCGTTTTTATAATCGAGTTGATCCCAAAAGAGTTTGGTTCTGGCCGAGGCGTTTGTGATCTCGCGTACGCATCGCCAAGTGCCATGTCGGAAGAGCGCCGGTATCGGTAGGAGCTCTGAAGCTTTTACTTTTTTGGAGAGCAAGGGTAAGTAAAGCAGTTTTTGGTTCTGAGCGCTTTCGAGTGAATGGGAATAGATAAAATCTAATTGCCTATCCGATTCCAACAAGGAGATAGCTTGCTTTAGGAAACGCGAATGAAGTTTATCGCCGGATTTCAGTTCAATTACATATTCACTGGTTGAATCACCAAAGCTACCAGAAAGAATTTTAGGGTGGCTGCACAAACTGCTTGGAAGCGAATCAGCAACCACCACCGCTTGCCAGTCCGGAAATTCTTGTGACTCCAAGGCCTGGATGGTCTCATGGAGGTCTGCCTCGGTCGTGTCTAGGGAAATTATTACTGTGACCTTTGACCTTCCCTCAGAGGGCGTGGTCGCGGTGGGTTTGTCGACTTGGAAGAGAGAGTTGTTAAGGCGCTCGAAACGTTCCAGGCGAAAACTCGACATTTTCTTTGCCCGTACTTCTAGCACCCCAGCTCTTTCAAGAACCTGCACGTTTCCGAACCCTAGGTGTTCAAGCGCAAAAATCGGGTCAAAATCAGGCGGGGCCTCGGAAATCTCTAGTGTTAAGGAAGCTCCTGGCGCCAGAGCGAAAAATGCCTCTCTCAGCGCCTTTAAGATCGCCGCAATATTAGGTGCTTTCAGCCGTTGTTCAAAATTAGACATTTGCTCAGGTTTAGATGTGCCCAGCGGCACTAAAGCTTCGTTTGACTATATGAGCCAAGACCACTAAAATCAGGCCAAAATATCAAGGATTTAACTTATGGAAAGCACAGGTATTCGCCTAAAGACCGGCTTGGCTGAGATGCTAAAGGGCGGGGTTATCATGGACGTGGTCAACCCCGAACAGGCTAAAATTGCAGAAGACGCCGGAGCGGTGGCAGTCATGGCCCTGGAAAGGGTGCCCGCCGATATCAGACGAGATGGGGGAGTGGCGCGCATGGCCTCTATCACTGTGATAGAAAAGATTATGCAAGTGGTTAGCATACCGGTGATGGCCAAGGTGCGTATCGGACATTTTGTTGAAGCCCAGATGCTACAGGCGCTCGGAGTTGATTTTATCGACGAGAGTGAAGTGCTCACTCCAGCTGATGAGAAATATCACGTAAATAAATTTGATTTTACCGTGCCCTTCGTGTGTGGTGCCAGAGATTTGGGCGAAGCTTTAAGGCGAATCTCTGAAGGCGCCGCCATGATTCGCACTAAAGGCGAAGCAGGCACCGGCAACATTATCGAGGCCGTGCGTCATATGCGTGCCATGCAATCAGAGATGAAACGTCTTACCACTTTGGGGGACGAGGAGCTGGTGGCCACGGCCAAAGAGCTTGGTGCGGCGGTCGAGCTGATTCGTTGGGTGGCAAAAAACGGTAAACTTCCGGTGCCTAATTTTGCTGCCGGAGGGATTGCGACTCCAGCGGACGCGGCCCTAATGATGCAACTCGGAGCCGAGAGCGTCTTTGTGGGGTCTGGAATTTTCAAATCGGACGATCCAGCCGGACGCGCCGATGCTATTGTTCAGGCCGTAACTCACTATAAGGACCCCCAGAAACTTGTTGAAGTCTCTAGGGGATTGAAGGCAGCTATGCCGGGGCTTGAGATCTCCTCTATTCCTAAAGAGGAGCGACTTCAGGAGCGAGGTTGGTAGGTGGGGCCCGTTGGCGTTCTTGCTCTGCAAGGTGATTTCGAAGCGCATGCCGTAAAAATTAGAGAGTTGGGTCGGGCCGTGCACTTTGTGCGGTGCCTAAGTGATCTTAATCAGGTCTCAGGACTTGTAATGCCGGGCGGCGAATCCACCAGCATGTTGCGGCTCTTGAGTGAGAGTTTTCTTCTTGAGCTCTGTTCCAAGGCTCGTGCAGGTTTTCCGATTCTTGCAACCTGTGCTGGCGCTATACTCATTGCTAAGAGCGTCAGCGGACCTAGCCAACGGTCGTTTGACTTAATCGATATTGACGTTAATCGCAACGCCTATGGGCGTCAGGTCGATTCATTCGTGGCAAAATTGGAGCTTGCGAGAGACGGCAGGGCTTTATTTGCAGAGGCGAAGGATCAAAAGACTGAAATAGAGGGGGTTTTTATTCGTGCGCCCAAGATCACGAGAGTCGGCGCGGGGGTACAAACTCTCTTGAATTTTGGTTGCGAGCCGGTTCTAGTCAAACAGGGCAACGTGATGGCAGCCACTTTTCACCCGGAACTTTCTAAAGGTATATTAGTTCATGGGCTATTCTTGGACGGTCTAGCGCATTGATTCTATATGAAATTTACTGATCAAGATCTGATAGAGCGCGTGCCCAAACATGACCTGCGGGCCGTGGCACGCTTAATTAGTTTAGTCGAGAATAATTCACCTCGCGCGCACAATATTCAGAGCGCACTCTACCGACATACAGGTAACGCTTTTGTGGTGGGCATAACAGGCTCGCCTGGTGCGGGCAAATCTACCCTTGTTGATCAATTAGCCAGGGATTGGCGCAAACGCGGCAAGAAGGTTGCCATAATCGCAATCGATCCTACTAGTCCTTTCTCAGGAGGTGCCATACTCGGCGATCGCATTCGCATGAGTAAGTCCGTAGAGGATGAATCGATCTACATGCGCAGTATGGCAACTCGCGGAGCCTTGGGAGGAATTTCACGGGCAACTTTTGATGCGATTTGGGTTTTGGATGCAGCCGGATTTGATCTTATCTTGGTGGAGACGGTTGGGGTTGGGCAAGCTGAGGTGGATATCGTGCGAACTGCGGACACCTGCGTAGTGGTACTGGTTCCGGGTATGGGCGATAGTGTGCAATCCATCAAGGCTGGCATCTTGGAGATTGCGGATCTTTTCGTAATAAATAAAGCCGATCGCGATGGTGCCGATGCGCTCCAGAGAGACATTCGGTTATTGCTATCACTCGGGGATTATAAAGAGCGAGATTGGAAACCGGAACTACTTCGGACCGTGGCAACAACAGGGGAGGGCACGGCTGAAGTGTCAGAGGGGATCGAAAATCACGCCAAATGGTTGCGCGCCTCGGATGCCGGAAAGAATCGACGCTTGATGATTATTAGAGAGAACATAGTTAAGCTTGCGACCGAGTTGACTTTGGATCAAATACTTAACCAGAACTCCGAAATGTTAGACAGCTTAGCTGTTGACTGCCTAAACAAGCGCACTACTCCGTATGAGGCGGTTAAGAAGTTACTTGCTTAGTATATTCGTACTATAATTACGAAAAAGTTGAATGAGCTTTAGGAACTGGGCTGCCACTTTGGGGAGGGCGGCGAGCCTAGGTGCCGTCAATTTCTAGCGCGCCTTGCATCACATAATTGTAAATAAAATGGAGTAGTTAGCGTTCGGTCTGATCAGAAGGGGTACTGCGCCTGCATCACCCCTTGGGCTGGATTGGTACAGATATTGCCTCTGCTCTCAGAGCTGGATCTTTGGGCTGGATCTTTGAGCCCGGCTCTATGCGGATGTTTCTTGTCGCTTAAAAGAGAGTGTAAACGATGCGATATCAGGGAGTTGTTCTTGTAGCACTAGTCGTAGCTGCGGCGTTTTGCCAATCAGATGCTTACGCGGCTAAGAAAAAAACGAAGGCTAAACCAAAGCCGAAGATCATATACGTTAATCCTGACCAAGTTTTTGAGACTGACGTTAAATTTAAACTGGGAAAGAAAACTTTAACCTCCGGCGTAACTTGCTTGGACCGTACTCCGGGCGAAACCAAAAGCTCTAAGAAGGGATTAATTTTTAATTCTTACTCAAGCATTATCAAAAAGCTAAAGAAGAATACAACCGCCAAGGGACGCAAAAAACTTGCAAGATATAAACAGTTAAACGCAGCAGCGGGGCCAGCCTGTGCCAAGCCGGATTTCCTATCGCTTAGCAGATATACGGGACGATTCGGTGAAGCCGAGGCTACTATTTTGTTTAATCGCTTTGCCTTTTCAGGAAAGCCTGCCGATATCAGTAAAGCTGTGCATGATGGACTTCAAAATACGGTCAATAGTTTGACCACTCCTAAATCAGAACCCGCCGGTGTTACCGAGATCGAAAACGATATGCGCCGTGTGGGGCATCGCTGGTGGGAGGATGGCGAGGAACAGACCGATCAACGTCCGAATTTGGCTAACCCGTATGACGTGTATAACGATGGCACGCGTTACGGGGTAATCCGCACTATGTACCATACTGCAAACCCCTTCTTCTATAAGATGTTCATGTTCCTTCATGATGAAAGGCTAGCAGCTTCGGCTGCAGGCTTGCGCTGGGGATATGACTTGGCGCTGATCGATTACATTGAGCTACTGCGCCGGGCAGCTTTTATGCAGAATTTCACTTATAAAGATTACATGCGCGCTTGGAATCACAGCGTGCTTGGAAATTACCTGTACTTAAATGGTTTAGATAGTAAAGGAACGGCACCAAACGAAAATTACGCCCGAGAGTTTTGGGAATTGGGAACCATTGGAACAACCAGTCTACAAGGCCTAATCAGCGGCCAAATTGACGCCTCCACCGCCAATTACACCGACCAAGATGTTGCGCAAGCCGCCCGTGCTTTCTCAGGTGTAATTGAGGATTGCCAAGAGCTCACCTTTGCCGATGGTCCAGATCAGGGCACGCAGCCTGATGAACAGTGGGTTTGCGGCGCCGATTACAGTTCGAGTTATCCTTCGCACGCGCAGGGCGCTAAACTACTTTTCCAGGGCACCAAATATCAACAGCTGGTTGAGAACCAAGAGGACATGCTAAACGCTGCCTTTAACGATGAACGTACTTCGCAAAGTCTAGCGTACGATCTTTGGAATGAGTTTATTTGCCGAGAGAATATCTCAGTCAACGCTGTTAATGAACTTGCTAAGCTCATTAGAGATAACGACTACAATCTATTACCCGTAATGCGGCAACTGATGATGTCCAAAGCAGTATACGCAAATGCTAATCGCGGCTGCTTAATTAAGCACCCGCTCGAACTGTTACTTGGTTTTTTACGCAGCACGGGCATCCCTTTCGAGCAGTATTACAACCGACCATTTTCTCGCATGGAGGACTGGCTTGATAATTTGGGACAAGTGCCGCTTTCGCCCCCGACCATATTTGGTTGGAATGAACAGAAGTTAGCAGGCGAGGCCTACATATTAGATTGGCGTAAGGTAGTGATCGATATTGTGAATGATGATACCCAGCACCAGGTGCCTGGTGAAAATTATAAAACCGATGATGGTGTCTTTTATCGCAACCAATTCCTGAACGGTGTCGGCACTGCTAGTGCCTTGGTTGACCGCGTGGCGGCCGTTCTTGGTATCACTGTAAGTGCCGCAGAGAAAGAGACCCTGGCACGCTATGTGCGTTACGACTACTACAACTGCGAGGATTACTACTGGATTCAGGAATGCCGTGGTGGCCAGCCGTTCTATATGGAAGATATCGGCGAGCCATTGGCAACAAGAGAGGACAGCGAAGCCAAGGTCAGAGGATTAGTGGCGCTGATGAGTATGTTGCCAAGCTACCGTTTGAAATAGTTTTTTTGGGAAAAGAACAAAATGAAAAAAGTATCACGCAGAGACTTCCTGAAAATGTGCGCTGCCGGCACCTGCGGAGCCGCAATCCATAATGTTCTGAGCCCCGCTAGCGGGATGATGGCCTTTGCGGCTCCTCCCACCATGGCGCCCATGGGTGCTTCGCCAATTCTAGTGGTTGTAAATCTTGCGGGCGGGTGTTCATACAACAGTGCTCCAATTTACAATGGAATCTATAGAGATAAGAATCCAACTATCAGTTACGGCGCTAACAATTCCTTACCGATCAATTCCGAGCAGGGCATACATCCGGCCCTAAGCTATTTTAAAACTATCTATGATGAAGGCCATCTGGCGCTTTTAAACTTGGTGGGCTATCCCAATCCCAACCGATCGCATAAGGAAAGCACTGATATATGGCAACAGGGCATACGCAACGCCGGTCAAGCTTACGGCGGCTGGGGTGCGCGTTTGACCTGTCAGCTAGCCTCTACTTTCGGAGGAATCTCCTTAACCGGGCAAAATCTATTTATCCAAGGTGACTGTTATCCGCCCCGAGCCATGGGCGACCTTGAATCGTTCGGTGAACGG
>CAZVWV010000021.1:34524-35698 GCA_964631745.1 uncultured Bdellovibrionales bacterium
CGGGATTTTTATTGGGGTGATGGTAGTCGCACTGAGTGGCTACAAATGATCCGAGATGAAGCCATCTCTAAGAGCTCCGTGCCGCAACTTAAGAGCGCCGACTATGTGCGAAACAGCATGGTTGGTTTACAAGAGAGCGTGGCCAGAATTAAAGCGTTGACCGATTCCACAACCTTGCCAAGCGGCATAACTTTCGGAAATGGCGGCTTTGGAAATCAATGTGCTGATGCTGCCAAAATAATTATGGCCTCAGGGCTCGGCACGCGCCTAATATTTCTGGAGATGGGCGGCTACGACACCCATTCAAACGAGCGCAATTCACTGAACGGTCTCTTAAATGAACTTAATGCCGGGCTACGCGGCTTAATTCAGGTAGCCAAGGCCACCAATGTTTGGGACCGACTTATCATTGTGACAATGTCGGAGTTTAGCCGTACCTTCGAGAACGATAGCGGCGGAAACGATCACGGCCACGCAGCCCCCATGTGGGTTATGGGCGGAGCCGTGGCCGGTGGCATAAAGAGCCCAACGCCGGGCCCCTCGCTTATGGGAGGTGACTACTTCCACGACTACGATGTGCATTTTGTGGAGCCGTTCTATCAAGCCGTGCAGGCCATGGGCTTGAATGCCGGGTTGGTGTTCCCAGAGGCTTTCTCGCGTAAGAACTTTACGTTGTTTACTTAATTGTCTACCTAACTTTCAACTTGCTGCTGAGCACTCGGTACTCGCTGCGCCGTTAAGTATGCTTAATAATCGTACGCCGTTTATTAAGTATGCTAAACAGACTACTTAACCCATTGAAAGGAAATAGTTTGTTTCTCTTTTGCGCGAGAAGAACTGAGAAAACATTCCTACTTCATCACCTTTGGCCTCCAAATCAAACACTTCAAAAAAAGCCAGGGAAGCCTCCCTACTTTTTCAATACTTATGTGATCCCAAAACAACTATTAGGCACTGTTGAGACCAACTTGGACCAAGAGGCGAATTGTAAAAGCAGGCTGGCTTCAGTTAAATCGCCAGTTGGATGCTAAAATGACTAAGTCGCCAAAATGTCGCAATGAGGTCTGCAATGATTGTTTAGCTTAATATGGTAGCAGTGAAGGTAGCGCAACCGTCCGCGGCCCGCGCGCTCGCGGCCACGCCCGAAGCTCCGGTCCCGACGGCAAGGGGTTTT
>CAZVWV010000022.1:0-15629 GCA_964631745.1 uncultured Bdellovibrionales bacterium
CATGTGTGTGTTAGCTCTCTTTAAAATGCAGTGCAGAGCTCCCCCATCGCACTGGGGAGTGTAGTCACTGGGTTTAAGTTACTGGGGGGCGTAGTTCTTACCCCTTAATAGTTAATCGTAGATTATTTTGAAATGTTGCGTGGGGTGGGGAAGTTTTTTGGATTTATTTTGATTTTTGGTTGCGCATGGTCTCTGAGGCAAAATTTTAGGAGTTGGCTAATTATGCCGCTTTGCGAAACTGTGAAAGCCTCGACCTTGAGCAGATCGCATCGTTCTTACGCAACCACCCGACCTTTGATTTGAAATTCAAGCGCGAAGTGGTATTAAATCTGGACCGGGCCATCACGCCAACTTTGACTTCTCTTTTTTCTGACCGGCATTAATTAACCCCATCGTCAGTTAACTTAACACGTTATTATTCAGAGTATCGTCAAAAACGAGATGCTAGGGATTTTCGGTGCCTTGATCAGATACAATCATAATATTCGCCCTTCCCAGCGCACGCGCACATTCCGCCTAGGCCGCCAGTAGCTACTTCCGCCACGCCTAACTTCCTGATATGATTATAATTGCATACGGTTCCCGGCTGACCTTTGACCGCCTTGGGGCGTGGGCACATGTTATGCAATTATCTAGGGCGCCTATGAGCGGGATAGGCGGCAATTGTATCAATATGTCAGGCACTTCGAATATTCAAAAGATCGGGAAATACGAGATCGTCGGGATTCTTGGGCGCGGCTCTATGGGAATTGTGTATAAAGCCAAAGACCCAGAGATTGGTCGCGTTGTGGCGCTCAAGACTTTACGAAAAATCTCAATGCCCCAGTATCATGACACTTCCACCCAATTGGAGCGCTTCAAACTTGAGGCCCGGTCTGCTGGAAATTTACGTCACCCTAATATTATCACCATTTTTGACGTGAACGTTGAAGGAGACGTGCCCTACATTGTCATGGATTACTTAGAGGGCGAGGGGCTCGATCAGATGGTGCAAAAGCGCGGGCGCATCCCACCTGCAGAAGCTTTGCATTATATCGGGGAGGCGGCCGCAGGCTTGGACTATGCGCATTCGCGCGGCGTGGTGCATCGCGATGTAAAACCCAGCAATATCTTAGTCGATCGCTCTGGCAGAGTTTACCTGCTTGACTTTGGAATCGCCAGCATGAACGAATCCATATCTGATGCGAGCGATGCCAAAGACCAACCCATAATGGGAACTCCCGGCTATATGTCTCCGGAGCAGATTCTAAATGAAAAGCTGGACGCGCGATCGGATAATTTTAGTTTAGCAGTCGTAGCCTTTGAATGCATCGGTGGTAAACGGCCTTTTGTTGGCGAAAACTTCACCCAAGTTGTAAGCAGCATACTCAATTCAAAGCCGATCTCGCTTTCATCTTTAGTGCCAGAATTGCCTCTGGCTCTAGAGGCTGAGTTTGAAAAAGCGCTTGCACGCGGCCGCGACGAACGTTACTCCTCGGCCCTTGAGATGGTGGAGAATCTTAAGCGCGCTTTGGGCCCTTCTTTCCAGGTGGCAAATCCTGGCAGCCCGCCAAAATCGTTGCGTCGAAAACGTGTCTCTACTTGGAAATCCCTTACCTCGTTAGATCCAAAAAAAGAAAAGGCCTTTCATGCCACTGAGCCAGCCAAAGATCAGCCCGAATATCATCCAGTATGGAACCCCGATAGGGCGGGCACACCTCAAAATATCGGAGAGGGCGGGTATGTGGATAGATTCGGGTCGGACACCCGGGACGTTTTGGCGCGCAATGCTCAGACCTTATCCGGCAGTATCTCCGCGATGCGTCAACCGCTTACTCCACTTCGCGCGGCAATCTGGCTCTTCAGTTTCGCCTGCATTTTTCTCTCAGGATATTTATTTTGGACATTAAAAGGTTCTATCTCGCCGCAAAGTCCAGGCGTGGTGGCGGTATCGCATGAAGCTTCTAATTCCCCATCAGAAACTATCGCCGATAATATCGAAGTCCCTAATTATGATCTACCTCCCAAAGGCAAAACTGCCGAAGAGATGACCGACAAGGAGGTCCTGGGTGTTCTAATGAGCAGGGAGTCGCCTGAAGCTTTGGTAGTTTCCGCTATAAAGCAGGCTCTAATGCGAAAGATTCCTGGCTTCATCGGCGCAAGCGCGATTGCGCTTCAAAGCGACTCCTATTTAGTTCGCGGCGAGGCCATTAAGGCTCTGGGTGAATTTGGCGACAAGCGCATAGTGCCGCGTCTTGTGCTTAGTCTTGATGATTACGATCCCCTGGTGCGCGGCCAAGCCGCGCGCGCTCTCGGAAAGCTTGGAAGTCGCTCGGCCATAGGGTATCTTTCGGCTAGGGCAGTTAAAGAGGAGCTGCCGGAAGTTCGAGAGCTGATCAAGGCCGCAATAGATAAGATTAATGGTATCGACATTTCGGTAAGGTAGTCGAGACTTTGGCGATAGAATCAGGGAGGATTAAGTCATGTCGTTTCTTTTCGATATTCCTAAGCGCGCGCGTGAACGCACCTATTTAACAAACGATGAGTACCTGCGACTCTATAATCAATCCATCACGGATCCTGATTCATTTTGGTCTGAAATGGCCGATACATTTTTGGATTGGAGAGCGCCCTGGAAGACTTTGCTCGAATGGGATTTTGAGAAAGGTCAAGTGCAGTGGTTCCTCGGAGGAAAATTAAATGTCTGTGAGAACTGCGTTGACCGCCATCTACACGGGCACTCCTCAAAACGCGCAATCCTGTGGGAAGGAAACACTCCCGGAGAGACCCGCAGTTTAACTTATAGAGAACTGCATCTGGCCGTTTGTAAAATGGCTAACGTCCTAAAGAAGTTCGGCATAAAGAAAGGGGACAGGGTCGCTATCTACATGCCCATGATTCCGGAAGCTGCCATCTCAATGCTAGCATGTGCCAGGATCGGGGCCGTGCATTCAGTCATCTTTGCAGGCTTTTCGGCTGAAGCCATACGCGACCGTGTCATTGATTGCGGTGCCAAATTAGTCATTACCGCCAATCAAGCTTTGCGAGGCGCCAAGACAATTGCCTTGAAAGAGAGTGTCGACGCGGCCTTAGACGGATTGAGTTCCGTTCAGACGGTTCTAGTTTTTCGACGCACACGGGAAAGCTGTGCCATGATTTCTAAGCGTGATTTTTGGGCAGAAGACGAACTTGCCACCGCATCTGCAGATTGCCCCGTGGAAATTATGGATGCCGAAGATCCACTTTTCATCCTCTATACCTCCGGATCTACCGGCAAGCCCAAAGGCGTTTTGCATACTCAAGCTGGCTATCTCCTGTATGCTGCGCTAACACACAAATATGTATTCGACTATCACGATGATGACGTTTATTGCTGTGCGGCCGATATCGGCTGGATAACAGGGCACACCTATATCGTCTATGGTCCGCTAGCAAATGCAGCCACCACCATGATGTTTGAATCCTTACCCAATTATCCCGATGCCGGCAGATATTGGGACATGGTCGAACGCCACCGCATCAATATTTTTTACACGGCACCGACGGCGCTCCGCGCAATCTTAAAGGAAGGGCCCGAAATGCCGCTGCGGCACGACCTCTCATCTTTGCGAGTGTTGGGTTCGGTAGGAGAGCCCATCAACCACGACGCCTGGATCTGGTATTTTGAAAAGGTCGGAAAAGGGGAATGCGCCATAGTCGACACCTGGTGGCAGACGGAAACAGGCGGAATAATGATAACCCCTTTACCGGGTGCGACCGAGCCCAAGCCCGGCAGCGCCACCCGACCTTTTTTCGGAGTTCGGCCTTGTGTTGTGGATGAGGCCGGGAATTTGTTGCATGGCAACAACGTGAAAGGACGTCTGTGTATAGAATTTCCTTGGCCCGGGCAGATGCGCACAGTGTACGGTGACCATGATCGTTACGTGAAAACCTATTTTACGCAATTTCCCGGGAAATATTTTACCGGGGATGGCTGCATCCGAGATGAAACTGGATATTACTGGATTACCGGACGCGTTGATGATGTTCTAAATGTCTCCGGCCATAGAATCGGCACTGCCGAAGTTGAGAGCGCCTTGATTCGTTCGGGCGAGATAACCGAAGCTGCTGTCGTGGGACTGCCACACGAAATTAAGGGTCACGGGATCTGTGCTTTTTGTATCTTAAGAGACGCACAGGCAGCGCCGGGCGAGAGTGCGCGTAAATTATCTAATTCCGTTAAAAAGGTAATTGGAGCATTCGCCATTCCAGACAGGTTTGTATATGTAACAGGCTTGCCCAAGACACGCTCGGGCAAAATTATGCGGCGCATACTTCGGAAGATCGCCGAGGGAGAAAAATCAGAGTTTGGCGATATCACTACCTTGGCAGATCCGGGCGTGGTTGCTGAGGTGGTCGAGAAGTTTAGTAGGAGTGAGGTTTAAACTTAAGAAGGAGGCATTATGAATCATAGCCCTATTAGGCGAGCATACACATTTGATGATGTCGCTCTGGTGCCGCAGTTTAATAATATACCATCTAGAACAGAGCCTAATTTGGAAAGCTGGCTAACTAAGAATAGAAAAGTTCATATACCCGTTGTAAATGCCAACATGGATACTGTAATTGGCGAGGAACTCGCCGAGGTTCTAATTGCCAATGGAACTGTGCCGATCTTTCACCGTTTCGCAGATTTAGAGACTCAACGTCGATGGATAAAACGCTTTGGCGATAAGATATTTATCTCTTCCGGGATACATAACTTGAGCGAGGCGCGCGAGCTGCTGGAGCTCGGCGCGCTTGGTATTTGTGTGGACGTAGCCCACGGACACTCAGACAAGATGTTTAAATTTATAGAGGAGATTAAGCACTCTCACCCCGATAAAGATGTGATTGCAGGAAATGTTTGCACCGCCATGGCCTATCATGATCTGGTAAACGCCGGTGCTGATGCCGTGAAGGTCGGGATTGGTCCCGGAGCGGCCTGCACAACTAGGATAGTGACCGGATTTGGTGTGCCTCAGTTTACCGCCATCGCAGATTGTGCCCGCGTGGCGGAGCGATTGCGAGTGCCACTGATCGCCGATGGCGGAATTACAAGTAGCCGCGAAGTAGTCTTGGCGCTGGCAGCAGGCGCTTCTACCGTGATGTTAGGTAAGCTTTTCGCCGCCACCGAAGAAAGCGCTGGACAGAAGCGAGAGGCAAAAATACAGTCCGGAGAGGAAGTTAAGAATTTTCGCCAGGTAAAATATCGGGGCCAAGCAAGCCAGGATTTCCAAAGTGATTATTACGGCGGACTAAAAGACAAGACCGTGGCCGAAGGGGTCGATTTTTGGATGCCCGTGAGCGGGTCTGCGCAGGCACTAATTGATACGCTCTTGGGAGGACTTCGAAGCGGCATGACCTACGGCGGAGCGCGCAGCATCAAAGAGCTTCAGCGCAAAGCGGAGTTTGTTGAGGTTTCGACCTCATACAAAAAGGAGAGTCTTCCTCGGCCTGGTTGAGAACTCTTTAAACCTCGATCAGCCCATTGGCGATGGCAACTTTGACGAGTTCTGCATTGGTTTTGAGTTTCATCTTTCGCAAAATATTGCTGCGATGAGTATCAACCGTGCGAGTGCTGATATGTAAGAGCTTGGCGATATCACGGTTAGGTTTGCCATCTGCCAAGTGCTTTACAATTTCTACCTCTCTGGTGGTGAGCACAGAGAATGGGTCATTTAGCGACACATCTGGTTCGGTCCCGCCCATCAATGGCGATGTAATTGTGGGACTTAAGTAAGTCTTGCCACCAATAATGCTGCTAATAGCGAATTTTAGCTCAGACATTGCGGCATTTTTTGGCACGTAACCCTTTGCGCCAGCTTTTAGCGCAGCACGAACGTAGCGTTCACCTTCGTTGGCTGAGAGCACGAGTACTGGTGGGCTGCTTGGAGATTTTGATAGCTCCTCTAAGGCCCTCAGGCCGTCAAATTTTGGCATCGAGATATCTAAGATTATAAGATCGGGCTTATGAGTCTTGAGCAGATTTAGCAACTCTTCACCGTTTGAAGCCTCTGCCAATACTTTGCAGTCCCCCTGATTTGAGAGCGTTTCCGATAGCGCTTGTCTTAGAACCGCGTGATCATCGGCCAGAATTAAATTTAACATAACATTCCCCAATAAATTCAGTAGCTTAAGTGCGGGGCAGAACTAGTACGCATTAATAGCGTTCTAAGTGTTATACGACAAACTCGTAGATCTACTTGAGCTGTTTTAATTGCGTGCGAATTTTGGCGAACTCTTGTAGGTTCCTAGCATGACTTTTTACGAGTTCGAAGGGTTAAAGCCCGTGGTGCATGAAAGCGCCTTTGTACATGCGGCGGCAACGGTAACCGGCAATGTGATTATTGGAAGGGACGTATATATCGGCCCGGGCGCGGCGTTGCGGGGTGACTGGGGAGAGATCGAGATTGAGGACGGCTGTAATGTCCAAGAAAATTGCACTATTCATATGTTCCCAGGGTTAAAGGTGCATCTGATGGCGGGAGCGCATATTGGACACGGCGCGGTAATTCACGGCGCCAGCATCGGGCGAAACTCCCTGGTCGGAATGAATGCGGTGATTATGGATAAAGCTGTCATCGGCGAGGGGTGTATAATCGGAGCGTTAACTTTTCTTCCGAATGACATGGTGATTCCAGACCGTAAGATCGTAGTGGGGAATCCCGCTAAAATTATCAAAGACGTTTCAGATGAGATGTTAGCCTGGAAAACCGAGGGGACCAAGTTGTATCAAGCTCTACCGGCGCAGTGCTTTGGGTCTCTAAAAATTTGCGAGCCGTTGGCTGAGAAGGAGGCCGGACGCTTACAACCGTTGCTCCATTATAGTACTTGGACTGATTTAAAGAGGGAGAAATGATAGAAGCCAGAAGTTATATCGGAGGCGATTGGCACATGGGAGCCGCGCCACAAGTTTTACGTAGCGCAGTGACGGGAGAACCCGTAGCTCAGATTTCGAGTCAGGGCATCAACTTTAAGGAGGCCTTGAATTACGGAAGAAAGGCGGGTGCAAAGCTTAGAGGAATGAGCTTTCATGATCGCGCGCGCATGCTAAAAGCTCTGGCGCTTTATCTTGGTGATCGAAAAGCTGAATTATACAAAGTCTCGACGCTGACCGGCGCCACCAAGACCGACTCTTGGATCGATATCGATGGCGGTATAGGCACGACTTTTGTCTTCGCTAGCAAAGGACGCCGCGAATTTCCTGATGCGCCCTTTTATATAGATGGTCCCACGGAAGCTATTTCTAAAGCTGGCACCTTTGTAGGGCGGCATCTGTGTGTGCCGTTAGAAGGCGTGGCCTTACACATTAACGCCTTTAATTTCCCTTGTTGGGGCATGTTAGAGAAGATCGCCTGTAATCTCCTGGCGGGAATGCCCGCAATAGTAAAACCCGCCAGCGCTACCGCCTATCTTACGCATGTTATGGTGCGGCAAATTATCGATTCAAAGATATTGCCAGAGGGTGCTCTGCAGCTTATCTGTGGCAGCATCGGAGACACCTTCGATCATCTAAGTTCACAGGATGTAGTTACCTTCACAGGCTCGGCTGAGACAGCGCGGAAACTGCGCACGCATCCGGCCATTGTCGAGAACAGCATTCGATTTAATGTTGAAGCTGACTCGCTAAACTGTTCGATCTTGGGCCCTGGAGACAAACCCGGGTCGGCTGAATTTGATCTTTACGTGAAAGAGGTAGCACGCGAGATGACCGTCAAGGCTGGCCAAAAATGTACAGCTATCCGGCGTGCTATCGTGCCCGAAGGGTGCCTAACAGAAGTAATGGAGGCTCTAAAGAAAAGGCTTGCCGGGGTAACCATGGGAGACCCTGGAAATGAAGCTGTGCGCATGGGCCCGCTGGTGAGTCGCGAGCAGCTAGAAGATGTTTCTAAGCGGGTGGTGGCCTTGCGAAAGACGGGAGAGCTGATCTGCGGCGATCCGGCAAACATGACTCTGGTCGGCGCCGACAGCGAGAAGGGCGCCTTCCTTCCGCCCACTCTTTTGTACTGTAAGGATCCCTGGCACTCCTCAGAACCTCATACGATTGAAGCTTTTGGCCCGGTCAGCACAGTCATGGCTTATAAAACCCCGGAGGAGGCTATCGAGTTAGCCAAGCTGGGCCGGGGGAGCTTGGTTGGCTCGATAATCACTGCCGATGATAATTTTGCGCGGGAAGTTTCGTTGGGCGTGGCCTCGCATCATGGACGTTTGGTTCTGATTAACAAAGATTCAGCGGCCGAGTCAACAGGGCACGGTTCACCGCTAGCGCATTTAGTGCACGGCGGACCGGGACGCGCCGGAGGCGGTGAGGAGATGGGCGGAGTGCGAGGCGTTTTGCATTACATGCAGCGAAGCGCCGTTCAAGGGTCGCCCACTACTTTGATGCGAGTATTCGGTGAGCACATCAAAGGCGCAAAGGTTAAGCAGGATAGTGTGCATCCTTTTAAGAAGTATTTCGAAGAGCTTGAAATTGGAGAGACGCTTGTGACTGGTAAGCGCACAATCACAGAGGCCGACATAATAGCGTTCGCCAAACTTTCCGGTGATTTCTTTTATGCCCACATGGATGACGAAGCCGCGCGAGGATCAATTTTTGATAAACGCGTGGCGCATGGGTATTTTATTATTGGAGCAGCCGCGGGGCTTTTTGTCGATCCAGCTCCCGGCCCCGTGCTTGCCAATTACGGTTTGGAAAACCTACGCTTCACCAAACCGGTTTACATCGGCGATAGTATTTACGTGAAGCTTGCTTGCAAAAGCAAGATCGTCAAAGAAACCCCGAAGGACGGAATCCCGCAAGGAGTTATAGCTTGGGACGTGGAAGTAATTAATCAAAATGAGGAACCGGTCGCGTTGTATTCCATCTTAACTTTAGTGAAGCGCCGCGCGACTTAGAGGCGAGTTCGATAATTTTAATTAAGAGCATGGGATGGAAGACAACGAGCCCAGGAGCGAAACTACGCTACTTTTTTTGTTGGTTTCTCCACTTTGAGCGAGTAGCCGTCGGAGATTTAATCAAATTCCAGCGCGTAACAAGATTCTGCCGCGCAGCTCACACGGCAGCTTAGGACTATACGAGGTAAGTCCCTGCGGATTTCTGACGCTGAACTCATGGGCCTCCTCTACCAAGTTCACATATCTCTTCGGCACGTAAAACATAAAGGCAAAAGGACTTTGCTCGACCGTCAGAGCGCAAGAAATCCGAATTCCTAGAAAGCCAAAGAGCGCCAGGTCGGGCCTTTCAAATACGCGCTTACGAAAGGCCGCCAATGTCTGTATAGACTCTGTGATTAAGCTTAATTCGGCGAGTAGTAATTTGGTTGTATCGGCGGCTATTTTTTCTGGGCGGTTAGATTCGCTAAGTATAGCGGCACGAGTCCCACGAATTTCCGAGTCCCAGCAGCTCTCCTTTTCGCAGGCCTGCTCTAAATTCTGAATAGGTCCCACTTTATGCAATGCAATCAATAGCTCTCTAAGCGCTTGGCCCCAATCTCCAATGCCAGATTCGCCATCGGTGAAGATTCCCACCCCATCCAAGAGCCAAGATTTGCCCGACGTTAAATCATCGCGATTTTCCACCTCAAAGAAGCGGCTGCCGTGCAACTTGTGGATTACATTAGGAAAGCCGGTGGAGCCGCGCATCGTGTTGCCCTTAAAAACAAAGCCCTTAAATGATCTATCGGGTCGCAGTGGGGCATTGCTTCTGGATATTTTAGTAGTTCTATCAGCACCAAAAGGTTCTCGAGGGCACTGTACTGAACTCGAACTCAAAGCCAAGCGCTGACTTAGAGTATAACTCTTTTTTCACGTTTCATTTCAACGGAGGAGCATTTTTTTGCGAAGTAACTAATAGGGGCGGGGCCAGGCAGGGGCTCTGAGATGATAGATTAGGCTGCACTGCGCCAGCCGAAGGGCTGGCGCGGTAAGAGCAGAAACATTAATGAGTGACTGTCGTTTCTTCAGTTTCTTTAGAAACAGTTCCGCCATCGGATTTCTTAGTAAAGGTCTTCTTCTTCGATCCATCCGGATTTGTCACGATCTCTTCCTTGACCAGGCTCTCTGATTTATTTCCAAGTCCAGCCGGATCGACGGAACGGCTCACCGTTGTAGTGGTGGTCTTTCCGTTATCCAAGATATGCTTCGAGGTTTCTCTTTCGGCGACATATTTGTCTTTAGTGCCATCAGCATGTTTGGTCGTAACCGACTCAGTATAGTCGCCATTTGGACCAACTTCTCTTTCGGTGACCGTCTCGGCTGTCTTTTTGTTCAGCATACCCTTTGGATCAACAGCGGTGCGCTCTTTCTCTTCTACACTACGCGATCCGTCACTATCGAAGGATTCATTATGTGACTTTTCGGTGGTGACAGTCGTACCATCCGCCTCAACCTTATGGTTCAGAGTCTTAGTATCGTGCTCGGCAATGGCGTTGCCAATAGGACTTAAGAGCAGTAACGCTAAAAGAAAATTAAATGTTTTCATAGATCTCCTTAATAATTTCGACATAATGTTCATTTAAATAATCGTTAAAAATCGGGCCGCATTTGCAAACTTGATGCTTGCATGTGAACCGAGATGCGTCTAAGTTAACACCTGTTGAAGGCTCGCTATATGATGGCTGTCATATGGTTACCATCAGTTTGCCGCTAGGTACCTTGCTTTGATGAAACCAGATTGCTTTCTTACTAAATCCGCATTTCGTGAAGCCATCTCCTGTCCGACTAAGTTGTATTACCACTTGTCGCAGTATCCCAAAGCGACTGACGGCAACGAGTACTTAGAGTTCTTGGCCGAGGGCGGCTATGTAATCGGAGCGTTGGCACAGAAGCTTTACCCCAATGGGGAGCTTGCGCCCGAATCGGGGGATGCGCTAGCTGACTTTGCTCAGACAAAGGCGAAACTGCTGGCCGGTGATGTAGTATTGTTTGAGGCCACACTAGTTTCGGGCAGGAAGCTTGCTATCGCAGATATCTTGGAACGCAAGGGAAATGTTATTAACATTATCGAGGTAAAATCAAAATCGTTTGATGGCGGTGCCACCTCTGGAAATATATTTCGAAACAAAAAAGGGGAAATAGATAAGAATTGGAAGGAATATCTGAATGACGTAGCGTTTCAAGCTCAAATACTTAGGGAATGTTTTCCTGAGCTTAAGGTAGTTCCGCATTTGGTGTTAGTGGATAAGTCGAAAACCGTCACTGTGAATGGTCTGCCGTCTGCATTCTCTCCCGTCAATTCGGAGGTTGGGCGGGGCCGCCCAAAGGTAGTGCTCAAGAGCGGCTCAATCGAAGTCGAAAAGGGTACCAATATTTTAACTAAATTTGATGTTTCTTCTGAGGTGGCTGAACTTGCTCCCATTATTGCTGCTTCGCTTGAAGAATTAATCTCTTCTATCGAACGTGGCACAAAGATCCCGCCTCAGCTTTCAACAAAGTGCAGGGGTTGCGAGTACCAAGGGGAATTTGTGCCGTGCGGGTACGATGAATGTTGGGAGGGCATTGCAAAACCTGAGCATCATATTTTCGAGCTCAACAACGGCACTAAAATTAAAGAGGAGGGCGAGTCCTTATTCGACCGACTTATCGCAGATGGCAAAGTCTCCCTTTTTGATATACCGCTGGAAGCGTTGGGGGATGGAAAGCAGGGAACGCGGCAGCGCACCCAGATAGAATTTACTAAATCCGGCCAAGAATGGATCGATCCCATGCTGAAGAACTTTCTGGCGGACATCCGCTATCCGTTGCACTTTATCGACTTCGAGACCATTCAGACCGCAGTGCCTTATCATCAGGGGTTACATCCCTTCGAGCAGATCGCATTTCAATGGAGTTGCCACACCGTAACTGCAAGGTACGCCGAGCCAATTCATACCGAGTGGATAAACACTAAACCGGCTTTCCCTAATTTTGAATTTGCTAAGACTTTGCTGCAAACACTTTCGCCCGAGGGGACAGTGTTTACCTGGGCTTCGCATGAAGGCACAGTGTTAACAAAAGTTCTCGGACAGATGTCGCACCACAAGCATGAAGACGAGATCTTGAAAAAATCCTTAGAGCTCCTGGTGTCAAGTAAAGGTTCCCAGGGTCGGCTAGTCGATATGGAGAAGCTCACAAAGGATTACTACTTTCATCCTGAGATGAAAGGAAAAACTTCAATAAAGAAGGTGTTTCCGGCCATCTGGCGGTCGAATTCAGCGCTGAGGAAGATTCCCTGGTTTGCCCCGTACGAGGCATTGGAAGGGGAAGTGGTGAAAGATCCCTATAAAAATCTTGTACCACTTATGATTGGGGGCGCCGCCATAGCGGTCGAGGAAGGCACAGCCGCCATGCGAGCTTATGATGAGATGATATTTGGAGAGGGCTCAGTCGATCCTAGCTCTAAAGAGAGCTGGAAGAAGCTTCTGTTGCAGTACTGTAAGCTCGATACATTAGCCATGGTTGCAATCTGGGAGCATTGGGAGCGTAGTCGGGGAGTGGTATGATCGAAAACATTATACTTGTTGCGTCACTATAATGTGGGCGGGAGGAATTCTAGTGAGGTCGATGTGCTTAAAATGAGGGCTGGGCTGGCAAATTTGTTGCCCCTCTACACTATAATGTCAGCATTCTGGTGTATTTTGGCGACCATACCCCAATTCGAACTGTTAGGGCGTTTTTTAATCTTCACTGAAGTTGCCAGAAGTTTTCCCTGGGCTTTACTTCTTAATATTTGGATTTTGCTCCTGCTAACTATCATTCACAGGGGCAGCGTTGGCCAGATCTATGTCGTGACCAACGGCACAGTATCGTTCGTGACCAGCGCAGTTTTTCTATTAAGGCTATATCCCTTCTATATCGTCCCTCTGGGAACAAATGCACCCTCACCTCGGTCGCATGCATTTTCGGTAGTAGTTGCCAATGCCGAGTTTGGTTGGCACTCCGCCGCACAGCTCATGCAAGCATGCCCAACGCCGCCCGACATTCTGGTTGTTTCTGAGGCTACATTTTCTTGGGGCAATGATCCGGCTCTAGAACAGTATCCTTATAAGTTTGAAATGCTTGGAAAGGGCGCCGAAGGAACAGCCATATATTCAATGCGACCGATTAAAAGCTCGGCGCCAATTAATGTGCGCGGCATGTTTAACACATTAACTGCAGATATTGATTTCGGTGATGAGACTCTGACCGTTCTGGCCTTGCACGCCCCGCCCCCGCAGTGGGATTTGACCCAACGTTATCGGCGCATGTACTTAACTGCCGTCGGCGATTATTTACGAAGCAGACCGAATGCCAAAATCTTAATTGCCGGAGATCTCAATACGACTCCGTTTTCTACAACGTACAACCATTTTGTTGAGATGAACGGTTTAAAGAACGCGGCATCGGGATTTGGGCTCGTCAACACCTGGCACGTTCGAGACCTAGGTCTGTTGGGCGCTGCCATAGATCATGTTTTCTACCGAAACCTATCTGGTATTTCTTCGGTTAAAACGCTACCTAGTTTTGGTTCGGATCACCTGCCGCTGTTGGTTGAAGGGGTGATCTAGACGACGGGGCCAAGCTTCGGCCCCGTCGCAACGAAATCTGCCAAGAAAAGCCTCTGAGAATCGTCGTGCTGGGGCGGTTCAGTTCCTTTCTACCATGGCGAAACCGCAGTAGGGGTGTCGTGACACAACCGTACTCGGCCGCCACTCCCATCGCGCGCCCTGCCAATCCCAGTCTTGCCTTCCCACCTATCGAGTCAAGCACTGATAAGTCAAATTCGGAATCTTAGTAAGGCTCTCGAGCGTTTCTGTGTAATGCTTCTTAACTGCCAAACGATCTGCGCGCTTCTGTTGCTCTCTCTCTTTCAGCGCTTGGCGGCAAAGCTTTACGTCGCGCCTACAGACGCCATCGCCGGAATTCTTGCACGATGCCAGCAATCCTAAGGAGCGAGATGCTAAACTATGCAGCCGCTGAGTCTTCTTCACTACCGTTTTTAGGGTTAGCTCGTTGCTAGTTAGCGTGCACTCAATCTGATCACAGGTGTTCACGTCCAAGGGGATTACTTTCATAATGGCCTTTCCTGATTTGCAGGTGGAGTTCGTGGACCTGAGCACGCTCGCAGCTGAAACTTTTGCAGCCCCTGCGGAGCCGCATGATTTCTTGTAGCGTCGCAGCATGCTGTTAATTTGCGAACATTGCTCTCCGAAGAGTGATTCAGCGGTGAAGATCTCTGTATGAATTGTTCGGTTTACGCACTGACAAGTTGTGCCGTCGCCGTTGCAGAGGCCGCATTGGTCATAAACGGCAAATCCGTTCACTACGCCCAGGCAATCACGCTGGCAGGTGCTTACGCTGACTGAAGCGCCGCAAGATGTTTCGACTGAGCCGTTGTAAGTTACGGTCAAAGTAGCGCCGCATGCCACCGGGACTCCGTCACCGGTATAGGTGCGAAACGTCAATATGGGATCAGAAATTCCGGCATCATTAAAGTTTCCATCCGGGCAGTCTGTTTCCCAATGGAGTGCGACTGATTCATCACCGTTGCTGGTAATCATGCTTGTTAGCTGGACCGTGCCGGGCGTATCAGAGCAGGGGATGTTCATGTACGGTCCGCCAGCCCCACAGCTTGGCACCGGCGTGGCAGTTTGAGTTGGTGTGGAAGTTGGAGTGGCCGTCAAGGTGCTGGTGGGCGTAGGTGTAAATGTAGGTGTGCCGGTCGGGGTATAGGTGGGTGTTGAGGTTTTTGTGGGTGTGGGGGTTGGAGTGGGAACACACAGAGTTGCGGCCTCCGCTGCGCCTCCACAGACTAAGAGTAGTGCCACCACAATTGCACTAGCGATTTGAGATTTGAAAAGCTTGGACGACATGATTCTTTCCTCCACAAAACAATTCCACGCCATAAAACAACCGGCGCGAATAACCCACGGGGCAAACCACCTATAAAACCTTTACTATTTTAGAATTTGCCGCGAGAGAACCTCCGGCATCTAAAACGGTACGCTCATGGGTAGCGTTAGTCAAAATATTTGAGAGTTATTTTGCGAGACAAAGTAGAAAGTTATTGACTAGATTGTTCAATGATTGCGCAGGTGCGTTCGGGTGCTAATCGTGGAGCGCCTCAGTGTGCACTTTTGCAATACCGTCAGCATCAGCGCCGATTGCTTGAGCGGCAGCACGAGAGAGATCTATATCTCGATTCTTCGCGAAGGGCCCGCGATCGGTAATCTTTACAACCGCGCTCTTGCCTGTCTTTTTATTGGTTACCCGCACGTTGCTGCCTAACCGGTAAGTCTTGCTGGCGGCAGTGAGTTTCGCTTGGTCAAATTTCTCGCCGCTTGCGGTTGTCCGCCCCTGAAAGGTGTCGGCGTATACGGAGGCAACTTTGGGCGTGTTCGCGCTCTCAAGGCTTGATGGGGAAGTTTGTTGTGGGGTTCTCTCTGTCGGGCCTGAGCTAGATGCGTGGCGAGAGATCGAGCAGCCCGGTTGTATGAGGAGGGAGAGTGTTAACACTATTGTTAGGGTGGGCCGCATATGAATTTATCCACTAAGAGTTAAGGTAGTGATGTTAGGCCAAAATGGCAGTGAAGGATATGATCTGCGAAAGGCAATATTCTAAGCCGCTGCATGGGTGGGGCATGAAAAGGTTGCCCAAGAAATGTCTCTGAGAC
>CAZVWV010000022.1:15639-34295 GCA_964631745.1 uncultured Bdellovibrionales bacterium
AAAGCAAATTCCGATTTACGGTGAGGGCTTACAGATTCGTGAATGGATTCATGTGTTTAAGCTGGGTTTTTCGTGGCTTTGGAATGGGTGTACGCGCTATTTCACATATTGAACGATAATTGGCATAACCAGTACAGGAGTCTGAATCTTATGGGTAGAGAAGCACCGCTGCAGAACGGCCGGCCTACGGGGGTGGGGCCCGTCCCCGTCGAGCCGCTTGAGGGTTGGCCTTCGCCAGCGATAGGTGCCCATCTCGACGAGGAGGCTCTTTCACCGCGGCCCCTGACGCAACAAGCTAGAGAGAAGCTCGAAGCCCGTGCCCGTGAACTTAAAGTATCGATTGCGGAGCTTCGCGAAAGTTTGTACGGCCAGCCTGTTCCAATCCTCAAAAAGCAAATTCCAACAGAGGCCAGTAGTGCACTGCTCTCGCTTGCTAAGTGGGGCGGCCAGGTTAGCCAATGACAATCTTTTTGTGATGGGCGTAGTGGGTGCCACAGGATTGGGAATAGGGCATGCATATGGTTCGCATTTTCCCACTGCCCAAATGGCCTTTGGTATTCTCGCCATTGCAGAATTTTGTCTGTTAAAACTAGTTCTGCCCCGTTTCGGAGAAAATTGCGGTTATTGGAACGAAAGCCGTGGGTATGACGTCCCTAGTTGGAATGAGCGCATGTCCCGTAGCCGGAATCCGTTAGTACGGCTGCTGGGTGTATTGGGGAAATCACGAGAGCCAAAGGAGGTGAGGGAGGCCTATAAGCAAATTTGGGATTCCAGGCTTAGTGGGCAAGCTGCCTCTGTTTATAGGCAGGCTGATATTAGGAAACAGATCCGCTCCCTTGAAGAGACCTACGGAGAAACGTCATTGGTCGATGAGCGTAATTTCCTTGAAAGGCGTATTGTTGAACTCTCACGCAAATTAAGCGGCCCAGATTCACCCGTGGAGAAGCAAGCGCGCGCATCCCTTGAGGCGGAATTAGGAAAATGGGAGCAGGAGCTCCGTTCGATACGTGAGAGGATCGGCGATGACGAGGAAAGAGAAGCTCAGAGGGAAGCGGCCGCTTTGGAGGTTGCGCGTGCCAGGAGTGAGGATAAGGAACGAAAGGCTTTACAAAAGGATTTGGATCAAGCGACGGCTCTCGATCCTGAGCCATTGAGTAGCCAGGAGCTGCGCAAGATCTTTAAGGAAACCACAACCGATCTAGAATTGATTCGCAAGCTCCTGGATAACGACCAGAAAAAGCGAGCCGAGGGGGTATTCGCGTTACGGGACATAAAAAACAACCCGTACATGCGGCTATTTAATATGCTTTACGAGGCAACGCCTGAGTCAGAACGGGAGGCCCTCTGCTTTAGATTCATCCAACAGCTAGCCGAACGGAAAGCCACGGCAGAGCATTCGATCCCACTTGCCAATATGTAAGATATTACCCAACCAGAGCCCGAGCCCCCAATCAACGTTTCTCGTACTCGCTCAAAAATCCGTAAAACTCCCGTCTGTGTTCCTCTTCGTCGCCGAGCAAGGTTACACAAAGATCCTGGGTGACGTAATCTTCGCCTTCACATAGTGAGATAATCAGTTTGTATTGCTTGATAGCGCCATCCTCCGCGTCGATCACGCCCTTTATCACGGTGACCACATCTGTGGAATCAGCGGGTGGTTGCAATGACTTCTGAGCGGCGTGGAATTTGAAACTTCCGGGGACGCTGCCGCCTAAGACGCGGATGCGCGAGGCTATCTGTTGCGCGTGCCCCAGCTCGGCGGTGACATCGGCTGCTAATGATTTCTTGATCTCTTCCGCGCGTACGCCATCCAGGTTAACGGAATTTGCGAGATAGTTCTGCACTGTTTCTAATTCCATCCAATAGGCCGTGATTAAGGCATCTATTATTTTTGAGTTTGTCATGAGGTCCTCCCGTTGATTTGTTATTTATGATGCCACTATAGGCCAGCAGGGCAACTTTGAAAAGTTGTGTATCGTTGAAGCATGCTGGTCCATAGCGCTGTTCTATAGGTACAATTCTTTCCTATGTCCATTCGATACGTTCTGGTACTTTTGTCGATCGCCGCGCTCCTATTAATGGGTTACCTCGCCTTACCAGATATTATCGCAACACAGAGCACAAAATGGCTTTTAGCCCGAGGCTTTACTGAAGTGAGCTTCGTTCCAACTTTACCGGGGCTTTCTGGGGTTGAGCTGCATGGCGTGAAGTTTACATACGTGGTTGCGGGCCGAACCCTGCGAGGCCAAACTAGCACTCTAACACTGAGCTACGACCTGTTTGGAGATAACGAAGACGTCCTCTCGGAAATCGAATTCTCGGAGGCGACTCTCCATATTGCTGAGCCCGCTGCCGTAGCGGCCTCTGTGCGCCAGGGCCAGCCATCTTTTAGCAGCGCTATCTTGAAGCAGACCTTATCAGAGTTACCATTAGGTACACTAACAGCAAATCATCTTAAAATTAACACTGACGAATTTGGAGATTTTGAGATCGATACGCTGCGTGCCAAAAAACAAGAACCTCTTTCGATCGAAGGGACTTATCAAAAATCAGGAATTTCGTATCGAGGGTCTTTACGAGTGCTGGCAACATCGGGCAAGTTGGTTAGCCGCGGAATACTTTCTAGCGCTGAAAAGGCGCTTTTGCCACTTAGTATGTCTGCTGACATCTTGGACAGTCAGCATATTGCCCTTACCGCAGAGGACCTGAACTTTGCGGCTCTTATCTCTCTTTATTCTAAAGATGCCCTAAAGGTAACAGGTACTTTCAACACGCAGTTTACACTGAATCTTGCCAAGGGTGGTGTTTCTATCCAAGACGGTAAGTTCCGGGCCGCTCCACCGGGTGGGATAATTCAGTACGAGCCGGGCGATTTGTCGGCAGCATCTGCGCCGGGGCTTGAAATCGCCTTTCAGGCGCTCAAAAACTTTCATTACAGTTCGCTAAATGGGACTGTCGATTTACACAGCGACGGCAAGCTGCTTTTAGGTTTTGAAATTACGGGCCAAAACCCGGATTGGCAAGCTGGCCGTGCTGTAAACTTCAATCTAAATGTTGAGGAGAACCTCTACGAGCTAATACGCACGATTAGGCTTACCTCTGATGTAGAAGGTGAGCTTAAGTCTGTAATAGGGCAGGGGAATTGAGCGCTCCTGGTGCTCTTTACGAAATTCAGTTAGAACTTGGTAATGGAGAAGATCGCACTACTCACCTGTCTGATATTGTTGGCCGTTACGGCCTGTACCCCTAAGGTCGAGCTCTCGACCTCGGATAAACCGATCACAATCAATATGAACTTAAAGATCGACCATGAGGTGCGAGTCAAGGTTGAGCGAGATCTTGATCAAGTTGTTGGGAAAGATAGTAAATTATTCTAGTGAGAAACAAGATGAGAATAATAACGAAAAGATTTGTGCGCTGCTTTCCGATTCTGGCACTTATGTTTATTTCGATTAGTGCGGGAAGTGCTTATGCACTTGGTCTAGATGAAGGCAAGGCCAAAGGACTGGTGGGAGAGCAACAAAATGGCTATTTAGGGGCGGTAAGCGGCAGTCCGGCTGCTGATGTCAGCGCCCTCGTGGCCGATATTAATCGGCAACGTAAAGCAAAGTACCAGGAGATCGCCACAAAAAACGGCACGACGGTTACAGCCGTGGAGCTGCTCGCCGCCAAGAAAGCGATTCAGGGGACGGCCGCCGGAAATTATGTTCAGAATGAAGCCGGCGCTTGGGTGCGGAAATAGGAGCTGCCGCGCCGTTGACTTGGCGGCCGGTGTGCATAGTGGCACTGCTTTTCAGGGCGTGGCCACTACCGGCTCGCACCTGGTGCTGCCTGTCGGCCTAAAAATTAGTACAACTTTTTGGCATCGGCTGGCGCGGTCGCCTGCGCTAAATCTTATTACTCGTTGCTGCATATTTCCCGGGCGTTCTCTATTTGAGAAGCCATACTCTTTCCATGGTTACATATAAGCAACGGATTCGCTATAGGAGGGTCTCTCCGCGAGCTCCTCCTCGGGAATCTCTGCTAAAGTTGCACCGGCAACCTCACGTTCCGGGGGCTGGGCAGATTGGCGAATGGCGCGCTGTATGGCAACGGCACTGCGAAGATTGAGCCCTTCGATGCGCGCAAAGCGTGTCTCAGATTCAGTCTCTGCCTGTCCCGGCGTGACGATATCGAGGGAATAGAGCCCCAGTATAAGATGCTGAAAATCTCTAGCTAAACGCAGGGCGGTAATCTTATCTGTAGGAAAACTCCAGCGCTGCCTCAGCAGAACTCCCTTTGAAATTGAGAACGTATTGTGGTTCAGGTCGATTCTAAAGAAATGATGCTGCAAAGCCGCCCAAATAATAGCGCCGCTAAGCATAAGGAAGACAAAGCCAAGCAACACAAACTCTTCAAGCTCCAAGTTTCTAAAGAGATGCAGCTCACGCCCGAGAATCCCGTTTTCGACGCTTGTTAGACTGATTAGCGCTAGAATGGAGAATGCAAGCACGATCCATTTCAATGAACGTAATAGAATAAATCTTCTTGAGAGCCCAACCAAACGTCCGTTTCTGACTGCCATAATTCCCATACAAATTACCTCACCACGGCGAATGGGACGCTAAGGACACTTCGATATTCAAACTTTTCGGTTAGACCTGAGTTGGAATATGATGGTAATCAGGTAAGTGCCCACGCTATTGTTCCAGGCTTTAATTCAATATTTCTGGCTAAGCGAAGGTATACCGCTTTTCTGAATAGGACTCAGGAGGCTTGGATGGTCCCGTTTTGTCTTTTTTTGGCCTAACCTAGCGTTGGCTCTATAATCAGGATGTTTATGAGCCAGGTAGCTATAATTGCCGTCGAATCAGCCATCCCCCAATTGACCGATAAGTTCACTTATCGGTCAATATTAGATGTTACTGCCGAAGTGAACTATCGGTCAATTCAGGTATCTACTCCCTGCCGGAATCCCGATCACTCTCGCTATCTGGGTTAAAAATCATAGTCGTAAATTTGTCCAACGCTTCCGCGGCACGTGCCCTTCTTTCGGCCAGCCGCCTCTATACCTTCAGGATCAACTTTCCGCATATATTCCCAAACGACGAAGGGCGCAGAAGAAAGAACGCGAAAAATGAATGCGCCCATTTCGCGTATCTTGCGAATTGCCAAGGTAAAATTAAAGGATGGGATCCGTGCAAGGTATTTAAAACTGCCGTGCGACTTACTGATGCCGAACTGACCAGCGTTGTTCCCAGGATCGGCTTGCCTCTGAGCAATTCGAGTCGCTTCAAAAGGCGCCTTAATCAAGTTACCCTCCCCTACTTGAGAATCCACTGGTGCAAGCACCTCAAGCGGGCTTTTGGTTCCGGTCGGCCCACATTCCGCGACGTGAGTGTACCGATCTTTATTCCCCTTCCCAAATCGATTTGGATTGGGCTAGTACTTGTGGAGCCTTGGTCAAAACGCAGAAACCCATAGACTTTTTGCCAAACAACCCAAGCTTACAAATATGTTGAGATGGGCGGCATAACACCCGAATTCTCCCGTCAGCGGGGCGCGACCACTTTGGGTAATTTGGCTTGACTAAATGGCCCCGCTGCGGGAGATTCGGCAACACATTAGCTTGCTTGTATGTGATGGTATTATGATGGCCCGAGACATTAGTAAAGTTTTTTGTATGACCGCAGCTCTTTCAAGCTTCGCGCTTGGAGTAACCGGTTGTGATAACTTGAATCCTGGATCCGATCCTTCATTTTTGGGAAGAATAGGTACCGCTGACTTATATCTTAAGGAGATTGGCGGTAGGAGTTACTTAGTCGTAGACGACGATCCTGGCACTGCTTGCATAGAACATCACCCAAAATCAAAATTAGATAACATTGCCCACAGCTTTAGCAGTCAACTTGAGGGGAAGGCTGGCGACGTTGAGCTCTATACAGTTGAGGTCGATGGCACCAAATATCTTTTATCTCTAAACTACCTTACGAATCGCGGCCATGGATGTGATTTAATACTGATCCCAGAAGGGGCAAGTGGCGACACTCTCGCAAGATAACACCGGCCCGAAACTGACCGCGCCCCTTGAGTACTCGTGGCGCCATGATATTATATCTGGGGCGCGGCAGTTTTGGCCGCGAACCGTTATCCACTCATTATGAACCAAACTAAAGCCGAGTATTACAAGAGCTTGCCGGCCAAGAGAATGGGCGCTGGCGTTCTTTTCTTTAATGATCAAAATGAACTCTTGCTCGTGCAACCAACCTACAAAGACACTTGGGAAATTCCAGGTGGCATTGTTGAACTAAGCGAATCACCGCGTGATGCAGTGCTCCGCGAAGTTCATGAGGAGCTAGGTTTAAAGATTGAACCTGAACTACTTAATTTTACATGCATTGAATATATGTCTGCGGGCAAAGAGATCTCGGAGTCCTTAATGTTTGTATTCTCGGGAGGGGTGCTTACTGAAAACATTATTAACCAGATTAACTTAGAATCTTCCGAACTCAAATCATTTAAGTTTGTTCCACCGAGTAGTATCACTGAATTTCTCGGACCAATTCTCGGGTCGAGAATCATAAAATGTCTTGAATCATCTAGTTGCTTTTACTCGGAAAACAAATACTAGAGTGGATAACAAGCCGGTGCACTTGATGCGAAACTCTTGGCTTTTCCGGGTGTTTTGGGGCACTATTGGAGAGTTTCGCACAAGTGACCCTAAACTTTATCTTCCTAACTTTTACTCACGCCCAAAACCGATCTTTCCCTTTCTCCCTCTCTGCATCGGTTCCTTCGGTTGAGCGTTAATTAACTCCCGAATGCTATTGAACACCACTTTAAATTGGGCGTCATAACGCCGCTCTAGTTCGTCTAATCGTTTCGCGAACTCTTTGTTACTTGCTAGAATCTGCCGCATCCGGACAAACGCTCTGATGATCGCTATATTCACATGAATAGCTCTCTCACTATTCAAAACACTGGAAAGCATTGAAATTCCGTGCTCAGTGAACGCGTATGGCAGGTTTCGTCGGCCAGGCTTACCACTTGAGGTCACAATTTGTGACCGTAAAGCCGTGTATTCTTGGCTAGTTAGCTGAAACATGAAGTCCGCCGGGAATCTTTCCACGTTTCGCTTTACAGCCTGTACCAGCGCCTTCGTTCTTACTTGGTAAAGTCTGGCTAGATCCTCGTCCAGCATTACCTTCTCACCTCTAATGAAGTAAATTGATTGCTCCAGCCGTTCAACAGGTATTACAGAACTGTTCTTTTTATTCATCGTTTCCCAAACTATCATGCCATTATCCGCTTAGACAACGCGGAAGATAACCATTGAATTCACGATATTTCGCGCTTTAGAATCAGTTTGGCGCGAAAATCGTGATTCAACAGAACGTTGGACTGAGCCGCGCAGTAGCGCGGAGGATCCTAAGCGAGAATTTGAATCGTAAGAGTAAGACCGGCACCGACCGGTCATTTTTTTTTGCGAAAAGCGTGAGGATGTGTGCCGGTGGTTCAAGTCCCATCGCCGCCCCGACCGCCCGAACCTAGTGCCGAACCTAGTGTAGCTGAAAAGTAGAAAAGAATCTTGGCGAAAGTTCCATCCCTGATGGTGTAAAAGAGACCTGACTAAAGAAACTCATTTACAACCATCAGGGAGGAATTCATGAACGATAAAAAAAGTACGCCACTTAGAGAGAAAATGAAAGCGGATTTAATGCTTCGGAATTATTCTAAGCCTTCTGAAGAGTTATATCTGTTTCATGTCAGGCGCTTTGCACAACACTATCACAAATCCCCAGGACATCTTGGACTAGACGAGATCCGGAGCTACCTGACGTACCTGCGCCAAGAAGCCAACGTATCGCAGTCATCGTATAAGCAAACGGTGGCAGCGCTCAAAGACGGCAACGTCTCTTTCTCCTACAAAGATTACAGAACTAACGAAAAGAAATTGATGACGCTGCCTGCTGTAGAGTTTATTCGGAGATTTCTGCTGCATGTGCTTCCAAACAAGTTCGTGAGGGTGCGCTACTACGGGTTCCTGACCAGGGCAAAGAAACTTGCCGCTCTGAGCACTATTAGAGAGGCGTTGGAGACCCATTCTCAAGCCCCGCCACCAAAACCTGCCACTACGCCCCATAGACACTGCTGCCCGGCCTGCAAGCTCGGGAAATTGGTCCACATTGGCCAAGTCCCACGCTGTTCGATTCCAGGCACTAGTCCACCAGCGCAACATACAGCCCTTTCTTAGCCAATCGCTCTTAGCTATACTAACTTCAATCGTTGGAGGCTGCGCGGCCCAGTCCAACGGGGTGTCGAGCCGCGATTCTCAGGCGAGAACGCTGCGGCAAGTTGGCACTCCTTGGCTGATAATCGCGGCCCAACACTAAACATTATCCCCTTTAGGCAGCCAGTTTTCTCTTGAGAACCTTAATCTCATTTTCAATCTGTTCAAGTCTCGAGGCAGCCGTCACTTTATCCGACATGCTTTCACTCAGAGTCCTGTTAATTAGCCGCTGATAAGGAATTCCACTCTCATCAGCCATAGCTCTTAGCTTTGCAAGAGTTTCGGCATTGATATTGATTGTAATTTTTATGCTCTTCTGGCGAGCCATCGCAGAACGTATTCGCTTGGTTTCAGCCCTATCGATTTTAAGATTTTTTAGGTTTGGTTTTTTCATTGTATATTCTCCTAAACTCTCGCCATTCGGCCGACCCATAAATTCGTACTTTTCCTTCTCGCCTTGTAAACCGAGTCGTAAGTATCTTCCCCGAACTCGATCTCCCCAACCAATAAAAACGCTCCTCATCCTGAGAATGCTTATCATCTCTGATGGCAAATCCATCAGGATCGGAAAAAGACTCCGCGGCTTCGGAAAAACTCACCTTGTGCTTCCTAAGGTTTTCTTTAGCTTTGCCGGCGTCCCACTCGAAATCCATATAAGCATGATTACCATACCTATGTGTATTTTACCATATAAACTGTAAGTTGGTGAAGATTTATTTTTTGGTTCCACGCAGGGGATAACACCGACCTTAAACTGACCGCGCCCATTGATTAGGGTTGCCAGTATGGTACCATTATGGGGCGCGGCAGTTTAGGCCGCAAAACGTTAGGCAGCCTACGGAGAGAAACTTATGCGAATGGTCCTGGACGAGAATTTCAAAATATCCATCGAGGGACGGAATGATTTCGATGGACGAATCCTATTTCTGAGCAAGAACTCTGGAATTGCGAGGATTGGCAACAAGGGCTGGGATTTTCGCGATGCAATTTTAGGCAGTGGTGAGGATTTTGCCATCGAGCTAATGGCGAATGGGCAAGCAGCAGCTACCTTATCGTTTGAAAGAAATTCAGGCCATTCGATCGCGGTCCCTAGAAAGGGCGATAAAAATTGAGAATTTTCAATTGAACCTCGACCCAAACACTGAAGAGTGGATTCTTGAAAGTAAACAACACAAGCATGGATTCGGACAGCGAATTGGTTCTCGGATCGTCCTTAACATTAACGACGAGCATTTAGTTCAGGAAATGGCGGAGGTAGTGGCGTTGAGTTTTATTGCTATTCAAGGCTGGGGCGGAATGAAGGCTGCCTAACATCCGAGTGCTCCCGACAGCGGGGCCGCGGTCTGCTTTAGTAGTTTGTATTGACTTGAAGGCCCCGCTGCGGGAGATTCGGCATCACGTTGGACTGCAAGTATTTTTGATTAGGAAGTCTGCCCATGATACACTTTTTATTATTAATTTAACATAATAGAGGTATTATTATGAACTCACCACAAATGGAGTTTGCAGGAAATATCGGCGGATTACAAAACTTTCTTAGCCAGTGTTCATCGGCAGCTTTGGCGATGGCAATACAACCAGAAATAACAAAAATTATGCAAAATCAATCCTTGGATTCCAATGCACCTTTAACAGTGGATCTACTAAACACCTTGAGGCAGAGCTTATACAGTCGAAATGACGATCCAGATGCAAGACAAACAGATATTTTAATGATACTGGCCGATGCCTTGCGTGGAAAGGGCGTTTCGTCAGGGAATCCTATCGAAGATAGACTGCGTTTTGTAGAAATACTTCAAGATCAATTACAACGAAACGGCAGAGTCAATTTTCAGAGAGCACTCGCAGAGTCTATAGCAAGATAGTGCAGGCTAACAAGTGGGCGCACTGGAGGCAAAATCCTGGGGCTTTCTTAGGAATTTTGTGACTGTTATGATGATTTTGCCCCAGTGGTTCTAAACGTTAACCCCTTTTAGCAGTAATACCCCTCCTTGACCAATTGATGGAACCAAATGACGCGAGTTCGGCGAAGCTCACACGGTATCAGCTTACGCTCATGAAGAAATTCGCTCACTCCATTGCGCCATCTGCAATAAAGGAAAATGTCGAGCAGCTTGTAGCGCTGCGTGAACTTTACCTTGAGATTCGAGCAGTATTAGAAGAGCTTGATCTTACCCGCGAAGGCATTCGTTACTTTGCGACCTACGTTTTAAAATCGCCTACTTGGAGGCTTTCTGCAAGAGAGGACCATGACCGATACTTGCACATGATAACTTTTGTTGCTCATCAGTACTATCAACTTCAAGATATCCTTGTCGATGTTTTGCTCAGCTCTGTAACGGCAATTAACAACGGCGCACGTCGTGAGCACAAAGATGGTTGCTACGAACAGCGGTCTCAAAAAAATAGCTCCCTTGCAAATGTGATTGAAACAGTTGAGAAACTTCTCTCTGGCTATGCTGAGATTCACGATATCTTGCACAAAAAGGGACTACACTCGGATAAAAAAATAGAGCTTATCAAGGCTCTACTTGATGAAAATGAAGCTGCTATCCGTAACGCCAGAAAGCATGTCATTAACCTCAAACAGGCATCTCAGCAGGTGGTTGAGAATGATTTCTACGCAATTCTGGAATCAAAGTCGGTCAAACTTCAAAATAGAGTCGCAGGGATTGTAAAAACGCTTGAGTTTAGATCTGACTGCTCTGATAAGCTGCTCTACAGCGCCATATGTCACTATAGAGAGCACGCTACCCTCACTGAATCTGCACCATACGATTTCTTAAGTCCGGTTGAGCAGAATCTCTTGCACAGAGACGGTGGAAAGTTTCGAGTTCCGCTCTATAAAGTGCTGCTCTTTGGAAGAATCGCTGAAGCAATTCGGGCCGGGACCCTTAACTTAGACCACTCATACAAGTATCGCACTTTAGAAGAGTATCTAATCGCGCGGTGCGCTTGGGATGAGGGAAAAGATGTCCTCATAGAGCGCGCAAGCCTCCAAGTTGTTGAGAACTGTCCTAAAGTGCTTACCGATCTTCAAACCCGCCTAGCGCAATATTATCAGCTTACAAATCAGCGAATTTTAGATGGCGGCAATGAATTTGTTTCGGTCAAAAGTACCGGCGCTTATACCGTGCAAACCCCGCCAGTAGCCGAGAAGATGGCTCCTGGCCTGCCTGAGTACTTTCCAGAGACTAAATTTATTTCTCTGCTTGAAATCCTTTCCACAACCAATCAAGTAACAAATTTTCTAGCAGAATTTAAACGCTCAAAATTAAAGTATAATCGCGCACGACCAAGCGATCGGTCCTTTTTTGCCGGTTTACTCGGATTTGGGTGCGGCATCGGTATAAAAAGAATCGCTCAAATCTCAAACCTCATCGACGAAGATGAGCTTGAAAGAACCGTAAACTGGCATTTTTCTTTAGATAATGTTGAAGCTGCCAACGATAGAATTTTAGCCTTCATGGATAAGCTTGATCTCCCCTCGGTTTATCTCCAAGACCCAGAGTGGCGGCACACCTCAAGTGACGGCCAAAAGGTAGAGGTGGCCGTGCCTTCGCTTAATGCCAATTACTCGTTTAAATATTTCGGCCAAGGTAAGGGCGTGAGCGTCTATAGCTTCATTGATGAGAGACATTTTCTCTTTCACTCAACGGTAATTAGCTCAGCGGAACGGGAGGCCGCATATGTAATCGACGGCTTGATGCACAATGATGTTGTACAGAGCGATATTCATTCAACTGATACTCACGGCTATACTGAAGTAATATTTGGCGCGACGCATCTTTTGGGATTCATGTTCGCCCCTCGAATCAAGAGTTTAGGGCGACAACACCTCTATACCTTTCCTGGCAATACAAAAAAGCTGTACAAAGAAATGAAATACCCTATCCTGCCAGATGGCGTTATCAACATTCAATTAATCGCAGATAACTGGGATGAAATTCTGCGATTCGTGGCTACCATCAAACTAAAAGAAACCCCTGCTTCGCAGCTATTTAGACGACTTAACTCATACTCAAAATCGCACCCTTTATGGGACGCTCTCAAAGAGTTTGGAAAAATTATAAAATCGATTTTCATCCTTCACTACATCGACGATCTCAATCTTCGCCAGGCAGTTGAGAAGCAGATGAACAAGATCGAAAGTGCTCAGAAGTTTTCAAACGCCGTGGCGTTCGGATCACAAGAATTTAGGCAGGCAGACCGAGAGGAGCAAAATATTGTCGCTGCTTGTCGCAGGCTTATTAAGAACGCCATCATCTGTTGGAACTACCTATACCTTTCGCAAAAAATTGTAGATGCGCCGAGCCCAGCGCAGAAAAATGAAATTATTGATGCCGTTCAAAACGGCTCAGTGGTCGCATGGCGGCACATTAATTTCTACGGGGAGTATGATTTCTCAGATGAAAAGCTCAGGGATTCTGTTGGAATTACTGCCCCTTCGGTTAGGAGTCTTAGAGTGGCTTGAAATTCAAAAATGGGAGGGTCGTTTTTGAGTTAAGTTGCTGATCTGGCATAAGAATTCGGAAATTCTGTGGCGGTTTTCACCCCTTTTAGCAGTAATACCCAACGTTCGCTAGCGCAGCTTCTTTGCTTTTCAGTACGCTCGAAAGCATCGCTACTCCCTGTTCCGAGAAGGAGTACGGAGGAGTCCTACGGCCGCCCCAAGATCTTGATATGCCAAATTGGCATTTCAAGTCGGCAAGTTCTTGATTTGACAGCCGAAACATAAAATCCCCGGGAATCGATCTTTGTTTCGCCTAACCGCACGATTTAAATGCCCCGTTTCGACACAATAGAGTTCAGCCAAATCGGAATCTAGCATCACGCGCTGCCCTCTGATCAGATAAATCAGGCTAGAAATCTCTTTTTTGATAACTGCGCTGGTTTTTGGCATATATATGTGAGTTTACCTTTAGTCAATGGAGGCGCCAAGGTCATATTGCAACAACGGTGCTGGCTAACAATTGAATTCACGAGATTTCGCGCCACTACCTTTAGTAGTTGCTTTGACATCCAGTTGGCGCGAAACTCCTGATTCAACATCACATTATGCGCCCGCTCCACTGCTCATAAATTTAGCTGTTATGCTTAATTCCACCTCACGAAAAAATCTAGGTAAAATATTCTTATGTTTGGTCATTATTTGGGTGGCAAAAGAAGGATATGAGTGGACTCGTTGTTTCTGCAGTACGGCAACGGATACGCGGGTGCTGATTGCGCAGTGCACCGAAGTTAAAAGAGAACTTCAACTTTATAAAGACAAACATGGTGCTTGGCCTAGGTCCTTGTTCGATGCGGGTATTTGGCCCATTAGCTATTTTGGAATTTGGCGTTATCGCCCGTCCTCCCTAGATTTTGATGGCCCAATGTTGGAAATTGGTTGCAGCGGCTGGCATATAGTAGGAACCTCGCCTGATGAAAATGGTGATTGCGGAGCTTGGGATTGAGTGCTCGCATAACCACCGCGTTGAAGGGAAACGCGACTCGCGAGCGGATTTCGAAATTTTAAGCGTTTGAGTGGGGCGCGTCCCCATCAGGCGGCAACCCATTATGCGCTAGCGCTTCCTGAGCTTGTTAGGATCTCGGCGGCAGTGGAAAACTGATACGACCACGATATGTTCGGTTTCTATCGAGAAAAATACCCCGAAGGGAAACTTTTTTAGCAAACATCGGCGAAGATCGTCGAAAGCAACTGAATATAACATAGGAGTTCTTGCAATCTTTGCCAAAGCAACATCAAGCGACCGAATAAATTCCGATCCCAAACCATGTGCTTGCGTTTCCTACCAACGCGCAGCGGCTTCTAGTTCAGCAGAAGCCTTTTGGGTAAATCTAATTTCCACAATTAAAGGCTGATTTTCTGCTTGAGATCCGACCATGAAATGCCGGTATCGGGGTCTCTCCTATAATGCGCAAGTCTAGCGCGCAATTCCACTTTTTGGTCTTCGCTGAGCTCAAGTGAATCTGGGAGCTGCTCTATGCTGTCCCAAATATCCTGAACAAGTTGAATTCGCTCTGAAACGCTTAAGCCAAGAATCTCTTCTAGAAGTTCCTTTTCTTTGGGCATCTGAGTATTGTATAGCTAAGCGCATAACAACGCAATCAATAGACATTTTGCTTCGCAAAATGCTATTGATTGCGCGATACGTTGGACTGAGCCGCGCTGGCGCGCGGAGGGGTGTAATTGAAACATTTATGGTTGAATTGGAATGATTCGTAAGAGACGGTCATTTTTTGTATACGAGATTAGGTGAAACGCCACTTCATGGCGCTGAAGGCGTCTTGCCTGACTTTTAATTGCGAATAGCGAGAAGCCTACTAATTTCACTTGATATCTTTTGAAGAGCTGGCAGCATTGCTTCCCAAAAAGAGAAGCGGGCCTGTCGCGACTGCTTACTTACGTGCAGTCAGGAATGGAGATTCCTTTTTTACCGCCAGGGATGGCGGCGCCGCTTTAGACATAAACTGAGAGCGCGAATTGTGCTCAGACTCGGTGGGTAGGCCGAAGGCTTTTTGAAAGAAAAGCTATATTTCTTGGGGTGGGTTGTGCCTAATTGCAAAACTGAGAGATTTTTTATTACGTTAAATCAAATAGTTATTACTCTCCACATAAAAAACGCTGACCAATCCCCATAGGCATAATCAGGCGTTGATTAACTATCTGGTTCCTTCAATAATCAAACCATTGTAGGCAGCGCGGCACAGTCCAACCGGGTGTCGAGCCGCGCTTCTCAGGCGAAGTTGCGGCACTGACTTCTCCCGTTTTGGCTGAGAACCGCGGCCCAACACTAAACATTAGGCAGACAGAGCATTATGCGTTGCGATTTTCCTATCCTTGAATACGATTCGGACCAGACAGCCCGTATCGAACCCACTGCTGTAGTGCCGGATGGCACGCTGCCTGAGATATGTATCATCTCGTTTTTCGCCGATGCTATTGAAAGGTTCGTCTCCAACGCCAACGCGACTGTGGCCTGTCGTTTTGACACGATGATAAGCTCGCATCCCGTCTATGAATTCTCCTACAAGGAGCGGCGGTTGGCCCTACTGCCAGCCGGGCTCGGTGGACCCCTTTCTGTTGGTCTTCTCGAGCACGCTATTGCTATGGGCTCGCGGTATTTTGTGGTGTGTGGCGCAGCGGGTGTTCTCAACAAAGAGATTGCAGCGGGACACCTGATTTTGCCAACAGCGGCGATACGGGATGAAGGAACGTCGTACCACTACCTCCCGCCAGCTCGCGAAGTTGTGCCAAGTGCCGCAGCAGTAGCGGCTATTGGGAAAGTACTTGAAGATGCTAATATCCCGGTCGTTCGCGGAAAAACATGGACCACGGATGCATACTTTCGGGAAACGCGACGTAAGATTGAGTTGCGCCAGTCCGAGGACTGTATTTGTGTCGAAATGGAGGCGGCTGCCCTGTTTTCCGTCGCGGTGTTTCGCGGGGTTGATCTCGGCTATATCCTTTACGGAGGAGATTCCGTTGCCGGTGTTTGGGACCCACGAGAAGAGTTTGACCGTGCTGTGGTTCGCGAGAGGCTGATTCGCCTTTCCTGCGAAGCATGCTGTTTACTAGCCGATCAAACAAACGTTCTGAGGCATAAGTGAGGGCTGCCTAACAATTGGAGCGAGCGGAGGAAAGGCCGCGAATGAAATTGATGATTTGTAGATTTGAAGTGGCCTTTCCCCGCTCCTCCTCGCCATTATCCCGCCCTTTCGTTTGCAACTTGTAATTTAATGAATCAGGCCTTAACCCCCTATAGAGATGTCTTTCTGCGGTTGTTGAATGCTCTCCTGTTTCTGAGCTTAGTGGGTTTTCATGTCATGCCAAAGTTATCGCTTATTATTATCGGCAATCAGCAACCTTCCGTTTTTCACATCGTCGCATTCGTAGTTTCAATTACGTCGGGATGTATTGCAGCGAAGTGGATAATAAAGCGGTTCTCCTTTGTTGAGCATTTAATTGTTTCATTTTGCCTTCTCCCACTTACAATTTGTGTGGCGGTAAGTTTACGGGAGGGTTTAATATGGATTCTTATATTAGCTCTTTTCTCGCTTTTTAGTTATCTTCCTTACCGAAGAATCCAAAAAACAAGACCACCAAGCGCGGGATAACCACCGAGTACTCCCGATAGCGAGGCCGCGTTCTGCTTTGGTAATTTGAGTTGACTTGGAGGCCCCGCTGCGGGAGACTCGGCAAAACGTTAACCCTCATTTAAAAATTCATAGCAGATGGGTATTGCAACCACTCTAATTATCTACGTCGCGCTCTTTCTCGTCATACGCCAGTCAGTTTTTATTATTGGCGAGAATCAGCGCGGAGTAATTGTCCGGCTAGGGCGTTTCGAAAGAATTCATTATCCCGGGTTGCTTATTGTGGTTCCTTTCATGGACCGGGTTCACAAGATAGACTTGCCTGCACAAGTACCTGGTTGGGAGAAACTTTCTAAGGAGCAGCTTGATGCTAAGGTTCAGGAAATTGCTTTGAGCAAGATAGAATGAGGGTTAACCACCGAGTTCTCCCGACAGCAGGGCCACGATCATTAGTGGTAGTTCGAATTGACTAAGAAGCCCCGCTGCGGGAGACTCGGCAAAACGTTATGTGCGCTGACAAAGCTCACCTAGAAGTCCGACCAATCCGTTGAGGAAAGGCGGTACTGAACGCAACACCACACATTCGCGTAAGCCGTGAGCCCCAAGAATGGTGGGGCCTCTAGAATCTATCTCAAGCTCTGGATAAGCAGCTCTGGGAAAAGCAAACTCTAACCCACAGTGAGCTCCCTTGACGCGGGCCGGTTGGCCGCTATGAAGTTTTCCATGAGCACGTTGAGCTATTTCAAGCAAAGAGCTGGATTCCCGCGGAGGTGACAATGGATATGTCTTTCCAAACTCAAATCTAAATTCACTATTTCGTAGTTCCGTTAGTATCGGCTCTTGCACTGACTCAATGCCTCCAGGTCGGTTGGATCGAGTCATGGTGAGCAGATTTACAGCATCATTCGTAGTTGAACTCAGGCTCCATGTATTACTAGTAGCAACAAAGTCTTCGACTCCGTCCGGCAAAAATGCGGGAATTTCTGAGGCTCGCTCAATCACTCCATCAGCCATCGAACTTACGAGGTTCTGAAGTTTCCGCAAGAATCCAGAATCCATCACAGGGGGGAAAACAGGCTTTTTACTATCTTCGACTATTTCCACCTGAACAGAAATGTCATCTCCCTCGAGCTGTCTCGTTTGACGAGAAAGAGCTCGTTTTACTTGAGCACAAAAATCAGTGGCTTTTCCTTTATGACACCAAACGACCAAGGTAGCATCTGTGGGAATTGAACTTCGGCCAAGCCCTCCTTGTAGCGAAGCAAATCGAATTCCCTCGATATCAACGCCGTCTCCCAATGCTTCAAATAGAATCTTCTGCGCGTTGCCATGGCCTTTATCAACATCCAAGCCACTGTGACCACCTTTCAAGCCAGTAAGAGATATATTAACAGGAACTTCATTTTCCGAACGCTCGTCACGAGACACGGGGAGTGTTATTTTTAAGTCTCTCCCTCCAGCTGCACTTATGAAGATGCCTTCTTCCTCCATGTCGAGATTGATCCAATATCTGCGCTGTACATCAGGATCTGATACGGTGCGAAGAAGGCCATAATCTAGTCCCTTTATGCCTTGCATGTCGCCCTCTTCGTCAGAGGTGAAGACAATTTCCAACGGCGGATGATCTATTCCCGGGGTCTGAAGCACAGCAAGAATGGCGCTCAGTGACAGATTGTTATCAGCCCCTAATGATCCTTCCTGTGCATATAGTACCCTCTCGCGCCTGCCTCGCTCAATCTCCCTGGACTCTACTGCTAATGTTCGCTTACAGCCAGCGTCAAAACCTTCGTAGCGCATATCAACAATGTCCATATGAACCTGTAAAACACTTGGGTCAGCGCCAACTCCACTCCCTCTTCCATCTGCATATAGAATCGCGTTGCCGACTTTGTCGATCTTCATCTGTCGAACCGGTATCAATCCGAGGGAGCCATCGTTGTAGTGCGGAAAAGCTAGCTGGGCGACATACTCTCGAACATGCCTTTCGTGACCTGACCTTCTGTCTAGTTGGCTGAGCGAGGCGAAGTGCGCAAACGTGGTCGTGCAAAGTTTCGTCGGGCAAAATGGCAGTAACTCTGCGGCCAATTGTCCGGTAAGAAGAGGGGATTCGGCCATCTGCTGAGCCAATTGCTGAGCTTGAGTGAATGAGGGCAGTTCTAGTCCAGGCAAATTGAATCCTCCGCGCAATATCTTAGCAGTTTAAAGGACTTAATCAACGACTCAGTCACACTCCCTGCATTTCAGACACTAAAAAAAGAAGAAACCGCGGCCCCCCGTAGAGAAGGCT
>CAZVWV010000023.1:0-14441 GCA_964631745.1 uncultured Bdellovibrionales bacterium
CTTAAAAACGCTAACTCTATAAATTCATTGCAGTTATAAGATTTCCTAGCTTTTTATAGCGGCACTGAATTTTAGGGAAGCGCTATTTGATTAAGCCACCCTTCCAGAAACCTCCTGCGCCGAAAGCGCCAAATCCCCATTTGAGCCAGCCTAATAAGGCACTAGCCAGCCAGAGCGACCACAGAATCATGATTCCGTGCCAAGCGTAAAGCGGGACCGAAAGGGCCCATGCTTCCGGCAAAGCCCCTTGGGCTGAGTCTAGATACCACTTTAGCGCCAAACCGTAGGACCCGTTACCCACAACATACATATCGGGCGCAAATATCAGGCCGGTCTTTATTGCGTCATAGAATACGCCAAAGCTTAGCAACGTGAGCACTACGATGATCACCTGCAAAAGATTAAAGATGGCAGGATTAAGATCTTTAAAACTCTCTCGCTTAGCCAAAACCAAGAACCAGAGCACCGGTAAGATAATCTCACCCAACGGCAATGTGGCCAACCCCAGCCCCAACAAAACCCAGTGGAGGATCGAGAGCGGCGTGCCGCCAAACCTAGACAGCAAGAATGCAAAGATTAGTATGGCCGCAAGCTTACTCCAAAATAGAACTGTCGGCCCAAGCCCCTTACCGCCCGTTAAAAGTAGCCATCGCGATGCGGGCAGGTCGATTGAATAATTTATATTATAAACCTTCTCCCCAATTTGTACCGTCGGGGTGCGCTGCATGAAGGAGACTCCCTCCAAGAGATCAAATACCACACTAAAAGAATTTTGCCCGGAGAGAAGTCCGATGGAAAGCTCGGTACCGGAAAATCTCCCGCTCTCATCCTTCCCGGCAACAATCACCTTAGCGAGCTTTGCCTGTTTTGGGAGGGTGACTTTTAAGGTTGCGTTGCGACTCGCCCGGACGCTAGCAGTCAGCGTGGCTTGAGTTGTTCTAGCACCAGGAACTATCTGGTAGCTGACGTTATCGACGGTATACGACTCGCCTGGCGCTTCTTCCGGACGTGAGATTGCCACCTCAATTTTCTCACCAGGATATGGATCCCAACTGTAACTTTGTACCCCCCCAGAGATCGAGGAGCTTGGACTTAGCCCGGACGCCTGACACCGAAGAATAGGCCAGCAAGAGAGATTATATGAAAAACTCATAAAGGCAGTGTCGGGCGCCGTCAATTCTAGCTTTGGCACTTTTGAAATCGCACTCTCCCATTCTTTAGTTTCTTCACCCCGACCAAGTTGAACTAAGGCATGACCATTTTCGACTTTAACTTCCGAAGAAAGAACATTCTCACCCTCAATCAAGGGCACTCTCACAATTTCAGCCCCCTCTGAGCTTCCGATTCGCGAGAGTGTGCTATGCATCTCCCAATCTATCCCGAGATCTATCTTGTGCGTAACCACATACCAATTCGGCAGTACCGTGACTTGCTGCTTGGAGTCGCCCATGCTTACTTCAGCGTTTATTTTTTCGACCCGAGAAAATCCCAATGAATCTCCCACGCTTCCAGTCGGATTGAGTCCATCCACAATCCATCCGGGAGCACTCACACTAACGGCTAAGGGCACCTGAGAGAATTGCAGATTGATAGAATTGCGGCCGGAAATCAGAGCTTTAGTTTTTATTTCGTGCACACCGTCTGGCACCTTTACCCAAATGACCCCCTCACCATCCCGCTTCAAAGCCTTGGTTGGTAAGTTATCTAACGTCACAGAAGCCAAGTTCAGCTGCTCGGGGGCAAATGGAAGTGCCACGCCAGCGACGCCACGAGAGCTAACCTTAAGGGTCGTGAGCAGCTCCGAGGAACTCACTTCAAATGAGGCTGACGAGATATCAGAGCAATCCTCCTTACACCTATCTTGCTCCAGCCTGGCTTTCAAATTAGTAAGCATCTGATCAGACGGGAATTCTTGAGCGAAACCTTGCTGTGCGGGAATCAACAAAGCAAAAATCACAGTGACAACGCCCGGGAAAATATATCGGAACTCCTCACTTATTTTAATTTTGAAGGCTCGCATAAAATTCATAATCAACATGAAAAGCAAGAAGACTCTAAGCACGCAAAGCACTAAGTTCCAAGTGGGGCCCAACAAACATAACTTAAACTCCTGGGTCGCATCCACCGGGCCGTTCCATAGAATCTGGTACTCGCGCCAGCGCCAGGTAGGCTCACCCGGTCCAGTCTGAATAGTCGATTGCGGATCCGGTTTAAACACTTTGCTCTCCTGACGCGCGAACTTGGGTACCGGGGCGGCTTGGTTGCGGCGAAGCTTACTAACTTTATCTTTAGTGACTTGATTGAGCGCTAAGTCCTCTTGATAATCTTGCTCGCCGCGCGCGCCTACGTCGCCCCGTAAAGATTCACCAGCAGATTGCGGCATGCCGCCACTGCCCATGGTTTCACTGGCCATGGTCCCGTAATAGTTCGGCCCGGAGCTGAATTCAAAAGCCGACATTCCTGCAATTAAAAGAAATGTCAGCAAGCCACCCTGGAACGCCACCTTAATGGCCTTCCAGTACTCGGCTCTTATCAGATTCAGTAAAACCCGCACTAAAAAGATAGTGACCACAACAATCAGCATGAATCCAAAGATATTAGATTCGGCGATCTCAATAACAATACCCATTAGAGCTCCGTTTATGGAGGGATACCAATCCCCCGCTTGCGGCGAGATACCAGCTCGAAGCTCTGAGATCGCAAACGCCGCCGCCATTACCAATAAGGCAGCTAAAGCAAATACCAAATAAAGTCTGGCGTAGCGTTTTAGTCCGTCATGCGGAGCGTAATTATAAATCGCGAAAGCGCCAAGTAAGTGGAACCAAATGTTAAAGGGCGCCCCGGCCTCATGGTGCAATAATCCTAAGGCTAAGAACGCGAGTGCGCCGCTCTTGCGACCGAGCATCTTTCCGACAGCCAGCGAAACAAGTAACAAAAGGAAAAAATCCAAAAGCGTCCAGCTACTAAACCACGCGCCTGGAGTCACGTCAGCACCCGAGGCGCTCAAAAAAATCCAACCCGGGGGAAGCGCCAGATTTATCCGTAACGAATCCGCTTTTAAATCCCAACCCACAGCGGAGTGCGCGCCTTTCCAGTTAGCCAGCTTAGAATAACCCACTAAGTTCAGATTTTGATTTCTTACCTCAACACCGCGCGCCTTGGTGTTATCGTTTAACGTGATCAGTTGATCTTCCCCGTTTTGCGAAACCCGCCCCAGCTCCAAGCCGTCCTTGGCATCAAGCCGCCAGCCCTGGCCGAGAGTCCCGCGAATTTCGTCGCGCACCGTCGCTCCAACGCCCGAGATATCTAACCAAATTGAACGGGTCAAATTAAGAGCGTTTTGAGCGGCTTCGGTCTGACCGCGGCGAATCACCTCAAACTTTAATTTATCCTCACTGCTAATCTTATATGCACCAAAGGCCTTCAACTCCGCCGGCGCATCGGTCTGCGAAGGCTCCACCGGTGTACCCCCCAAAAGCTGCACAGATCGAATTGATTCTGCTGGCCTCCAAAACCAAATTTCCTCACGAGGCCACTGCTCCAAAGCCGCACTTGGCAGGGATAACTCCTCCGGCGGCGCTGCCATCATAGAGTCAACTCGCACCACGAATTCACCGGCCCGCACCTGAAGAGAGAGAGAGTCATCTTTATCAAACTCAAAAGGCAGGGCAGATTCGATATTAACCGGCTTGGTGTTTGGAAGCACGATTTGCTTTAACTGAATCTCCCGCGCTTTGCCGGTCACCTTTAAGCTTAAATAAGTAGAGATCTTGAAAGGCACGCCATCCGCGAGCAGCCGAAAAACTTCTAAGCTCAAACTATCGCTTTCGGCGACCTGCGCACCGGAATCATCTCGCAGCCAAAGCAGTCCTTCCTGATCGAGCCGGGGGCCAGCAACTACTTTTCCATTTAGTACTAAAGACACCAAGGCGATGCCTTGAGGAACGGGCAATGAGGCCGGCAATTTATCCCAAACAAATGTCCCGCGGATATCATAACTACCCACGCCCAGATGCGTCTGCGGTCTCCCGCTCTCGGACCAATACAGCGGTAGAACCCCGCCGCCCAAAAGCGATGCCGATCGCAAGGCAACTTCGTCGCTCCCTGGCAAGATAACATCAAGCGCGGTATCTAAAGAAATCCCGTACTCGAAACTCCCACCCTTATCGTTCAGCTCCAACTTTAAAGTTGCCGGCCAAAGACACTGCTTCTCGTTAACAAGTAGCGCACAAGCGCTTTCGCGATCGCTCTCCTCAACCCATTGTCGCCAAGGCTTTAGTTGGTCAGGAATGTAGGGCTCAGCCAACAGCGCCTCGCCAAAAGCAAGCGTTAACAAAGCCGCAACAAAAATAGCTGTTATCTTCCGGGTCCATCGATGCATATATCCCTCCAGGTGCCGTTCTGTTCCCAATGGTAGTGAATCTTGGGCTAAAGAGCGATAATGATTGCGCGGCACGAGGATACCTTTAAGCAGACCGCATGAATCGTGGGATTAACGTATCTGCCCACACCTTCTGAGCAGATACAAAATTCCATTGTTGTCATAATCACCTAAATTCTCTATAATGGGTGAATATTTAAGAGGATATTTTTACCTGCACTAGAAAATTTCAGAATTAGCACTCAACCAGCTGATATGACTTATAAAATTGGTCGCACTGTTACTGTCAGTATTGAAGCAGATCTAAAGAAGAAGATCGTGCTGCTGGCTGGGCCTCGTCAAGTTGGTAAAACCGAACTTAGCAAGGCACTTCTTACAGATCACTCCAGATACTTGAATTGGGATTTTGATCTAGACCGAGAAGAGATCTTAAAAGCTAAGTGGCCGCAAGGGCCTGGATTAATTGTCCTGGATGAAATTCACAAATTCAGTAACTGGAGAAACTCTTTAAAAGGGCTCTTTGATAAACGTAGAAATGAAGTTCAAATCCTCGTAACCGGTAGCGCGCGGCTTGAGTATTATAGCTACGGCGGCGACTCAATGCAGGGAAGGTACTACCTACATCATCTCTTTCCACTCACCGTTGCGGAACTGGGTATTACAACTAGGGCAGATTTCGATTCTCTACTAAAATTCAGTGGGTTCCCTGAGCCCTTCAACTCTGGTTCAGAAGTCGAACGAAAACGATGGTCTCGTAACTATCGCTCACTCTTGGTGCGCGAAGATTTGCGTGACCTAGAACGAGTTACAGATATAGGTAAGATTGAACAGCTAGCGCTTCGACTTCCGGAACTTGTAGCATCCCCCCTTTCCTACAATAGCCTCAGAGAAGATCTTGGCGTAGCTCACAAGACCGTCGTCGACTGGTGCAATATACTTGAAAGGTTGTTTTTTATATTCAAAATCTTTCCCTTTTCAAACTCTAGAATTAGGTCGTTAAAAAAAATGCCGAAACACTATCATTTCGATTGGGCACTTGTTGACCAAGTAGGCCCAGCTTTGGAAAATTTAGTCGCGGTCCATCTGCTCAACTGGTGTCAGTTTCAGATCGATGTTTTTGGGAAGGATATGCGCCTGGCATATTTTAGAGACTTGGAAAAGCGAGAGGTTGACTTTATTATACTGGAGGACGACCTACCAGTAAAAGCAATTGAATGTAAGAAAGGATTTAAAGGCATCGACCCAAGTCTCAGATATTTCAAGTCAGTCTTTCCGGCCACAGAATGTATTCAAGTCGAATTAGATTGTGAGAAGCCCTACCAAAATGAAGATGGGATTAAAGTCACCCCTCTAATCTCGTTTTTGAGCGCGCTAAAATAGCTAAAAGAACCGAAGCTCCGGCAACGGCGTCACCCATGTCCCTTTGAACCAGCTCTCTTTGGCTTTAATGTGTTCCGCGTAATTCCAGGCCGTTATAAATATATAATCGGGCGGGTTCTTCTGCAGTTGATCGGGGAAGACAATCGGGGTGTGCGTACCTGGCATGATCTTTCCCGCACGTAGCGGCGAAGCATCGACCATGGCTTCAAGGTAGTTCATCTTACAAGCGTTGACCCAAAGTGTAGCTTTACCGGCGGCGCCGTAACCCCAGATGCGCCCAGTCTTACTAAGTTTCCCGAGAACATCATTGACGATGCTTATTTTTCTATCAGTAAATTTCCCGAAAGCCATCCAGGTTTCTACCTCGGCCAGGTGTTTTTCGTTCTCATACTTTAGAAGCTGTGCCACACTTGCACGCGGCGCCTCCGCTCTATTACGGGAGGCGGCAATTCTTAAGGAGCCTCCATGCATCGGAATGCGTTCGGCATCCACCAGATAAAAACCATTTCTTTCTAGTAACCGTGAAAGCGAGGTGAGCGAATAAAATGTCAGATGCTCGTGGTAAAGCGTATCCCACTGGTAAGTTTCGAGCAGATCGCCTGCATACATAACCTCAAGGCATAGATGCCCGTTTGGCGCCAGCACCTCGTGCGCCGCCTGTAAGATTTTCTCCGGGCAATCGTTGTGGGCGAAGGCATTACTGCCCGTAACAATATCAACCGCTCCAATTCTAGTTTTTAAGGCACGCGCTGTTTCTACATCAAAATAGGCGGTAACGACATCAAGCCCTCGCGACTGCGCCAAATCAGATATATTTCTTGAGATCTCAACTCCAGCCGCTTTGATACCCAACTTTTCAAGTGGAGCGAGCAGCACCCCATCGTTACATCCGAACTCGACCACCACCTTGGGCTGAAAATTTGTGTTGATCCATTCGGCATACTTTTCAAAATGAGAAACCAAGGGCTGAATGGTGCTGGATGAAAAGGAGTAATCCTGAAAGAGAATCTCAGGGTCGACAACTTCAAGGATCTGAATCAATCGACACTCTGAACAGATATGCACAGGTAAGGGAAATGTTCGCTCCGACGCAATGGCGTCCTTACCAGAGAGAAACCCACCGGCCAAAGGCATGGCGCCCAAATCCAAAAATTTCTCAAGTTTTGTGCCGCTACAGCCGCGACAGTTCGATCTACGCATTGTTCATCCCGAATAAAAAATATAGCGCTGGGCAATTACCAGAGCGGTAAAATTTGCATATTGCCTTCTTTCTGCACTATATTATGAGTCCCATACTGGAGCAAGGCTAAGTATAATCTACCGAGGAGCACGCCATATGACGAACCACAAGAAAAAGTTGGCTTTTATACTCGGAATCAGGCCGGATATCATTCGCGCCGTGTTGATCATGAATTATCTAAAGGAAGCAGACGACGTAGAGATAGTTTTTATCTGGTCAGGTCAGCATTACTCCGACAATTTAAAGGGAATTTTCTTTCGTGAATTTCGGCTTCCGGACGCTGATATCAACCTGGAATGCGGCGGTGAGACCGATGCGGAGATCTCCTCTCAACTAATCGCAAAACTCCATCCCGTACTTGAAAAACTTAAGCCTGAAGCCGTAGTGTTTCTGGGCGATACAAACACGACGACCGGTTGCATCGTGGCCGCGCAGCTTAACATTCCGATCGTGCACGTCGAAGGCTGCTGGCATTCATACGATTGGCGCATGCCCGAAGAGAAATTTCGCACGATGATCGATCATCTCTCAGATGTGATTTACACCTACGAGGAAGAATACAAATTGCGGGGCGTAGCCGAGGGGCTAAATCCCCGTAATATCGTGGTAGTGCGAAATCCAATCGTCGACATCCTGAATGAATTCTATTACGCCCAAAAAGACAAACTTGAAGAACTAGCCACGCCCGCATTCTTTAAAGAACGCGGTATAACCGATGGCAACTACTATCTCATGACCTGTCACCGCAGAGAGAATGTGCACATCGAGAAGTCCTTTCGGGCGATCATGCGCTTGGTTGAGGCCGCCGACGCGCCTGTTTTCTTCCCAGCGAGCTATCGCACACAACGCGTTATGAAAGAGATGGAGATCGCAAAGGTAAAAAACCTAATCGTTGTGGATCCGATTGGCTACAACGAAATTTTGGTGCTGATGACACATTCCAAAGGGGTGATCACAGATTCCGGCACCATTCCCGAGGAATGCTCGGTTTTAAATGTGCCTTGCGTACAGATGCGAAAGGCTACCGAGCGCCCACAAGTTTATGACGTGGGCGGCTGCGTGAAGTTTGATCCCGATCAACCCGAGAAGTACACCCCTCAAATTGTTTTTAAGAAGTTGCATAGTATTCTCGGTAAAAAGTGGCAGCACACCTTGGGCGATGGCCAGTCTTCCCGACGGATAGCCGAAGATCTTTTGAAGCGACTCCGAGGTCCCGGTTTTCGTGGCCATCTTCCGGAGCATAATCATCTTCCGATTCAGCGCTCATTTATCGAGGATGGAATCGAGGTAGACTAAAGTTGGGCTAGTTTATTTATGGCTTCATCCCACAAATTGCTAAAAGAATATTATCCGGAGTCACAGTTTGGCGGGCTCACAGATGTAGACGGCACCGCCACATTTTATCTGCGAATCGGCTCCTTAGTCTCTCAAGAATCGATAGTGCTTGATGTGGGTTGTGGCAGGGGCGCACATTTCGATAGGCCCGAAGATATTCGCTTGTGGGTGCGAAACCTAAAGGGTAGATGCCGCAAGGTCATAGGAATCGACCTAGATCCTGCCGCTCGCCAAAATCCGGGCGTAGATGAATTTAGGCTTATTACAAGTTCAACCTGGCCGATTGAAGACAGCAGCATTGACGTGTGCATTTGTGACTATGTTGTTGAACACGTTCCAGACCCCAATCAGTTCTTTGCTGAGCTGCGTCGAGTTTGCAAACCGGGAGGTTTTATTTGCATTCGCACGGCTAATGTTCTTAGCTACTTCGGCCTAGCAGCCAAATGTATAGCAAATCGGTGGCATAACAGGGTCCTACGAATAGCTCAGCCCCATCGCAAGGCAGAAGATATCTTTCCAACCTGTTACCGCTGCAACACAGTCTTTACGATGCGAAAGTTTTTCAAAAAATTCGGCTTCGAAGGGTATGTTTACGGTCACGAATCAGAACCAACCTATCTTTCCTTTAGCAAGCTTGCTTATGCCCTAGGCGTATTGCATCAGCGTTTCGCGCCAAAGTTCATGCGTGTTGGAATTATGGGTTTCGGGCGCAAACGGGAATAAAGTTTAACCTACTCAACCAGATTGTACCCGACCTGTTCCCCGCTCTTTCGTTCCTAATTGACTTTGATGGGTCATTCCATGACTTTCCTGATCGCTATCCATAAGCGCACACTCCGTAATCCCCCACTGGCGCACGCTGATTCGATTTTGCCTAGCGAATTTAAGTACGTCCTCACGTCGGTCAGGATCCAGATCGCAAGTTATAAAAATCTCTGAAAAAGCATATTCGGCGAAAAGCTTAGGAAGCTCGTCCCCTCGCCCAATAATTCTAAATCCATGCACGGTGCGGTTTCTAAGATATACGTCATCATCAATTAAACCGACGATCTTATCCTCTCTTTTCTTCCCGTTTGGAGTGAGATTTAAACTGCGATATTTCAAAAAGAGCACCCCACGCGAACCGGCCCCATACACCACAGACCTGGTGACAGCTCCACTACGATCGAGTCGCTCGATATCAAAGATATCCATAAGATCTTCAACTGTGCGCGGCAAGGCGCGCAGGCCGCACACCATACCTGTGGCTAAGCCCAAGTAAAGCAGCGCACAGATCGTGTCCGCCAGAGTCAGAGTGGCGTGAATCATCGAAATCAGCCCAAATACCAATACAACCGCACTTATTATAGTTAGTCCCAATCTAAAGAAATCGGCCACACGCGCCCTACTCCAAACGCGCCCGTACGTCCCACTGACCCAGAGACTGATAAAGGGGATCCCAATCCAAACAGAAGCTGACTGAACTAAATCCAGCTTCAATGCGCCGAAAGAAGAGTGCGAGTATGCCAGCCAACGAGAAACCGCGAGCGCCAGGGCCATAAGCAAAAGGTCTACGATCGGGTACAGCACCAACACAATCACCTGACTTTTGGGTCTGTTGATTCCTCGCAACATTGCGGAACCACTATCCCAAAGTTCAATGCTGGCTAGGTGACGAACCACCACGTAAGAACCACCAATCAAAGCAACCACCAAGATTCCAAAGGCATGCGAGCGATAAACAACACTCAAAAGCCCCACTGCAACCAAAGTAAAATTTACCCCATATAAAACCAAAGCAGCCTTGCGCTGAGTTAATCCCCCTTTTAACAAGCGATGATGCAAATGATCGGCATCGGCCTTGGCAATTGAACCAATTCCGGACAACCCTTCAGATCTAAGCACAGATCTGATTGAGCGCCGCCATACGGCCAGCATGGTGTCAAACACCGGAACGCCGATAGCGAGCAACGGTATTCCGATTGAGGCGAAAGTTGTTGTCTTGTTGCTCGAGGCTAAGGCGATGATGGCCAGCATAAACCCAAGGAACATGCTGCCCGCGTCACCCAGAAAGATGGAAGCCGGATGAAAATTAAAACGTAAAAATCCCAAAGATGCTCCTGCTAGGGAGAGAAATACTAAAGTCTCTAATGGCGCACCTCTCACCACCGAAAGCATAGCTAAGCCAAAAGCCGCAATGCATGCTAGCCCAGCACAGAGCCCATCCATCCCATCTATAAGATTAAATGCATTTATAAACCCAACAATCCAGCCCACTGTGAGCAATAAATCCAAAATCGGCGCGAGATCTTGTCCGAGTAAGGAGCCGAAGCGTACGCCTAAGGCGTACATAAGCCCAGCCACCACAAGCTGTCCTGTAAGTTTGGTCGACCAGCGAATCTCCCAAACATCATCAATTAGCCCCAATATTAAAATCAGGGCTGAGCCCACTAGAGCCCGGCTCCACCAGGCACTATTTAAGTCGCCGCGAAGTTCCAGGGCATAGGGCGCCAGGTATAAAAAGGCGCAGGCGATATGAAACCCCAAAAACACTCCCACCCCGCCACCGCGCGGCACCGGATGGCTATGAATACGACGTAAGTTAGGGAGATCCATGATGCCGAGAGCGCGAAAGAGCGTGCGGAGCATGGGCGTAAGCACAACAACCACCGCCAGCGAGATGCTTGGGACTAAGAAGTATTTTAGGAGCTCAGACGACATCTATAATTAAGGCTAAGTGTATTACTCGGGAACGGGGATATCAAGCTGCAATTCAGTATTAACGCAAGTTGATCAACGGAGACCTTTTGTGTCTAATGAAGAAAACTAAGGAGCAGAAATATGCATCTTCAATTTGCCTCTATTTTCGTAGACCCAGTCAACGGTGAGCCCTTACAACTTGAGATTTCGGAGCGGCAAGGGGATATAGTCCTTGGCGGCGCTTTTCGGTCATCCCGCGCAACCTTTCCGATCATTAACGGGATACCTCGTTTCGTGCCACTTTCTCCGGACGAAAACTACGCTCGAAATTTCGGCTACCAATGGAATAAATGGGCCACGTTACAGTTTGATAGCGCTAATTCGAATGGGCCGATGCGGGGGTATTCAGAGATGATGTGGGAAAAAATTACTGCCCAGACTGACGAACTTAAAACCCCAGATCAAAAAAGCCAAGTTGTGCTCGATATAGGCTGTGGCTCCGGACGATTTATAGAGATTGCCCGAAACAAAGGGGCAAAAGTTGTCGGGATTGATTTTAGTTTGGCGGTAGAAGCCGCCCGAGAGAACTTCGCTCAAGATCCTGATGTCTGTATCTGTCAAGCCGACGCTTTGGCGCTTCCGTTCCTTTCAGGGAGCTTCGACGGCGCTTACTCAATCGGCGTCTTGCATCACACCCCCAATCCCGAGCTTGGCGTTCAAGAAGCCAACCGTGTGGTTCGCCCCGGCGGCTGGTTTGGGCTTTGCGTATATGGCAAAGGCGGCTATTACGATTTCCCCTCTGTTCAAATTTGGAGGAAATTATTTAGTTTACTATGGCCGATCTTTGGCCACTATCCTGCTTTGATTTACAGCTATTTTACCGTCTACGCCTTTAGACCACTGACGAAAGCACGCCCGCTCTCCAAGCTCGTACGCGGAATTTTTCCCTTTGTGAATCTGGCCGACATACGCTGGTCACTTCTAGACACTTTCGACAGCGTCACACCGACATATCAATCAGCACACGAATCATTCGAAGTTTATCAATGGTTTCAGAAATGCGGATTTGAAGAGATCGCCCCAAGCAATTGGGGCTTCACCGCTTATCACGCTCAGAAACCGTGGGCGAGTTCTGAGTCGTTGGCACGCAAGACTAGTGCGTTAGGGTGAGTACCAGTACTTACTCATTAACCCCGGGTAACGCCGGGTGGGAATTGGCCCCCTCCGTGTACCTCCGTGATCTCAGTGGTGAAGTATCCGTTCACGGGGCACAAAGATCGCGAGGAACTGAAAGGTCTATACAGCCCCTATTAAGGGGCCGATTTGTACTCAAATCGGGGGTGGAAAAAACTAACCGTCAAAGGTGGCTGACGCGAACCGGTGAGCGTCAGATTCCTCTTTATGCAGAAAAACAGTAAACCCGATCAGGGTTTTCCATCCGAACCGGCAGAATTACCGCGTTATAACTAACTGATCTCACCCCACCTTATCACCGCCACCTTTCACCGGACACGCATGGCCGCAGGCACATATTCCTAGGTTAAAGAATGTTCAATGGACTAGCGGCCGGGCTTTGGACCAAAAGGTACCAAAGTGTCCCGTTTCTTCTCCCCGCTAAGCACAATGTTCCAAGCCTGCCACTTCACAATAGGCAAGCTAAGTAAAAAGTTATCGATGCGTTGAAGAACCCGGAACCATCCCAGAGATTCCTTGGGCTCTTCAAAAATTCTTTTCCAGAAGCGCACTTTATTAGGATCAAGCCCATCCATAATATAGTACTTAAAAAAGATACTTAAGGTTGTGAGCCAAAACATTCTATATTCGATGTTGCCGAATATCCCGTGAACAAGCCTCAAATCTGCCTTAGTAAAGGGCTCCTCGTCTTCGGTCCGCACTTCGGTAGCAATGCGTCGATAAATATTAATGGCCGGATTGTAGGCGAGTGGATCCCACGAATAAAATCGTCCACCTACCTTGAGCGCATGGTAAACATCCATCCAGAGTTGCCTTCTGTCCGGAACATGATGGGCAACATTTGCGAGGTATACAAAATCAAAACTGCCGTGTTCAACTGCCAAAAGATCAGTAGATGCCGCAACGCCTCTTACTGAAACATTGCACGACTCAGCCAACTTCATAGTTAATTCGACCATAGCGGGCGAAACATCTACCGCCGTAACATCGGCGCCCTGCATAGCAAAATATACCGAGGACTCGCCCAGCCCGCAGCCAAGATCAAGCACACGCTTTCCCTTCAAATCCCCCATGCACTTAAGAATAAAACGATTTTCAGGAGCAGTATCAGATTCAAAAGCCTCGCGAACCCGAATAGCATTCAACGAAGTGCTCTTTGCCCACTTATCATGAAAAACTTGCTCTCTTAAGGCGACTGCTTCTTCACTAGACATATTGACCTTTCGGTGGTTCTACGCACTAAGCTCTGAGTATGCCGCACACTTCCAAAGGGTGTAAATACGCATTGCGCGCATAAGTTGTCCGATGTCTGACTTATCAACACGTTTAGCTAAAACGTTGTTTATTTAACTTGATTTCTGCGCTGACTTTCACAAACGAAGCGAAAAGTTTACTCTCGCCCAATGATATCGACCCAGAGTCGCCAGGCCGGCGCAATTTATCGGAAGCGCTATCCGTTGCACGTCGTTTTTCCAAACTTCCTAGTGCTCGGTGTGCTCTACATAGCTTCCCAAGTTTGCACAATGGAGGAGACCCTTTGGGTTTTTGGCGCCGCACAGCTATTTCTTTACGGAACACATCTCCTGCACATGCGTTCGGCAGCGGACTACGACATCCTAGATGCTCTGAATGTTGTAAACGTCGGGCTCTTCTTGCATTTGGGTCTTGGTCCGTTCTTGCTTTACTATGACCTGCTCGATACCCGTTTCGATGATATGTGGAGCATCGCTAACTTTCCACGCGCTTTGGTGATGATTCACGCATGCATCGTCATGGCGCAGGCCGGATATTACTCAGACCTTTTTGGACATAAGTCACCACCGTTGTTTGCAAACTTAAAGATTTCAGAGCCTCGCCTGGCGGGCTTAACCGTCCTAATATGCAGCCTTCCTTTTGTCTTGCAGTTTGTTCCGGACAATTTCGTAAAGAGCGGAATTATCATCATGTTGATGTCGCAGTTAACATATTTGCCCGTACTTCTAATAGTTCTTTGCCCACGGCAATCTACTTACTTTTTGAGAATAACCGTTATTGCAGGGGTGGTTTTCGCTTTAGGATATTCTCTCTTTTGGGGAATTACCTCAAAATCCGGCGTGGCCGCGCCATTTTGCGCGCTGCTCTTGCTCTCCCACTATTTTTATAAACGTTGGCGCCCGCAGTATTCAGTCCTTGCCCTTGCAGGAGTGGTGCTCTTGGTAACCTACTTGAACTACACGCGCGGCTCCGGTTACG
>CAZVWV010000023.1:14451-34065 GCA_964631745.1 uncultured Bdellovibrionales bacterium
GCCGCTAATCTTTCCTGGGACATGCTAAACCCTTTTTCATTCAAGAACATCGAGACCTATCGCGACGCGGGGATCTCGGCATTACTTACCCCGGTCGAAGGATTCTTGGCCGTACTGACCTCGGTGCCCGATCAGATCCCGTATCAATACGGGCAGCGATTACTGGAAGAGTTGATCTATCCCATATTTCCGCGAATCTTCTTTGATTTTAAGCCCGAAGTATACGGGTCTAACATTTTTTGGGAATATCACCGAGGCTTTATAACGGCGGAGACGCAGAACTGGGAAGCCATCTCTTTGCCTGGGTATTTCTATTTAGACTTTGGATTTCTTGGTGTTCTAGGCGGCGGCTTTTTGTTTGGAGTAATAACCAGATATATTTACCGACGACTGATTCTACAAGGCATCTCTAGAGGGTCTGTTTGTCTTTATGGTCTTGTCTGCGTGGTGAACTTCTTGGCTGCGCGAGCCTTTATTTGGACCACTCAAACAATTTTAATCCACTTTGTCGCGCCCTTCTTCGTTATTTTGCTTTTGCGTAGCAAAAAAAGAGAAGTAGGCAATTTTCAAAGGACTCAACAACGGCAATTTTAGAAGGGACAAGACATGCCTCTGCTTAACGATCAACGATCTCCGAATGAGGGCCGTGCCCTCATTTTCCTTATGGCGCTAGCATTTTTGGTGAGGCTCTATGGCATAGAACTCCCGCTCACAGATGGCGGCCACGAACGCCAAACATTTGTGGCCATGATTGCGAGAAATCTCCTGCGTGACGGCATGAATATACTGTATCCAAGGGTAGATATCTTCGGTCCAGATCATCCCGGTTACGTTTTTTACGAATTACCTTTACAACCCTGGCTGATGGCATGGCTTTATAAGTTTTTTGGCATACACGATGTGATCGGCCGCCTGACCGCAGTGTTCTTCTCGGTTGCAAGTATTCCGTTGATGTTGCGCCTTTCTAAACTATTCTTGCATCCTCGCTTTGCGCTATTTGCCACGGCCGTTTACGCCTTGTCGCCTCTCAGCATATACATGGGACGCTCGGTATTTCCGGAAGCACTTTTCATGTTTTTTGCATTAGCTGCGTTTGTACTATTGATGAAGTGGTATGAGCACGGCTCTCTTTGGGATAGCGCCGCGGCCTTCTTTTGCGCGGCGCTCTGTTTCTTATTGAAACCGCCACCCGGGCTGGTTTTACTACTTCCCTTCGTTACTATTTGGTGGATGAGGTACGGGAATTCGTTGCTTAAGAAATGGGCATTTTACCTTTATTTCTCCCTCATGTTGTGCCCCATGGCTCTTTGGGCCCTGTGGGGACATAAGTGGGGCGTTAAAGGATCGCTATGGAACCCTTACCAGATGCAAGCGTTAAAAATCTGGGGAGTGCCCGATTACTGGTTCAGAGCTGAATTTTACACACATACCTTCATCTCTCTGGTGGTGGTTGCTCTTACACCAGCCGTGGCAGTCCTCGCCTTATACGGCCTCAAACACCTCCGCACACATCGCTATCAAATTCTGCTTTTAAGCTGGACTGTTGCTAACGCCGCTTATGTAATATTAACCCCGCTAGCACAGTGTAACCATTGGCACTATCAACTTCCGCTAATCCCGCTCGGGGCGATCATAGCGGGCTTTGGCTTGCAGCAGCTCTGTGCGAAAGATTTCGCCGAGGTGCGCCTTGTGGGGTTCCTTCGGGCACGACCGTTTCTCTATGCTACGACTATTCTTATCGTAGTATCCGCGCATCTGCTGATTTACGAGGAGATGTTTAGGGTTGCATACAACCCGATTAGAAGGGTTCCTTATGCCTTTGAGGTAGCCGACATAGTTCAAAATGAATTCGGCAGAGATGGCTTTCTCTTGCTGATTGAGCCAAATATGGTGCCGCTAACTCAAACTTATCTGATGGATCGCCAAACTTTACAGATCCCCTCAGATCTAAAGAGCCCTGTTTTAACCATCGATGAGGTTGAAAAATGGCGACTAAAAGGCGCGGTCGGCATCGTGGCGGTGAATACTCCATATGGCAACGGCGTAAATTACATCCGTCAGAATGAAGCCCTTACTGAATACCTTGGTTCCTATTTTCGTCCTGTTAAAGAATCCGATAATTACCTAATTTGGAAGCTAAAATGAGCCAACGTTCCCATTGCTAACGCTAATGGAGGATTTGTAAAGTTGACAGCTAGGTCTTGTCTGCCACATTATACGGGCTGAGCTATTTACGGACCGATAGACATCTGATGTTCCCTATTAAATCAAAGTTCAGCTTGGCGCGATCAGTCCTTCTTAAAGATCGGCCCGTATACGTACAGTTTTACGTAACGGCGCGCTGCAATCTCACCTGCCAACAATGCAATATTATTTACGCCAACTCAGATCTGAAAGAGTGCGGCCTCGATAAGATCGAGCACATCGCTGATAACTTCGCAAAGATTGGTGTTGCGATTGTATTACTTACCGGCGGCGAACCATTTTGCCGGCAAGATCTCCCTGAAATCATTAGGGCCTTCACAGTCCGCGGCATTCACGTGCGCATGCAAACCAACGGCTTTGCAACTGAGGAACAGATTCATAAGGCGGTCGAATACGGCGGGCGCGATATTTCCATCTCACTTGATTCACTGACTCCGGCAAGGCAAGACAGTATCAACGGGGATTTCAGAGACTCCTGGTTTCAAGCCCTGCGCGCCATGGCGCTCTTCACAAAATATATGCCGAGCGTGGGAAGCTTCGCATCACTTGGTTGTGTCTTACAACGCACTAACCTGAGCGATATCGAGAGCGTCATTCGGTTTGGAACTGCGATTGGTTGGTTCACCTCTTTAGTTCCGGTACATGTCACCACCCATTCTAAGCCTTTAAACTTTCGTACTTACGATCAATCCCTCAGATTCCGTGAAGACGAGTGGAGCGGTGTGGATTCTGTGATCGAAAAAGTGCGCCGTATGCGAAAGGACGGATTCTTGCTTTATGACAGCGATCAGTATTTAGACGATATAAAGAGATTCGTAAGAGACGACGGCTCAACCACATGGCGCAGCAAGAACAACGGTGTCTGTGATAGTCCAAATCTGTATTTTGCAGTTTTGCCAAATGGGCATTTCGCGCCCTGTTGCGATCACAGACTGCCCAAAGGTGTAGCTGCTTACGCCGCTGACTTTCCTAAAACTTATTACAACAAACAGTTCCGGCAGGAGGTCCTCAAAGTGACCGGGAATTGCGCTGGCTGCATGTACGGCAGCTATCCCGAGATGACAATATCCATGCGCTTCCTTGCGGCAACCTTAGACCGGATTAAGTTGTTTGTAACTTCACCGCCAGTTAGAAATTGGCCGCTAACATACGAACAAATTTTGGCCGCTGCTCGCTTAGAAGCGGAAACGCAGGCGGTAACGGAGCCAATAGCAATCTCAGCAGGTGGCTAAAAGGTATGCCCAAAAAGATCTTATTTGAATCCGCAAAACATCACATCCTCACCGCAGCGCGGCAGATTGTAGCGGAGACGACCGCCGACACAGCAGCGGCAGAACGCCTACATTCTAAGATTAATGCCTGGACCTTTAAGCACGAGGGCGGAAAAAAGCTACTGGTGCAATGGGACCAGCCCACAGCTTGCGAGATTAAGATCGATTTCTCGGCGGCCAAGTTTTATACGCGAGGAGATCTCGACCAAACAGATACCGCCAACGCAGGAAATAACCAGGACGGAGAGCAAGAGATTACCGATAAAAACCGAGCCGTTTTTCGGCGCTTGGCGGCAGAACTACTGCAACGGACGGCTGCTCACAGCCGCATGGATTAATGCGAAGATAAGCATTACCTGAGGTAATGCCTAATTACCCACCTTGATAATCCATCAGAATTAGAACTAAACTAGAACAGAATTAGATCTCTGAATACTTCCTCCTTACGGACCAGCATACTGAGAGTATTATGAAGCTACCCATTGGAAATCCCTCCCCTGATCATTTACGTATTTATTACGATATACTTGTGTCCATGGCCGCTGCGGTGGTAGGGGTGGCTTTTGGTCAGACCTTTTTCTTACATTCGACCGCCGTTAGTCCCGATGCGCCGTCACCCCTCCTACCAATTCTATGCATACCTCCCCTCTCTTTAGTCGCCTTTGATTGGGTCTGCACAAAGCTTCGAGGCCTTAGCACTAGCTCTGGTATCACCCGAGCCACGAGAGTTACTGTATCCGTGGCGATTGCGGGGACACTGGTTTGGCTTACCACGGGCGATACGGCCACTTCCGTACTGTGGTGTTTGCTAGTTTGGGCCCCGCTCGTATTGCCTCGTCTCTTACTGAACGCCGGGCCTAGCAGCCCAAATAGTTTAATAAAATCCGCTGTAAAAAGACGCGGGCCGGTATTAGTCGTTGGCGGTGCTGGGTATATCGGAACGCACGTGGTTCAGCAGCTTTTGCATTCAGGCAGCACAGTGAGAGTTCTGGACCGCTTTATTTATGGCAAAGAACCTCTTGGTGACTTACTCAATCATCCTAGACTTGAAGTCGTTGAGGGTGATGTAACAGACCTGAAGCAGTTGACTTACGCGGCCAGCGGAGCTTCTGCGATTGTGCATCTTGCTGGCTTAGTAGGAGACCCAGCCTGTTCAGTTGATAATGGATTCACGCGCCATGCCAATATTATCTCTACGCGCATGTTAAAAGAAGTTGCGCTATCCATGGGGATTCCCCGATTCATCTTTGCCTCCAGCTGCTCTGTGTACGGTGCCAGCGAGGTTGAGGTAGACGAGACTAGTGCGCTAAATCCTGTTTCACTGTACGCACAATCTAAAATTGACAGCGAAAGAGAGCTGTTGAGTTCGGGGGCTAATAGTCTTTGCGTAACCGTGCTTCGATTCGCGACCGTTTTTGGGCATTCCCGCCGACCTCGATTTGACTTGGTCGCTAATCTATTCACAGCGCAGGCTTACCTCGACGGCGTTATTACGGATACATCCGGAATGCAATGGCGACCTTTCATCCATGTTAGCGATCTTGCACGAGCGATAGTTAAGACGCTTAAGGCGCCGGCTGAGATAGTACGCGGGCAAATCTTCAATGTAGGCGACAAAAAACTTAATATGACGATCGGCGAATTGGCGGATCGAGTGTTTGCCATCGTATCCAGAGAGCGCAAGGTAGAGTTGATTCGTAAACCGGATTCCTCGGATCGTCGAAACTACATGGTATCTTTTGATAAAATTCACCGAGTGCTGGCTTTTGAAGCCGCTATGTCGATCGAAGACGGTGTCTTAGAGATCTTGGAAGAGATGAAAAAGGGGGCCTATACTCACTATCGCGATGCGCATTACAGCAACTTAGAGATGACCAAGCGCGAGTTATCAAATTTTAGAGACCCTCTTCAAAGCGCCCGGCTCTACCATCCCATCTCGGATAATCTCAGTGAGAGCGAGTTTGTTTCGGCTAAGACCGGTACCTGATGTAATGTGTTTCCCTTAAGCGAGTGGTATCTTGATAACTGCAAGAAAACTTTACGGTCTTATGGGCGAATCCAAATTCGCCGGGCCTGAATTAGAAAAACTCGAACGTGAGTTCTTCTCATCTATCATTTTGCAAAACAATTCCAGCAAAATGACCTTTAGCGATCGCCTCCCCGACCTACACCTTTTTTTAAGCAATTATTTAGAAAAAGCCTGCATCAACACAGTGGACCTTTTAGATGTGGGCTGCTCCTCTGGAATTTCCACGACGGAATTTGTAGTTCATTTGCGTGGTAGGGGAATTACTGTCAGGGCAGTGGCATCCGATCTGACACTATATGCTTATCTTGTAAAATTATGTCCGATGTTTTACGCCCTTACGGACGTAAGCGGATTTCCGCTTCAATATGATTTATTTGGTTACGGTTTGCGCCCCTGGTGTCGGAAACGCTACAAATTTTTGGGGGGAGAGCTAGTGACCTCTATCATGCGCGCAGCTTATAAGGCCCTAAGCCCGAAAGTATTAACGGCCATCAAGTCAGGGAAAGGGACCTCCACCAACGCGGAACGATTATTACTGCTCAGCCCGACGTTACTGGCGCAGTCCGGCATCTCCTTTGTGGAAGACGACTTAGAGGGGGTTACTCCGCCATCACTACGGAACCGCTTCGACCTCATTCATGCAGCCAATATTATTAATCTCAACTACTTCTCAAAAACAAGGATCACCAAGATTATAGATAACTTACGAGAGCGCTTGAAAGGACCTGGTTCTTTGCTCTTGGTGTGCCGGACGCAAAATAACGGACGAAACGATGCCACTCTATTTTGTTTGGACGAAACTGGACATTTTCAGACTGTTTCACGACTAAATCAGGGGAGTGAAATTGAAGAGCTCGTTGTGACTTTCGCTTACGCATCTAACGGATAACCGCAATTCAAGCGGCTACGTTAACGGTATCTTCTAGGATTAGTCCTGGCGTCCTAGTCTGCATAAACCATTCCCTGAGCTGTTCCTTGGAAGATTCTTCTAAGTAAACGCTACGCCCTGTGGGCATTTCAAAATGAAGATATTCGCCCGGCATGGCCCTGAAAAAAAACAGTGCCGGAGCAATCTGCTGAGTAGCCGCCATTGCTATATCTTTGCGTGCTCTCCTAACGGTGTAAAAAAGTTTTGTTCTTCGGCCAACTCTTTCCGGTAAGGAGTTTAACAAAAAGAGCGCAACCTCCTTGACTTGCGGTTCCCCGAGTATGCCGCTAAAAAAAGCAGCTAGGGCCCCGCTCACCGATCTTATAAAGTCGCTAAAAACCCCTCCATCTGTTGTTTTAAAAAGCGCGCATAAATCTTGTGTCGAGCGGGTCATATCAAGCGAGCTCACGACCGGCAAACCAAGAGTACTCGAATGCCAATCAAAGATCTCTTTCCAAGTTCTTTGAGGAAACGAGCTCAAGTTAAAAATTTTGCTGCCTGGGGACTTTCTGATTACGCTCTCGATAGCTGCGCAAAATTCATTAATATGAATCGAATTGGAATCTCGCTCTCCGTTGAATGGCAACTTAAAGCACTGATCCTCCAAAAAATCGGCGACAAATCTCGACGCCCACTGATGCGGGCCATAAACATGTCCCAGCCTAAAAATAATTACGTCGGCGCTGGACTTTTTTGCTGAATTTTCAACGAATGCTTCCAGCCCCAACTTTAGGCGCCCATAAGAGTTGCAGGGCACGGGCTTTTTAAAGGATGTGGCGCGTCCATCTAATATAGCTCCATAAACCGCCACGCTGCTTAAGGTTATATACTGCTTAATATTAGCGAGCCCCAAGACATTGCGCGCAATGGCTTCGCTTTGCTCCCGCGCTGTCCGCGGTAAGCCACCAGGCCAGGCACAGTTTACGACCACATCGCAATCGCTAAGTAAGCGCTGACAGGTGCTTGGATCAGTAACCGCTCCCACTCGCAACTCTGAGGCGGTGCCTTCAAGACTCTGCTTAGCTGCTTGGTTCCGAACAACAGAAACCACCTCGCCTACTTGGCGGGCAAGCAACCACTTAACTAAAAACGAACCAATCTGGCCATTCGGGCCCAATACCGCAATACGCATAATGTGACTACGCCGCCTCCAAGTTTTGCCGCTGTCCTCTAAATCGGGCATAGACGGAATCAATCAAATTAGTGGTCAGTAATGATGTGCTGGCGAGCACTGAGTTGTCCTGCCGTAAGACAATGTCGCGGGTTACCGCTTCGATAAACTCGACCCATTCCATATAAAATGCTTGATAGACTGTCATAGCGCCCTCGTTGGCTACAATGGAGGCAATCTTTGATTGGCGTCGATCTAGAAGAGTAACTGGGGAATCGGGTGCCATACCGAGCCGTACGAAGCCATGCTCGAACTCGAGTTCGATGCCGCAGAATAGATCTCGGCGACTGCTTAAAGACAGTGCCAGCGGCACAGAGTTAGGATTCTTATCTGCTCCCAACTGTAACATCGCTTCCACTGAGATTTCGGTTTCAGGTTGCTGCCCGTGTGATTTGGAAAGCTCGGGAGACTTGATGTCGCCCAGAACAAAACCACTAGCCTGAGTAACAAATAGAATCTGATCTATCACATGAGAGCCCGTCTCGATCAAGATTCCACCGCCCGCCGCAGCCACATCAATTTGATACGAGTCGGTGTCTCGTCCGGTTCCTCTAAGTTTTCCGCCTTGACTTGCCTTGATGCCCCGTAACGCCCCGAATGGGTTAGCTGCCACCAATTTCTTGCCGAGCACATTCCCGGCATAGTAGCGCCGCATAAAGCCGCATCCCACCACTACCTTTGCCTCGCGCGCCTTTTCTAAATACCATTTATGCTCATCAGCGGTGACGGCGAATGGCTTTTCACATAGTAGGTTCCAGTGCCTAGCAAATGCCTTTTCAGCTAGGCTGCGTCTGTATCCAACAGGGATCGTTAGTAAACAGATATCTACGTCATCAAGATCATCGATATTGTCAGAAATTCTTGTTTTAATTCCGAAGCCGTCTGTCAGGGCTTTTGCGCGCGACAAATCATCGTCAACGATCCAGTCCAATTGAATTCCAGGAATATTTTGTATAACAGGCAGATGATACTGCTCGATCACACTCCCTGCCCCAATGATACCGAGTCTTAACTTTTGCATAACCGTAGAGATTACTAAATTTTTATATCCGTCAGGGGGCCGCGCCTATCTCGCTTAAGCTAGCTGACCCGAACCTACTGTCCTAGCGCTTAACGCTCTGTTTTCAGAGATTAGAGTATAGCGCAGAGGTCTCCTACTTGTATAGTGTTCAGCCGTGCCGAAATCTGAAGTGGCGCAATTTTCTAAAGATCACTACCAAATCTTCGCCATAAGCTGCAAGCCAGCCATTAAGTACCTTTGGATGTAAGCGCAGGAGTAAAATTATTAGAACCGTACATGAGACCAGATAGCTCACGAGTGAAGTAAAGGCAGCGCCGACTATTCCTAACCGTGAAAGGCTGGCAAAAAGCCCAATGACAGTCATACCTAGCGCCGAAAGCTCGGCATAAAGCGCTACGGCGGGATTTCCGAGTCCTCGAAAGATATCCGAAAGCACAGCGCTTAAAGATAAGAAGCCGCCAGCTACAATTAAAATTCTTGCAATATGTATGGCCGGCTCGAACGCATTTCCAAACAAGAGAGGGATTAAGATTGGTATGAGACAGAAGATGAGAAAGACGATCGCGAATACAAATACGACATACCACCTTAATAGTCGTCCAAGTTGCTGACAACTATTCTCAACAATGCCGGGAGCCAGGCGAGGAATCAGCACGGCGCCGAAGGCTGAAGCCATGGGGGCAATCGCAAAAGAGACTGCTGCAGCGGTAACATAAATACCAAGGTCTTCCTTGCTCAACATGGCAGCGATAAACGCTTGATCTACGCGCTGGTTTAAAGCAGAACACAGAAATGCACCGGCGGAAAAAGTTCCGTACTTAAAAAGATCGCGCACGGTTTCTCTTGAGACAGACAGGACTTCTGCGCAATATTTCCAGTAAACAAGCCAACTTGTGGTGGCGCAGATTAGCAGCGTCAGTAAAAGATAAGCCACAATAATTGCAAAAACAGAGGGGCGATGAAGCAAGGTGGCGCTTATGATAACTAGCACAAAAATGATCTGTGGTTGCACTCGCACCAAATTAAATTGCAAAAAATGTTTCTTGCCTTGTAAGGCTCCCCAGGACATGGCGTTAAGCACGTTACATATCGGAAATAATAAGAAGAGATACCCGGCACTTCTTACTGGATCTGAAAAATCCGCTAAAACGAAGGCTTGAATCGGAGCGCCGATCAGGATAGCCGGCAGACACATCGCCAGACCAAGCAGCAGCGCGCTTCCCACTATTAGTCCCACTCTTTCTGGTGACCGAGCCGTGTAATAAGGAACACTCTGACCACAACCCCAAAACGCAAATACGGTAAGAAACCCCGGTACGACTTGCACGGCCGCGAGCTCGCCTCGGCCTGAGGGCCCCAGCACCCGTGCTGCCAGTATCGAGGAGACGATTCCAAGTAGCGGAACGAAGCCGTATCCGAGGAGGCTAATGAACAGATCCATGTATCTCTTGGGTATCTGCAATTTCCTGTCCATTAAACAAGATAGTCAACTAAAAGGTGGTTAGAAACCAGTGCGGCACGCCAGGCTTATTTTGGCACAGGCCTAGCCTATCTGCGCCCTCTTTATCCTTCAACCTAGAAAGAATTCATTAGCGAAAAATCCAACACTTCTATACATTTTCCTAAACACCAAGTATCATCTGCTCAAAGAGCACCTCAATATGTGTGGAATAGTCGGATTTGTCACTCGGTCATCGCTTGACCACCCCGCCGTTTTGGAGCGTATGGTGGCCGCAAGCCAACACCGTGGGCCAGACGATCAAGGCATATGGATCGATAGTGCTAGAGGCATCGGGTTTGGGCACTTACGGCTTTCAATTTTAGATCTCTCACCGCTCGGCCATCAGCCTATGGCCTCAAGCTCTTCGCGCTACGTGATCACCTTTAACGGCGAGATCTTTAACTTCAAACAGCTCTCAAGCGAGCTCCTGGCGTTAGGGCATCGCTTCAAAGGACAGAGCGATACTGAGGTCGTGCTGGCTGCCTTCGAGGAGTGGGGCATTGAAAAAGCCATGCAGCGATTTGTTGGTATGTTCGCCTTTGCCGTGTGGGACAACGCCTCACAAGAGTTGATACTCGGTAGAGACAGGGTCGGCATCAAGCCCCTTTATTACGGCTGGACGGCGGATGGTTTTATTTTTGCTTCTGAATTAAAGCCTTTCGTTGAAGTGCCTGGGTTTGAAAGACGAGTAAGTAAAGACGCCTTAGCAGAATTAGTTCAGTATCTTTATATCTCTGCTCCCCTCTCAATTTACGAGGGTGTTTTTAAACTCTGGCCAGGTAGCTACCTACGACTGCGTTTAAACGACCTTTATAAGAAGCCGCATAGCTTCAGCCCCGATCCACTAAGCTCCGAGGCTACTATTAGACCAAGTCAGTTCTGGTCGGCAAAAGAATCATTCCAAGCTGCCAAACTTAACCCGTTCAAAGGTGACGATACAGAAGCAATCGCTACCTTAGAAAACCTCTTGAAAGAAGTGGTTTCGCTCAGAATGATCGCCGACGTGCCACTTGGCGCCTTTTTATCGGGCGGAGTGGACTCAGCCTTACTTGTGGCGATAATGCAAACTCAAAGTGCTAGGCCTGTGAAAACCTTTTCAGTTGGATTTCACGAACAGGAGTTTAACGAAGCTGTTTTCGCTAACCGCGTCTCGGAGCATCTAGGCACAGAGCACAGAGAACTTTACATGTCGGCATCGGAAGCTATCTCTATTATTCCATATCTGCCGCAGATGTTTGATGAGCCTTTTGCGGATTCATCGCAGCTTTGCACATTTTTAGTCTCTAGAATGGCGCGTGAACATGTTACCGTCAGTTTATCCGCTGACGGAGGGGATGAGTTGTTTGGAGGGTATGATCGCTACGTACGTGGCAAGCGCATATGGGACATTATTCATGGTTGGCACCCCAACACCCGCAACAAGATAGCCTCAACATTAGGTGCTCTTTCCTATCATGCCTGGGAGCGTTTGTTGTCTCCCTTGAAAATTTTGGGCGGGAGATATTCATTTTTACGCTCGCCCGGCAATACCATTCGCAGGTTCATTTATTACCTCAGGAGTGGCAGCAGTCAGGATTTTTATTCACGCTTAGTAACTGTGGGGGACTTCGATGCTAATTTAATCCTGAACGCCCACTACGGCCGCTCGCTAATAAACGATCCAAAACATCTGCCCTTCACAGATAGTATTCAAGAGGAGATGATGTTTCTGGACACCATTTCTTATTTAACGGATGACCTCTTGGCCAAGGTCGACAGAGCTAGCATGGCAGTATCTCTTGAGGCGCGTGTGCCCTTGCTCGACCATCGACTAATTGAATTTGCCTGGTCGCTCCCGCTTCATATGCGTATCAACGGCGACACTACTAAATGGGCTTTGCGCAAAGTTCTATACAAACATGTTCCCGCTCAACTTATCGAGAGACCGAAACAGGGCTTTTCGGTTCCGCTTGGAAGCTGGTTACGCAAGGAATTGCGGGATTGGGCAGAGGATCTTTTATCAACTGAGGCCTTAGTCAGAGAAGGCTATTTTGATTCCGGCCTGGTTCGACGTATGTGGAAGCAGCACCTAGATGGCGAGCGCAACAATGAGCATCGACTTTGGCCAATTCTAATGTTCAATTCTTGGCTACGAGAAGCTCCTCAGGCGAGCGCTTCGAATTTTCGACTCTCGCATCTCTCAGTTCGCAATGCACCCTCGCAAATGAAATTGGCTTTACATGCCTAAAACAGCTTCGCCCCATGCGGGCCCGCTGCGCGTGGCCATCTCCGCACTTTCAGCGCGCTCGTATGGTGGTGACTCATACATTCGGGCATTTATTCCGGCGCTTGCTCGCTATGCCCCTGAACTTGAGATCGTATTGCTCGCCCAGGACGATCGCTATCAAGATCTCTGTGCACAGACCGACAACCATCATTATTTGAAAGTGGGCGCTTGTGGCAACTTGAGTGGCGCACGACGGGTGGTTTGGGAACAAACACAACTTAGAAGAATCATTCTTGAAGAAAGAATCGATCTCTTTTACACCACCAACAACATCGCGATTTTCAACTCCCCCGTCCCAGTCGTCATTGCTGTTAGAAATATGGAGCCACTCACGCCCTGCTCCAAGGGCGTGCCGCTAAGACACGCCATTAGGCATTTTATTTTATCAAAGGTTACTTTTTGGTCCACCAAGAAGGCCGCGCGCATTATGACAGTCTCTAACTTTGTTAAAGAAACGCTGATGGCTATGGGCGTTCCCGCTGAGAAATGCGATGTCGTTTATCATGGCATAGATGATATTGCCCCCAGCAATACCGAAACGGTCGAAAAAACGTCCCTGCCCTATGTCTTCTCAATGGCTAAATTTGTAAGATACGCCAACCTAGAAACACTATTTCGTGGATTTAGGATTCTAAAAGATAGGGGGTATCAGGGCGAATTACGATTTGCGGGTGGTAGCCATGATCGCGGGTACGAAGCGGAAATTAGGGCGCTAATTTCGGAGCTTCACCTTGATACCTCCGTAAAACTCCTTGGGTACATTCCTCGAACGGAAACGCAAAGAGAATTAAGAAAGGCAGATGCTTTTCTTTTCCCCTCAACGTTAGAAGCCTGCCCCTTCTCATTGTTGGAAGGCATGCAACAAGGCGCGGCGATAGTTGCCACGACCTGCCCGCCCATGCCTGAGTTTTGCCAGGATGCTGCGCTTTTTGTGGACCCCCAAAACGCGCTCGCATTTGGAGAAGCGGCCTTTAGGCTCGTAAGCGACCAAAGCTTGGCTCGGAATCTTCGAGAGAAAGCGCTATTGCGCGCCGGTCAGTTTACATGGGAACGCACAGTACGCGATACTGTTAAGTGTTGGAAAAAGGCCGTATGCGAATCTTAATGATGTCCGATCGTTATCCTCCCGAAGCCCGTTCAGGAGCGCACCTGTTTCAAGATCTTGCAGAAGCGCTGGCGCATAGAGGCCATGAGGTAACGGTCTTCACGAAAATGCCAAAGGATCCGATCGCCACCACCCAATATATCGGGCCACCGCCTGCAAACGAGATCGTGAATGGAGTTATGATTAAGCGACTTGGCGGACTATTCTCTTCACGTGCGCCTATCATCTTTCGCGCTTTGGACCAGCTTTATGTGGCGCTGAAATTCCTCGCGACTGCGCTATTGAAGGCCCGGCCAGATGTGGTGGTTACCTATTCACCCCCGCTTCCTCTGGCGTTAACAGCCGCACTACTTCGCCTGACCAGAGGAATTCCTTTTGTGTTAAACTTACACGACCTCTACCCGCGTACAGCTATCGAGTTAGGCGTGCTTAAGAACCGCTTTTTAATAATGTCGGCCAGATTGTTGGAAAGTATCGCCTACCGATTTGCAGCTTGTTTTTCTGTTCCGGCCCCTGGCAGCGCTGCTTATCTCATTAATGAACGTAAAATTCCAAAAGATCGAGTCAGTTTAATTTACAATTGGATCAATACCGACCAGGTCGTACCGGGGCCACTGGAGAACTCACTACGACAAGAACATGGGCTGAGCCATAAATTCATTCTCTCGTACGGTGGCGTGATGGGTTATGCCCAGGACTTTTCATCAATTCTTGCTTGCGCCAGAGAGCTTCAAGCAGACAGCCAACTGGTATTTGTGTTGGTTGGTGAAGGCACTTTGTTGTCGAGATGGAAGCACGAAGCTCGCGAACTCCGAAATGTAATTTTCCTCCCCTCCATGCAGCGGGACGCTTACGCTACCTTGCTTCAGGCCTCAGACGTGTGTTTAGTGCCGCTAAGTAAATCTTTAAACTCCCCGGCCATCCCGGGGAAGCTACAGAGCATTATGGCAGCTCGCCGACCAGCGCTTGGTATTGTGCCTGAGAATAGCGACGCTGCCTGGATGATTAGAGAAAGTGGCTGTGGTCTCGTCGTAGAGCCCGACGACAAAGATGCCCTGCTTTCCGCCATACAAAGTCTGCGCCAAGACGCCGCGCATAGGTCGCAGTTGGCAACCGCTGGGTATGATTTTGCCATGGCAAATTTTAAGCGAGACTGCGCAGCGGAAAGGTTTGAGAAGTTGCTGTTGCTGGCTAACTCTTGAGTTGCCGCTCTAAAGTCTTCCAGACAGCTCCAATCAGAAAGAGAAACGCATAGCGGCCCTTTTTGAATAGCACCCCGTTTCGCAGAGCGTTGACAAAGATCGCTCTGAATCCCCAATACAACTTAGCGATCTTAATGGTTGCGGGCGGATGATAAATCAAAAGCGGCGTGGGCAAATTATGGAAGCGAAATTTCAAATATGCCCGGAGCCAAAGATCTGTGTCCTGGGCGTAGCGCATAGCTTGATCATAGCCTCCGACAGCCTCAAGAAATGTGCGACGCATCATCACAACCGGATGAAAAAAAGGCGTGTCTCGATACAGCTTAGCAACAAGCTCCTCGTGTGTGGCTGGCTTTACACACAACTTGGGTTGGGTCAGGCCCGGTTCCTGTATATAAACGGCCGCCCCCAAAATATCGATTTCCGGATGCACCTTCATAAACTCCGACTGTAGCTCTAAGCGCTGCGGCAAGGCCATATCATCCGCATCCATCCTGGCTATTAGCTCGGTGTCGGCCGCTTTCCAAGCCAGATTCAAACAGCTGGCCAATCCCTGGTTTTTGGGGCTGACGATCACTCGAATTCTTTGGTCAAGGCGTTCAAACTCTCTAGCTATAAACTCAGATCTATCTGTCGGGCCATCCAATACGATAATTAGTTTCCAGTTCTTAAATGTCTGATCTTGAATACTCTTTATAGCGCGAGCCAAGGTCTCCTGATTGTTGTAGACTGACATTATTACAGTGACTGACACGTAAGTTCTCTTTTAGTATTTTGATATCTTAGGAATAATGGCGTGCCATAAACTGCTTCAGATCAAGGGTAGCATCCGGAAGATTATGGCTCCCGAAAACTCGCTCGAATACCGAATAACACGAGGCCAATACTCTATTAGCGCTGCCGTTAGGTGACTCAACCGGCTCGATTGTAATCTCGCGATTGAATACCGTATTAAAGCACTGTAGCAATTCGAATTTTGAAAGGGCCTTGTTGGGAACAAAATGATGCACATGATTTAGCGAGAGAAGTTCCTGCCATAAATCCTTAACTATAATTAATTCACACAGCTTGGCGAACTGCAAAGTAGTTACTCCGTTCCAATAGTAATTGGTAAACCCTTTGATCTTAGATGCCTTGGGCTGAGATAAAAACCATGCCAACAGACTGCTTGAGCTTTTAAGCTCCGGCCCCACAATTGAAGTTCTAATATTTAAAAAATTATGCGCGCGCATCTCACCTAAACTCTTAGTCTTACCGTACACATCCAAGCAATCGTGCGCGGCTGACTCATCATAGTTCCCACGAGAGCCTGAATATACTGCGTCGGTGGCGATATGAATAATTCGGGTCTTGCCCTCATGCAGATAGTTTGAGAGCTCCCGTGGGAAAAGTGCGTTAATTCTGGTAGCCCGCAAAACGCCAGCCTGATCGGTATCCTGACAGTGCGGTTTTGTGATCCCTATACAGTTAACTATGTAATCGTATTCAAAGAGATCTTGAATCTCTTCGCCCTTTAAAAATTTCTCGGCCTCAAAGTAGATCTGCCCCACGCTCGGCGCGTCCGAATGTCTGGAGGTTCCACTGACTCGCAGAGAGGGAAGACCGCTTAGATACAGGTAAATCATAGAACCCAACATACCGGTGCTGCCCAGCACAAGCACATTCGGCCTCTGTGTATCGTTGTCTCTCACAAGCTAACTATACTCCACCTACCTATACTCAACTTTCCAAATCTCCGCGCCCCAATAGTCGTGCGGGAATCTAAAATCGTCCCCCTTAGACTCTTCGAGCGTGGATGTAGAAAAGAAAAGGATCTTGGTGTTGGGCTCGAGCGCTTTAAACCCATTAGCATGCGCCGGGGGGATCCAAGCGATCTGGGGCTTACGGTCGGTAAGCACCACCCGTTGTACAGGATTGGCTTTATTAGGGGTAGCGGTGCTGTCCATATGCACTGCGCACAGCAAAGCCGAACCGCAGGGCACATACACGTACTTACCTTCCTTCATATGCCCATGGAAAGCACGAATGGTGTCGATTTCGAAATTCTCTACCTGATAAAAGCGCTTTATCGATCGAAAATCAAAGTCGTTACAAAATCGCAACAAACCACGGTCGTCGGCAAACACGTTTCCGTTGATCAAAGTAATTGGTGATGTGTCCATCAAAAAGGCTCCAAAATAATCTACACGGGAGATTACTCCCAGCGCCGATAGTACGGCAAGGGTTTTGTCGGCCGGCCGTTCCCATTGCTTAGACCCACTCCCTTTAACTCTATTTTCTTGCCCTATAAAGGCAACTTTCTCAAAGAATCCGCGATAAGGCTGCTAAGCTTAAATGCAAAATACGCGGCATCGCGGCTCAACTTGAATCATCTGAAGCGCCCGTGAATCTAGTTGATTTCAGCCATATTTGACTATTTGCCAGACGCAAAGCGAACTACCAAGGGCTCATGGGCTTATAAAGGTAGGGAAGGATTACAGCGGCCGGCGGTATCGCCCAGTCCAAAAAGGACTACATAACCCAGCTGGCTGTAATTCCGATATAGCTTTAAAGAACTAACGTCCCCCAGTAAGAAGGCCTTATGAATCAAGAATACAAGTTCGGTCTCGAATCTTCCCACGAAAGCTCAAACGCGCCCGCAGAGGACTCTGTGCTGCATACACCTGCCAGTGAGCGCACAGTACTGATTGTGGATGACGACACCGATCAATTACTGTTCTTCAGCCTGCTTCTACAAAGAAGCGGCTACCGCGTGCTCTCGGCTTCCTCGGTCTCCGAAGCCATGGCCAAGATGACGGAGAAGCCCGTCGACCTCGTGATCTCTGATTTTTATATGCCTCATCAAAGTGGCCGAGACCTTTTGGAGATTCTTCGCGCCAGAGAGGCCACCCAAGCAACTCGTAGAACGCCCGTGATCATTATCAGTGCGGCTGATTCAGATGTCGAATCTGAGATGTTACGATGCGGCGCGGATTGGTTCTGCCCCAAGAGAGATCATTTTAGTTTATTAATAAAACATGTAAACGGTCTGCTGGCGTGATTAATTCCAATGAACACCCTCCAATTAGGGTCCTTCTGATAGATGATGGTCAGCATATGCGCTTTCTCATTAAAGATTCGCTGGCAGACATGCCTGGTTTTTGTGGCGGAGGACCAGCAGTTCGGTCCCTACTAGTAAAGATCCCGACACGCTACGGCTATAACATCCCGCATGTTGCGCATGAACCATCTACGACATAGGCAACAACATAGTTACACAGGTAAACCGCCCTGGCTCACTCTTCACCTGAAGCTGCCCGCCATGGAGCTCCACTACCGACTTGGCCAAGTATAATCCTAGTCCAGAGCCTTGCTGCTCCCGCTTGGCACGATCGAATTGAAAAAAAGCGCCCAAAGAATCAATCGTATCTTGCGTCATGCCCTCACCCTCATCGCAAATAGAGAGCGCATAAAACCCTTGGTTGCGTCGACCATCGATCGTCAATGGAGAATCAGGTTTCGAGAACTTAATGGCATTATCCAAGATTTCATCCAGCGCTCTTACAAAATATTCCTTTCCCATATTTAGAGTAGCGTCTTCGCTGGTTACCCGCATGCGGTTTGCTCGATCTAATGACGAACATTTTTCAAAGGCACGCTTGCCTACTAGATCTTTCACCCCTATCAATCGCGCACTTCGCAAGGATGCAATTCTCACTGGATCGCTGGCAAATAGCTCGATTTGAGAGTAAGCTATGTAATTTTCAACCAGGTGATTTAGCCGCTCAGCAGCCAACGACAGTCTGCGCCCCAGATACTTTATCTGATCCGAGTCCATAGGAGGATCGTTGTGAGATAGCAGGTCGGCGTAACCTCTTAGAGATACCAGTGGCGTTCTGAGTTCGTGCGGCAGAGAGTGCGTGATGCTTTTTCTTAATTGGTCGAGTTTTGCTTGGGTCTGTTCTCGCTGCTTCTGGCTTTTGGCTAAACGCGCATTTATGGCCGATACTAACACCGCGCGAGAAACTGGCTTAGTTAAGAAGTCGTCCGCGCCAAGATTCATGCCCTGGCGTTGACACTCGGAATCAGACAGCCCAGTTAATAAAATGAACGGGATGGCAGCATGCTCCTGCATGGCACGAATCTTAGAAAGCAATTCATATCCATCCATGTCGGGCATGTTCAAATCGCATAGAATCAGATCAGGGCGGGCGTTATTAGCAAGGTACTCCAGTGCAGCTGCCCCGCTTTCTACACATGAGATGCTCCAAGTCGGCGCAACATGGAGCAACATGTGCGCATGCAAATTGCGAACCGCCTCCTCGTCATCGACGATTAGTATATTTATACGGTCTCGGGTAAATTCCACTGCGAATTCTCAACAATCTGATGCGAGAGGCTTAGCGGCCCCAACCAAACTCTTTCTCACATATCGTCCCAAAACATGGCGTGCTTGAGCATGCCGGAACTCATTCTGTCATAAACTTCAATGGACTACGCTCATATCCTAAATTGACTACATGAATTTGAGTAATTCGGCTGCGCGCCGTCATAATCTCGCTCATTCAGACTAAAGTCGCACTTTTTACTGGTCGATTTATAAGCAGGGTTAAAATCCCAAGACTTAAACCTAGAAAGAGCATTTGAATCTACTACGATTCAACTGCTCTTTCTAGGTTAGAGATAAACGTTTGCCCCAGTTGAATTACAAATTTAGATTTGAGAGAGAAGTGCCATGTTGCAATTCGGGGACAATCAGAGATCCAATCAGGCAAAGAATATTCTGCTCGCTGAAGACTGCGAAGACGCACAACTTTTAATCTCACAGATGTTGGTAAAGACCGGCGCGCGCGTGACATGCGTCAGCAACGGCAAGGAATGCATAGACGCCGCGCTTAGCGCCTATAAAAACGACTCGCCCTTTGATCTAATCGTT
>CAZVWV010000024.1:0-33791 GCA_964631745.1 uncultured Bdellovibrionales bacterium
CATGGCCCCAAGTACTACATATTTAAGTCCGGCTTCAGAGGCGAGCGAACTCTTTGACCAGGCGCTTAGAAGGAATAAGGGGATGGTCGCGAGCTCAAGGCTTACGTAGATAGTTACTAAATCCCGCGAAGAGACAAGCAGCATCATTCCAAGCAGTGTAAGCAAGATTAGAACGATGAATTCACCACCTCGCTCAAGCTCGGAGCGTTTGGAAGCCGGCAAAATCTCAAAGCTTCCAGCCGCGATCGCCACGGTAAATAGCGCTGAAAGAATGAAGATTAGTTTAAACCAGATTGCGCCGCCGCTTAGATCAAATCTTCCCCCCAGGAGCGAGCCGGTAAGAGGAGATACCAAATATAAGGAAGCTAAAGCCAGGCCCAGCCCTGCCAGTGCGATCAACGGCACAACTTTTTGGTGCCTTCTTAGGAATAGAAGATCAATGGCGAAGGCCAGCAGTGTAGTAGCTAGAATTACTATCTCTGGAAGGGCAATTAACATCTAAAAGCTACCTCCCTGTAATCTGTTAATAAACGGCAAGAGAGAACTCTCTATCATGTTGATCATCAAAAACGGCGCTATACCTATAATAAACAGGGCTCCCACTAGAACACCCGTGCTTATACGCTCCGTGAGGGTGGCGTCCGTGAGGGATTCAAAGTGCGGGTTGTGAATTTCGCCCCAAAAGACGCGCCCTAAGCCGCGTAATACATAAACGGCGGTTACTACGACCGAGAGAGTGGCAAGCACCGTCAGGACCCTTGAGAATACGATTGATTGCCACGGATTTCCGAAAAAGCCCCCCAGGAACACGTGAGACTCAGCCACGAATCCCGAAAGCCCTGGTAGTCCTAGTGATGCCAAGCCGCCGATATAAAATGCCACCGCGAACCAGGGCACTACTTTCCCAAGTCCACCGAGCTCCGGAATCATGCGGGTGTGGGTACGGCCATAAATCATCCCAATCAACGCGAAAAATAGGGCGGTCATAATACCGTGGCTAAACATCTGGATTACTGCGCCCTTTAGCCCCAAAAGATTTAGCGCGCACAGACCGAAAAGCACAAATCCGCAATGACTGACAGACGAATACGCTGTGAAGTACTTGAGGTCTTTCTGCACCACCGCCGCGAATGAGCCGTAAACTATATTTATGGTGGCAAGAATCATGAAAAAACCCGCCCACATCTGCGCACCCTGGGGTAGTAAGTAGATGGCGATTCGAAGGATGCCGTAGCCGCCAAGCTTCATCAGCACACCAGCGTGCAACATTGAGACGGCCGTGGGGGCTGAGGCATGGCCATCGGGCGACCAGGTATGAAATGGAAAGAGCGCACCTAGTACTCCAAAGCCTACAAAAATAATCGGGAAAACCCAGCCTTGAAAAGCGGGTGCGTAGTGCGTCTGCGCTAGCACATTTAAATCGAAGGTCTGGACTGGGGCGGCGTGATAGAGCGCAAGAAAACCCACTAAGATAAAAGCTGAGCCAAACATTAGCATTAGAGTGAGTTTCATGGCGGCGTACTCCTTGGGACCGGTGCCCCAGATGCCGATCAGGAGATACATGGGGAGCACCGCCAATTCGTAAAACACAAAAAATAGGAAGAGATCGAAGCTTAGAAATACTCCAAATACGCCGGTCACTAATATTAAAAGTAACGCGAAAAATTCCTTGGCTCTTACAGTTACATTCCAACTTGCCAGCACGCCGCAAAAAATTACAATCGAGGTGAGTGCTACCATCGCTAGTGAGATGCCATCTAATCCCACCTGATAACTGATCCCGAGGCTTGGGAACCAAGGCATGCTCTCGGTTAGTTTTAATTGGGTAAAGTCAGGATCGATCGGAAGACTCGGGACCTCACGGAAGTATCGCAAAATTGTGTAGGTTGTGAGTAGCAGGTGCAGGGATGTTCCGCCTAGGGCAATCCATTTGATGCAGTGAGTCACAGACTTAGGCACAAAAATAATAAGCAGTGCCGTAAGTAGCGGAAGAAAAATTAATGCTGATACAATGCCCATGAGGTACCTAACGCCCTAAAATCCAGAAGAAGATAATAATTCCGAAAAGCCCATTTAATATCCAGGCTGCATATGTTTGAAGTTGCCCGGTTTGAAGAGCGCTGGCCCTTAAGCCCGCAAACCTGAGGCACCAACCAGAGAGATTCACTCCGCCGTCCACTATATTTCGGTCGAACCATGCTGCGGGGGTTGAGATCAGGGGAATGATAAGCTTGTGAACAATAAATAGGTAAATTTCGTCGATGTAGAACTTGTTGCGAATAAATTTATAAAGGCTGCCCATGGCGAGGGTTAAGCGTTCTCGCAAATTGGATTTATGCACGTAAAGCACCCAGGCGCTCGCCATGCCGCTCACGGCGAAGATGCTGCCTAAGATGGGAACGAGAGCGTCGTGGTGCTCGTTTGTGGTTTTTGCCCCAAAGTAAACAAAATCCCCAAGCGGCACAAAACCCGCAGTGACCGAAAAAACTGCCAAGATGCACACCGGAATCAGTTCAAAGAGCGAGACGCGGTGTATGTGCTCTAAGTGAGAATTCTTAGAACTTCCCCAAAAGCATAAAAAGTAAACGCGCGACATGTAAAAGGCAGTGAGTCCCGCTACGGCTAGCGCCGTGCCGAACACTATATAGTGGCCGCTCTGAAACGCCGCCAGTAAGATCTGATCTTTGGAGAAAAATCCTGCAAAGGGCCAGATTCCGGAGATGGCAAGCACTGCTATTAAAAACACAAGATGCGTAACGGGCATCTTGCGGGCCAACCCTCCCATGTCCCATACAGAATTAGAATGTGCGGCGTGGATTAAAATTCCGGCGCACAGAAAGAGCTGCGCTTTAAAGAAGGCATGCGTGAAGAGATGAAACATCGAGGCGCTGTATCCAAGGGCATGATCGGGCGAAGAGACTCCCAGTGAGAGCATCATGTATCCGAGTTGACTTAGGGTGGAGAAAGCCAGCACGCGCTTTAGATCGTCTTGGGTGCATCCAATCAGGGCAGCAAAAAGGCAGGTGAAGGTGCCGATGAACGCCACCACCGCAAGCGCCGTTTCCGAAAAAGCAAAGAGCGGAAACATGCGCGCCACAAGAAACACGCCCGCAACCACCATGGTGGCCGCATGAATCAGAGCCGATACGGGGGTGGGGCCTTCCATGGCATCCGGTAGCCAGATGTGTAGCGGAAACATAGCGCTCTTGCCTGCAGCTCCGGCGAATATCAGGAGCAGTGCCAGCGTTAGCATGCTAAGCCCAAATATAGGCGAGGTTACCTGCGAGAATCCTTCCAGAAAACCGGGCGAGGTTAGATAGCTAAAATCAAACGGTTGCTGAAGAGAGCCCTGCGGCAAAAGCGCAAACCCATAGGCGCTTAAGATTAATATCCCCAAGAGAAAGCCGAGATCCGCAAAGCGCGTTACTATAAAGGCTTTTTTGGAAGCCGCCACGGCCGAGGGCTTCTTAAAATAAAATCCAATTAATAGAAATGAACTCGCGCCAACTAATTCCCAACACACAAACATCTGAAGGATATTTGGAGCAGAAACTAAGCCCAACATGCTAAAGGTGAATAAATTCAATATGGTGAAGAAGCGCGCCTTGCCCTCTTCATGGGCCATGTATCCAAGGGAATAAAAATGCACTAGGGCGCTAACGCTGGTTACTACCAGCATTAAAAGCACGGAGAGCGGGTCCACCAATACTCCCGCGCTTGCGACTAAGTGCTCTTGGTATCTGAGCCATTCGATTTGGAAGGGGATATTTGATGTGGGGGTAGGCAAGGACACGAACTCAGATGCCAACCCCCAAGCGAGAAAGCAGGTTACGAATACAGTCAGTGTCGCCAGAGGGGGGATGGCCCTTGCCGAGATCGGGCGCACTAAAAGTCCGAGAACCAAAAACGATACGAACGGAAGGGTGGGGATAAGCCAGCAGTGTGCGGTAAACCAGGCTGTCATATGCGGCTGTCCTTCAGTTGATCCATAGCAGTAACGTTAAGACTGCGGCGGTGCCGATACAGTGAAACGAATATCGCCATGGCCACCACAACCTCGGCTGCTGCGGTGGCGATTATGAAGATCGCCATAATTGTGCCATCCACCTTGCTAGGCGAGGAATATACGTTGAAAGCCACAAAATTAAGAGCGGCTGAATTAAGTGCGAGCTCTAGTGAGATCAGAATTCCGACTGCGTTTCGGCGCGTAAGTACCCCATACAGGCCGATTCCGAAAAGCAGGCTTGAAAGAAGTAACCAGTGATTTAACGAGGGAGTTTGAGCTAAGAATGTCATACGGTCTTCTCGTCGTTAGGGGTTTGTTTCGTGGCGATCACTATTCCGCCGATAATCGCTGCCAAAAGAAGCAGGGAGATAATTTCAAAGGGCAGGGCATACCCTTGGGCTCCGTAATCTAGGAAACTTCTTCCGATTGCGGCCGCGTTGGCGCTGGCAATCTCCCTGGATTGTCCGGATGTAAACTGCACGGATTTAAACTCAGTGGTTGAGAGAACGGCATAAGAGCTGCCTACAAACAAAGCTGTGGCGATCAAGGCTACAAAACGTCGCACTAAACTGGGAGGCTCTTCCAGGAGTTCGTTTGTTTGAGTAAGCATGACAGCGAAAACCAGGAGCACCACCACACCACCCACATAAACCAGGACTTGCAGCCCTGCCATAACATTCGCGCCCAGGTAGGCATACAGCGCTGCTGTGCTCAGTAACACCCCCATAAGATATACAGCCGCTCGAAGTATGCGAAGGGATGTGACTGAGGCTATCGCAAGGGCCGGAGCCGCTGCGGCGAAGAGATAGAATAAAAAATTACTAATATGAAAAGTCATATTTCTCTCTCGCAATAGACGGCGCTGAATTCTGCAGATCGGCTGAGATGATCAGATCTAACAGGCTGCCTGCGGGAATCTCTTTCCGGCGCGTTCACTTATAGCCCCCCGAATCATCTTTTAGGTCATTCTGCTCTGCTCCCACCGCCGCCACACCGTCCATCTTCTTTCCGCACATCGGTACGGGTCCATCATACGGCGTTCTTGGTTCGATGGCTTTGAGGCGCTCAGCCGGGTCTGCAATCTTGAGCAGTTGCGAGCTCGGTGCTCCGGCGTATTTGGACATGTTGTAAACCAAGAGCCGTCTGTCATAAACCGAGCCCTCAAAGTTTGGACCAAATTTGAGCACGCCAAAAGGGCAGACCATTACGCAGGCGTTGCAAAATGTGCAGCTGTCTAATCTCCAAAGCAGGACGTCCAGTTCAATCTTTGCTAGCACAGGCTTCTCTCTTTGGACCACTCTAATAGAGCCGTTGGGGCAGACTTGCTCACAGAAGGTGCAGCTAGTGCATTTATGAAAGCCGTGCTCGTCATGAATCATCATCAGCTGTGCGCGGAAGCGCTCAAACATCTTAAGTTCGTTGCGATTCTCAGGATACTGCTGCGTCACCACCGTTTTTGGATGTACTAAGTAGTGCAGTGTCACTCGCATGCCGGTTATTAAGGACGCCAAGGCGCTAAAGATGCGTCCCACGAATGTCGTTCCCTTGTGGGAGGTTTGGCTCATACGCCCCCCGGAAATAGATAAAGTTTAAAAACCACTGCGAAAGCGGCCAGCACTAAATTTACAAATCCGATAGGTAAGAGGATCTTCCATTCAAGCTTCATCAACTGATCGACTCTGAGCCTTGGAAAGGTCCATCGAAACCAGATCATTAGGAAGATAATTGAGCCGCACTTTGCCCAGAACCAAAGAAGCGGTGGAATTAGATCCATGACATTGTTGAATCCGGCAAAATTCCCGACGTGAAACGGCATCCAGCCTCCAAGAAAAAGAGTCACCGTAAGTGCCGCCGCCACGAACATGTTTACAAACTCTGATAGGAAAAAGAAGGCAAAGCGCAGTCCTGAATACTCGGTATGAAAACCTCCTGTGAGTTCGCTCTCGCCCTCGGGGATATCGAAGGGGGTGCGGTTGATTTCAGCCACCGATGCCGTCAGGAACATCAAGAACGCCACCAAGCCGATACCGTGCGCGCGCCAAACCCACCAGCCGGCCGCTTGGCTCTGAACAATTTTTGAAAGTTGCAAGCTGCCCGAAAATAAAATTACCACTAAGAGTGCGAGTGTAGCCGATATTTCATAGGATATTATCTGCGCGCCTGAGCGCATGGCACCAAGCAACGACCATTTATTGTTTGAGCTCCAGCCCCCGATCAGAATTCCAAAGACGCCCAGACCGCTGACCGCTACCAGATAGAGGATCCCGATATTAAGATCCGCTACCTGCAGCATGGGACTGAACGGGATTACAACAAGCGCCAACATCGTGCCCAAGAGCGCGAAAAATGGCGCCAGCAGATGGAGGAGTTTGTCGGCCTTATGCGGGACGATATCCTCTTTTAGCAGGAGCTTTAGCGCATCGGCAGCGCTTTGCATGATGCCATGCCAACCGACCCGCATGGGCCCCAGGCGGCATTGAAAGTGGGCGGCGATCTTACGCTCGGCGTAAATTAGTACTAGCCCGGAGAGGGCCACAAAGGCCGCCACGCCGATAGCACCGAGTGCGATGTAAAAGACAGACTCCCAAATATTTTGGTCTAGGCTCTCTGCGGCCCTTGTTGCGATACTTTTTACTTCAAAAGCTGACATCTGATCTCTTTCTATCTCTATCTATCTATGTCCGGCACCACTACATCTAGGGTTGAAAGGATGGTAATTAAATCCGCAATACGCCAGCCCGGTGCAATGGCTGTGGCTACCCAAAGATTGTTAAAGCAGGGGCTTCGAAAGTGCATGCGATAAGGGATATCCTTGCCGGTCGATACGATTGTTAGCCCTAATATTCCGCGCGCGGTTTCCACCTGTGTGTAATAACGCCCCTCCGGAACTTTAGGTTTTACGGCAGGCTTTAATAGCATGTGCTTGCCTTCCGGAATATTGTCGATTAGCTGTTCAAGCATGTGCATTGACTGGCGCATCTCCTCTAGGCGAATGTTGTAGCGGTCCCAGGAGTCGCCAGCGGTACCAAGCGGAGCATCGAATCTAAGTTTGCCATAAACGCCGTAAGGTTCATCTTTTCTAAGATCGTACGAAACGCCGCTTGCGCGAAGCACGGGTCCGGAGGCGCCAAGCGCCACAGCATCTTTTGCGCTAAGCACCCCAACGCCACAGAGCCGTTCTTTCACAATTACGTTGTTGCTAAAGAGATCTTCGTATTCTGCCAGCTTTGGCTTAAAATAAGTCAGAAATTCTTTAACGCGCCTCTGAAAGTTCGCATGAATATCGAACATAACGCCGCCGGGCAGGATGTAGTTCATGGTTAAGCGCCCGCCGGTGGTCTCTTCGAAAATATCAGTCACGATCTCGCGGTCTCTAAAACCGTAAAGAAACGGGGTAAAGGCCCCCAAATCCATACCGAAAACTCCCCACCACAACTGGTGGCTCTGGATGCGCTGCAGCTCTGCAAAGATGGTACGAATAGTTTCGATGCGTTCGTTGGTCTCTATGCCAGCGGCTTTTTCAACCGCCATGGCCACAGCCCAGTTGTTAGTGAAAGCAGAGAGGTAATCCATGCGATCTGTAAGGTGAACGCACTGTTTGTAAGTGAGGTGTTCCGCAATTTTCTCTATGCCGCGGTGGATGTACCCGAGCACCGGAATAACCTCGCGTACGGTTTCGCCGTCAAGTCTGCAGATTAGGCGCAGGACCCCATGCGTCGAGGGGTGCTGTGGTCCCATATTTACAAAATATTCTTCAGTGGCGAGGGTGCTGCCGCCAAGCGCGGTAGCATCGAGCCGTTCCTTAAGCGTGCTGGCCTGTACCTGCATTTACGGTCCCTCCAGCATGAAATCATCTTTGTAGTCTTTCCTTAAGGGGAACCCCTGCCAATCGTCTTCAAGAAGTAGTCGGCGAAGATCCGGGTGTCCGCTGTAAAGCAACCCGAAGAGATCGTAAACTTCACGCTCTTGCCACTCGGCCACCCGCCAAAGTGTATGCGCAGAGGGAACTACTGGGCTTTCGGCGCCTATGCGTGTGGTTACCATTAAATGATGCTTTAGGTTGGTTGAGTAAAGCACATAGATAAGTTCAAACTGAGCCTGCTCTACCCAATGAACGGCAGTGTGCGAAAGCAGCATGTCAAAATCAAAGCCCGCATCATTCTTAAGTGTAGAGAAAGTTTCAATTAAGGCCTCAGAAGGTATCTGAATTGCTGCAAGGTTAGCTCTCTCTTCTTTTATGAAGCGAGTATCTAGCGCCAGCAAGGTTGCAAGGAGTGCTTCCTTATCCATTTCTAACGGTACAATCCTTTTTAATAAGCGTAAGCAATTCGTCTCTAATTCCTTCCAGCGTGGCTCCCGGCGGTATCATCGCCAGCACAGGTTTCTTTCGTTGCCCTGGAGAGCGCAGGCTTTCCCCTTCGCGAATCATCTTTTGAAGGGTCAAAAGTCCAAACAAAAATGACTCTGGCCTGGGGGGGCAACCTGGCACGTAAACATCCACAGGGATAACTTGGTCGGCTCCACGAAGTGTGGTGTAAGAATGGTATATGAAGGGTCCACCGGAGATAGCGCAAGAGCCGGTAGCGATTACGTAGCGGGGCTCTGCCATCTGTTCGTAAAGGGTTTTAAGCAACGGCGCCATACGCTTTACGATTGTGCCAGCGATAACAAGCAGGTCAGCTTGCCGAGGGGAGGGGCGCGCAACTTCTGCGCCGAATCTCGCCAGGTCGTGGCGCGAGGCGCCCGCGGCCATCATCACTTCAATGGCGCAGCAGCTTGTGCCAAAAGTCAGCGGCCAAAGACTATTAGAGCGCGCCCAATTGATAACTTTGTCCATGGTGGCAAGTAGCACGGATCCGCCCGGCACCTCTTCAAGGTAGCCCGGCATCTCTTCGGTGATTAAACCCATTCGAGCGCTCCTTTTCTCCAAGCGTAAATAAGTCCCAGCACTAACACGGACACGAAAATCCCCACTTCGATTAATCCTGGAACGCCAACTTCCCTAACAACAACGGCCCAAGGATAGAGAAAGGCCGCTTCAACATCGAAGGCCAGAAATAGTAGCGCAAAAATATAATATCCCACGTTAAAGTTAATCCAGGCCGGTCCAATCTGCGACTCGCCGCATTCATAGGGAGCGTTCTTGCTGGCATTGGGCCGGTGCGGCGCCAGTAATCGGGAAAAGATAAGGCTCCCAAAGAACATTAGGAATGCTACACAGGCCACACAAAATACGAGAAAGAAATCCATTTTAGGAACCCGAAAAATATTTAAGGCCGCGCACCACTTTCAAGCCAAGCGTCACTGCCTGCCAGAAATTTCTGCATATCATCAACGGGCGCTTGAGTTTGGAACTTCTCTTCGTAAACCGGTGCTTCAATCTGTCTGAATATACCAAGAGCCCAGGGCTGCTCCAATAAGGAGAGTGTGTAGGCACGACCAGCATCCTCAGAGTGCATGTCGTGCACCAAAAGATCTGCAGGAGGCTGGCCTGGTTCAAAATTAACAACTTCAGGACCATTGGCACTTAACTTCAGGCCGCATTCTTGATTCCTTCCGAACAACAGGGGCTTTCCGTGTGTGAGTCGAATTGAATTAGTTGAACGATTCTCTTTGCCCGTGATCTGGGTGTAGGCACCGTCGTTAAAGATAACGCAGTTTAGCATGACCTCAATAAAGGCCACGCCTCGATGTTTGGCGGCCGCTTCAAAAACCTCGTTCATCATGGCGCCATCCGTATCCGGCACGCGCGCCGCGAAAGTTGCTCCCATGGCCAGCGCTAAGGAGGTTGGTCGAAGTGGAATATCCAAAGCGCCAAAGGGAGTGGATTTCGTTTTTTGACCGGTGGCAGTAGTGGGCGAAGCTTGCCCCTTTGTAAGACCATAGATTCGGTTATTGAGAAGTAAGATCTTAATATTAGGATTGCGACGGATGATATGCATGAAGTGATTCCCGCCGATTGAAAGCGCGTCGCCGTCGCCTGTCATGATCCAAACTGAGAGATCCGGTCTGGCCAGCTTAAGTCCCAAGGCTACTGTGGGCGCCCTTCCGTGAATGGTGTGGAATCCATAGGTGTTTAGGTAGTAGGGAAAGCGCGAAGTGCAGCCTATCCCTGATATGGCCACTAAATTTTCACGAAGAAGTCCAGCGCCTGCGAACACGCGCGTGAGGCTCCCCAGCACGCTGTAGCAACCACATCCGATACACCACTTAGGATCAACGGAGCTTAGGTAATCTTTTCGCTCTAATTTATGCGAACCGCAGCTTTCGCAAACTGTTGGAGTTGTCTCTGCGCTCATAACTTTGCTCCTAAAATCGAATTAATTTTTGCGCTGATCTCGTCTGCCGTAAACGGCAGTCCCTGAATCTTCGAGAACTTTTCGATATCCACCAAGAATTCAGCGCGCAGTTCATGGCACAGCTGCCCTGAGTTATTTTCCGGCAGCAGTACGCGTCTATAGCTCTTTAGAATTGCTCCCAGATTGGGCGGGAAAGGATTAAGGTGTCTTAAATGAAGGCAGGCCAGCTTCATTCCGCCTTTTCTTAGCTGCTCAACCGAGTGGCGGATCACACCGTAAGTGCTTCCCCATCCAAGTACTAGGAGTTCGGCGTCTTTGTCTCCGATGACCTCAAGCGGTGCGATGTCCTTGCTGATGCCCGCAATCTTTGCGGCCCTCAGGTTCACCATGCGTTCGTGATTTTCAGCAGAATGGGTGGGCGAGCCGCTACCGTCCTGTTTTTCGAGCCCCCCTAAGCGGTGTTCAAACCCGGTCATGCCCGGCACCGTCCATGGACGCGCCAATGTCTCAGACTCTCTACCATAAGGAAGAAATTTATCGACAGCGGGCTGAGGGGAACCTTCAAAGGGTTTCATCTCGGCGTTATCAGGAACACGCCAAATCTCAGAACCATTCGCCAAATAGCCGTCGGTCAGAACCACTACTGGTGTCATGTACTTAATGGCGATACGGGAAGCCTCCACCACAACATCAAAGCAATCACTCGGGGAAGCGCCTGCCAGTACCGGAAGCGGAGACTCGCCGTGGCGGCCGTAGAGCGCCTGTAATAGATCAGCCTGTTCGGTCTTAGTTGGAATTCCGGTTGAGGGGCCGGCTCGCTGAACATTGATTACCACAAGCGGCAGCTCGGCAATGACAGCCAGATTTAGGAACTCGCTCTTTAGTGAGAATCCAGGGCCTGAAGTGCTGGTGGCCGCCAGGCTTCCGCCGTAAGCAGCGCCAAGGGCTGAGCCAATCGCGGCGATTTCGTCTTCGGCTTGAAAGACAGTGGCCTGTTTCGGAAAATTGCAAAGGGTCTGCAAAATGTCAGTGGCCGGGGTTATGGGGTAGCTTCCCAAGAATAGATGCCGATTGGCGCGCTTCGCGGCGGCTATCAACCCAAGCGCGCTGGCGGTATTGCCGGTTACCTGTCTGTACACTCCCGCCTTTCGCGTCTCTGTGCTTTTCTTTATGCGGAAGCGGTACGGAAAAAATTGGGCGCTTTCAGCAAGTTTAATGCCGTGACCCAAGGCTTTAAGATTTGATTCCAGAATCTCCGGTTTGGAGCCGAACTTCTGCTTTAGCCATTTGATGGTTGTCTCAGTGTCTCTTTGAAAGAGCACGTAACAGAGTCCCAGCGCTAATAAATTTTTGCAGCGGTCAACCTGTTTCATTCCCAGCCCTGAGCCCTCGAGCGCGGCGCGCGTGGCCTCAGTCATATTAATTCTAACGACGGTGAACTGAGAAAGCTCCGCTGAATCCAGAGGGCTGGTTGCATATCCGGCCTTCTCCAAATCTTTCGGTCCGAAGGTTCCCTCATTCACCAATATGAGTCCGCCTTCTCTTACTATTGATATATTGACCTTGAGCGCTGCCGGATTGAGTGCCACCAGCACGTCGGCTTTATCTCCCGGCGTATAAACCTTAGCCGTCCCAAAGCAGACCTGAAATCCAGAAACTCCTGCAACTGTACCGGCGGGTGCTCGAATCTCGGGGGGATAATCCGGAAGAGTGGCTACGTTCTCGCCCATAAAAGTAGAGGTAGATGTGAACTGATCTCCGATCAACTGAATGCCATCACCGGAGTCACCGGCAAAACGAATCACGCACATCTCCCGTTCATGAACCTTCCCGGTAAAATTTCCAGAAACTGTTTTGGTCTCGGTGTTACAACTTTCTTGCATAGATGCTCACTAACAATGTGTCCTACCTATAATTCTGCCTATCTATAATTCTGATCGAGGAAATCAGAGCAGAGTGCGCGAGAAGGATGCTGATTGATGGAATCTGTTCAAGCTCGCCTCTCATTGCTGACGGTATCAGAAAAAATGCTGTCCTTCCATCCAGGGAGTGACGAACCTGATAAAGATCTGTAATCAGTAATAATAAAGTCAACTACTCCGCCAAGCAATTTCGATTTGTTGTTCAAAATGGCAAATCGATTAGCTCACGCGAAAGATTCTGCTCGATTGTAACCTGACAAAGGACACGCCAGTCTTCTAAATGACTCAAATAACCTATCCTCTTTAGGTAAGCCCTGTTTAGAGCAGAAAAATTCTGTGACTGCACCTCTCCAGATCGAAAGGAGTGCTCAAGGTGGTCAGCGACATGGACTGCCGTTAACGGAGAGAGTTCCTCTTCGAAAGCGCTATCGGGGGTGTGATGATATGCTACGGCCTCAAGAATTGGGTCGGGTAACCCCCAAAGTCCCAGTAAGTAGGCGCCTAACTCGGCATGATTCGTGCCCAGAGCGGCGTACTCTTGATCGCTGCTGGAAATAAGAGTGCCTCTATTTGGCAGCTGACCGCAACGATACTCGGCTCCCAAATGTTCAGCGATAATGATCTTGCCAAGGTCGTGCATCAATCCCGCCGTAAAGGCCTGTTCGGCCGCTTCTTTGGCAGCCCCTTCAACTTGCAAAATACGGCGCGCGAAGACCGCTGTTATTATGCTGTGTCGCCAAATCTCCACCAGAAAATCAGACAATGGCGAGGTGTGCTCTGTCTGCTTAAAAAGGTTTACTCCTAACGTCAGGGCCCTGATCGTTTCCAGACCTAGGTAGTGAACCGCCATTTTGGGGTCGGAAATTTTTTGTGCTAACCCAAAGAATTCAGAATTGGCGACTTGTAGAATCTTTGCGCTGAACGCGATATCGCGAGAGACAATTGCTGCCACGTGATCTACCGACGCCTCACTGCAGGAAAGACCATCCAGTAACTGTTTATAGGCGAGCGGCATAGACGGAAGGGTGGAAATTCCAGCGGCAACTTTGTGTAGCTTGGAACTACCAAGTGTCTGTCGCAATTGTAAAGTGCGAGCAAGCTTGGCATACAATGCCTCTGGGGTACAGGGCTTTGAAAGATATTGGTGTGCTGGACCAACCACTTGCAAAATGCCTTCTTGCTCCGAGTGCCCGGACAAAACAATTCTCGCAATTTGAGGGAAGCGCACCTTGACTGTTTCCAAAAGTGTAACACCGGACATTCCCGGCATCTGCATGTCTGTCACCAGCACGTCAAAAGATCGCAATTCAAGTATCTTTAGCGCCTCTTGGCCACTCTCAACGAACTCCATATCCCAGGCGCGCGGGATACCCGAAAGCATACGCCGCAGACCTCGCAATAGAGCGGGATCGTCGTCAACAAACAGTACCCTGCGTTTATCCGTCATGGTCATCTCGCGAACGTACACATTAGAAAGGCGTAAGTGGTAACACAATAATAAATACCGTGCCCTTACCCTGCTCGCTCACAAATGAAATCTTGCCCCCATGCTTATCGACTATTACATTATGCGCGATTGCCAGGCCCTGTCCGCTTCCTCTGCCAGAGGGTTTTGTCGTGAAAAAAGGCTCGAAGACTCGAGCTTGCACGTTCTTTGGTATTCCGGAACCTGTGTCGCTAACTCTAATTTCAATCTGGTTTTCGAGCAGTTTAGTAGTGACCTTTATAACGCCCTTTCCGTTTGGCGGCGAACCCAGCGTGTCCGAGATGGCATCGGCTGCGTTAATAATCAAATTGAGAATGACCTGATTAATTTCCGCGATCAAACAGTTATAAGAGCCCAATTTAGCATCAAAGTCACACTCAAGATCGGCCACATACTTCCAGACATTGCGGCAAACCGTTACGGTGTCTTGAATATTGCGGTTTAAATCCGCCGGTTTTTTTTCGGTCGATCCCGGATGAGCAAAAGATTTCATGGCTTTAACTATTTTGGTGATGCGACCAATCCCGTCCAGCGCGTCGTTAATCGCCAACGGTATCTCGCTGCCAAGAAAATCAAGATCTACTGCTTTGAGTCGTCTCAACACCTCTCTTGTTCCCGAGCAGTTGGGGAAGTTTTCCATCTGACCCAGCAGAACTACGCTTTCCTTCAAGAGTTCCAGAACCGCCGCGTAATGCTGTCGTAAGAAAGCGAGGTTGTCACTAACAAATTGAGCGGGAGTGTTGATCTCATGAGCAATGCCGGCGGCTAGGGTGCCTATAGACTGTAAGCGCTCCGCCTGGCGAAGTTGTAACTCTATGTTTTGGCGTTCGGTGATGTCTCTGATAATGGCAACGGCGAATTTCGCTTCGCCATGGTGCCCGGCGGACAGAGAAAGTTCTATTGGGAATATGCGACCACTACTGTGTCGTCCGCTCAGACGCACCGTATTCCCCATAACATTTGAAGGAGCACCTGTTTGGAAGTAGCTACGTAGAAGTACTTCATGTTCCTCAAAGAACCCCTCAGGCAGGATTGGCTTCAGAGGATGTCCCATGATCTCCTCTGAGCTAATTCCAAAAATGTGCTGGGCGGCTTTGTTGAAAAGAGTGACATGTCCTTGGCCATTAATGGCGATTATGGCGTCTTGACTAGCATCGATCACTGCTTGAAGGTACTCTTGCGCTTCGGTCAGAGCTTGTTGGCTCAGTCTTTCCTCATTGCGGATCCCACTGCTAGTGCTCATAAGACGCCTCGAAGCTTTTTCTCCGCGCTATCAAGCTCGGCCTCTAACTCTTTGCAAAGACTCTCGAGATCGTAATCACTGTCCGGCAATAGAACCGCCCTATGCGAGTCTCTTTCAACACTCTCAAAGCCACTTAACTGTTGTTCCAATCGTTTTATGTGGTTGGCCTGGGTCTTGATGGTACTTATCGATCGCCGCCCTTGAGATATTATTATTTTTTGTTGAATTGCCTCGCGAATAGATAACGCTAAATCGACTGCGTTGCAGGGTTTTGTGAAAAATCTATATATTTGACCTTGGTTAATGGCCGCCAAAGCTGTCTCCAGATCAGGCTTGCCGGTCAGCATGATTCTTACGGTATCAGGGTAATCTTGGCGAATTTGAGCCAGCAGTTCAGTGCCTGAGATTCCAGACATGCATTGGTCTGATACTATTACGTCGACCTGTGTGCCCGAAAGAATACGCAAGGCGACTTCTGCTGACTTGGCAGTCAGGATGTTGTAAGGCTCCTGATGAAAGAAGCGTGTAAGGGCATTTAGTAGCAAGGGATCATCATCGACTAATAGGACAGTGTGTTCTTTCTTCATAAGCTCTTTTAGCTAATCAGGCGCCGGGATTCTGCAATTGACCCGTAGCGGTTCGCGTATGCCGACCAGTCGCGCGTAATTGCGCAACCGTTCGATAGAAGTTTCGGTGAGGCGTACCCCGGCGGCTACCAGAAGTACTCCTTCTCGAGTTTCAACAGGCTCGAGTACGATCTGGCCAGGCACCAGCTCTCGTGCGCAGACCTCAAAAACGTCTATTTGACGCTTCGCCTGACTCTCAACATCTTTACCGTTCACTAGGGTGGTCAGGGATTGTACTAGCTTGGGGTCGTAACGTTTCGACATCCTGCTAATTTCGCGAAGGGCGTAGTTTGAATCGGATTTTCGTCGCAGCTCCTCGAAATCGCGAAGTAGAGTTAGGATTCTCGCGCCGAGCGGAATATTCTCACCAGACGGTCCGCCCGAAGGATGACCGCTACCGTCATAATATCGGTCTTGGTATCGCACGATCTCAGCTACGTTCTCGAGACGCGGAATATTTGAAAGTAGGCTGAAGCCAGTTTCTGGTACCCGTAACAAAACGGCCTGCTCTTCGGGCGTAAGTGTCCATTCGCGTTGCAGCTTAGAGGCCACTTCGGTTGGTAAGATTACCCGCCCGATGTGTGAAAGCATGGCGGCAAGCTCGATGTCCCAAGTGCTTGGGAGGTCAATTTCTTGACTAAGCTCTCGAATTGGCTCGCGTAGACTCAGACCTTGGCCGAAACCGGTCGGATCGATCATGGAAAGGATTTCCGTGAGCATCTTAATCAATCCACCTAAGGTGTGTTGTAGCAGATCTTTTTCAGCGGTAATTAGGTGATATTGCCTAACACCGTCGTCGATAGCTTTGAGCAGTTTTTCAATGGAGCAAGGCTTGCTGAGAAAGCGAAAGATATGGCCTTCATTTATGGCCTCGACAGAAGTTTCTTGATCCGTCACTCCGGTAAGCATGATGCGTACGGTGTTGGGATGTTTTCTTTCGGTCTCGCGCAAGAGTGCGATGCCGTCCATATTGGGCATGCGCATATCGGATACGATCACCGAGAAAGGGGGGTGGCTTATCATTAGTTCCAGGGCCGCGGAGCCAGAGGAAGCTGATTCGATTTCGTAACTAGATAGAGCTTGAAGTTGTCTGCGAAACGCGGAGAGAATTCTTGGCTCGTCGTCGACCAATAGAATTGAGTCGCCCATAAATGCGCTACGGCAGATGATAAAGTTTAACAGCCGGCTATGCTTCTAGTTTCTAGAGTGTGGAGATGCTTCGGAAACGAGCTTAAGCATCTTCAGATTACGTCGCTCTTTCTTACTAGGCTATCATGTGATGCAAGTACCGATATCGTAGAGCCTTCTTTGTTGTGCGCCAAGAGCATTATCTTACTTAAAACGTGCGCACAGATGCGATAGTACGATTATTTTGTGATCATGATTTTATAAAAAGCAGTTAAACCTACTACCGTGGCTAATCACTCTGAATCTCCTGAGGTTCTTTAGGATGAATAAGATTTGGAGCAAGGTGAGTGAACGTGGCATTCAACTATTCAAGTTAATTTATTCCGATCTTGATGGACCGTCTGGGCTGTCGCAGAATGATCAAAGTTCCAGACCGAAGTTACACATTTAGATCGTGCGTAATCTGGTCGTATAGAAACATTACCTGGAATAAACTACCTGGAAGACACAATGCGAGAAAAAGTAATCATAGACGGTTGTGAAGCCGCCGCACACATAGCCTATCACCTCAGCGAGGTCATTGCGATTTACCCTATCACGCCCTCTTCGAACATGGGTGAGCTAGCCGATGACTGGTCCGCGCACAATATTCCAAACTTGTGGGGCACGGTCCCGAGTGTGGCGGAGATGCAAAGTGAGGCGGGGGCTGCTGGCGCTGTGCACGGAGCGCTCCAGGCCGGAAGTCTTTCCACTACTTTCACGGCCTCGCAAGGGCTGCTGCTAATGATCCCCAACATGTTCAAGATCGCAGGCGAGCTTACGCCCACAGTCTTTCATGTTGCTGCCCGCTCAGTTGCCACGCATGCCTTATCGATCTTTGGCGATCATAGCGACGTTATGACATGCCGCAACACGGGCTGGGCTATGCTGTGCTCGGGGTCGGTGCAGGAGGTGATGGACCTAGCGCTTGTTGCCCATGCGGTTACATTAAAAGCCAGGCTCCCTTTTCTTCATTTTTTTGATGGGTTTCGCACATCACATGAGCTCCTAAAAGTTGAAAAACTTAGTGTGGAGGATATGCGGGCAATGATTGATCCATCCCTTGTGATTCAGCATCGCGCGCGTGCTCTCACGCCGGAGAATCCAAGTATTCGCGGGACAGCGCAAAATCCGGATGTTTTTTTTCAGGCGCGCGAGGCCGCCAATAATTACTATTCAGAACTACCCGGGCTTGTGCAACAAAGTATGAATCAGTTGGCAAAGCTTACGGGCCGACAATATAGTCTCTTTGATTATGTTGGGCATCCGGAAGCCGACCGGGTGATTGTTATGATGGGGTCCGGCGCGGAGGCCGCTCATGAGACTGTGGACTATTTAAGCCAGCATACTAAAGAGAAGCTAGGTTTAGTAAAGGTTCGCTTGTTCAGGCCCTTCTCGGCTGAGGATTTACTGAGGAGCATCCCCAAGTCGGTGAAGAGTATTGCCGTGCTCGATAGAAGCAAGGAACCTGGCGCACTCGGCGAGCCACTCTATCAGGATGTAGTAACCGCCTTTATGGAAGATGAAGGCTGGCGGAATCAAGGCATGCCGAAGATTATCGGTGGGCGATACGGACTCTCTTCCAAGGAGTTCACTCCGGCCATGGTCAAAGCGGTTTACGCGGAGCTCTCCCGGACTAATCCCAAGCGCCATTTTACAGTGGGGATTAAAGATGACGTTACAAATTTAAGTCTCGATTACGACAGCGATTTTTCGAGCGATAACGCTGAAGGCTTCCGTGGTATATTTATCGGTCTCGGAGCAGATGGCACCGTGAGTGCCAATAAAAACTCCATCAAGATTATAGGAGAAGAAACGGAAAACTTTGCTCAGGGTTATTTTGTCTATGACTCAAAAAAATCAGGTTCGGTGACACGTTCACATTTGCGTTTCGGGAAAGAGCCCATCCGCTCGACATACTTAATAAGCAACGCGAATTTTGTGGCCTGTCATCAATTTAATTTTGTTGAGAAGCTTGATGTGTTAGAGAAGGCCGAGTCTGGGGCCACCTTTCTTTTGAATAGTCCTTACAGTAAGGAAGAGGTATGGGACAAATTACCGCAAGATCTTCAAAGGCAGATAATATCAAAGCATATTAAGTTTTACATTATCGATGCCTACAAAGTTGCGCGTGACACAGGTATGGGCGGGCGCATTAATACCATTATGCAGACCTGTTTTTTTGCCATCTCCGGAATTCTGCCGCGCGAAGACGCCATCGCAAAGATTAAACAAAGCATAAAGAAGAGTTTTGGTAAACGCGGCGAAGACGTAGTGCTTAAGAATTTTGAGGCTGTTGACCACACACTTTCACATCTGTATCAAGTTAAAGTTCCCACGAGCGTCAGCAGCGCTTTCGCTATTCCGGCGACTGTTTCGGAAATGGCCCCGGCCTTTGTGCGAGAGGTGATCGGTGAGATTTTGGCGGATCGTGGAGATGCCCTGCCAGTCAGCTGTATGCCCATAGACGGGGTATTCCCGGTTGGCACGGCCAAGTGGGAGAAGCGTAACATAACTGATTCGATTCCAGCCTGGGATCCCAGCGTTTGCACCCAGTGCGGCAAATGCGCCCTGGTTTGTCCTCACGCAGTTATTCAGATAGCCGTTTATCCGGAGAGCGCCGCTACTGATGCCCCCCCGACCTTTAAGAAACATAGACCAGTGGGAGCACAATGGTCCAAAGATCTGCACTATACTATCCAGGTATCCCCCGAAGATTGTACAGGCTGTGAGCTGTGCGTGGAGGTATGTCCTGCCCGTAAGAAATCAAATCCTGCCGAGAAGGCCTTGCAGATGATTCCACAGCGGCCCGTGCGTGAGTTTGAGAAAGCTAATTGGGAGTTCTTTGAGAGGCTTCCCGTCTATGATCGCACTAAGTTAAAGTTAAACTCGGTGAGCGAAGTTCAGATGCTTGAGCCACTCTTTGAATTCTCCGGCGCCTGCTCAGGGTGTGGTGAAACACCTTACATTAAACTCGTGACACAGCTTTTTGGTGATCGCATGTTAGTGGCGAATGCCACCGGCTGTAGCTCGATATACGGCGGTAATTTACCAACCACGCCTTGGACAAAGAACGCCGAGGGCAGGGGGCCAGCCTGGGCCAATTCGTTGTTCGAGGATAATGCCGAATTTGGCCTGGGGTTTAAGCTTGCGCTCGATACCAAGGAGGAGCAAGCCAAGGCTCTTCTGGCTCAGTCGCGAGAGATCATAGGAGCCGAGCTGGTTGATGCAATATTGGGTGCAGCGCAGCGTGATGAGAACGGGATAATTGCGCAGCGGGGACTTGTTGCAAAGCTTAAAGAGCGGGTAACGCAGATTGCGCTTCCCAGAGCAGCGGAGCTTTTAAGCTTGGCGGATTATCTTGTGCGAAAAAGCGTCTGGATTATCGGGGGCGACGGTTGGGGATACGATATCGGCTTTGGCGGACTAGACCACGTGCTGGCAAGCGGGAAGGACGTGAATATCCTATTGCTCGATACCGAAGTTTATTCAAACACAGGTGGCCAGATGTCAAAATCTACTCCTCTAGGAGCGGTTGCCAAATTCGCGGCTGCCGGTAAGGCCATTGGCAAGAAGGACCTGGGGCTGGTGGCTATGAGTTACGGTTCGGTTTATGTGGCCCAGGTCGCCTTCGGTGCCAACGAAAAGCAGACTTTAAGAGCCATCATTGAAGCTGAACAGTACCAGGGCCCCTCGCTAATTATCGCATACAGCCACTGTATCGCTCACGGGTATAATTTGATAAACGGCCTTAAGCAGCAGAAATTGGCGGTGGATTCAGCGCATTGGCCTCTGTACAGATTTGATCCGCGCAATGCAGCCTCGGGCATAAATCCATTGATGCTCGATTCTAAGGATCCAAAGATTCCGCTGAAAGACTATATCTATAATGAGATGCGCTACAAAATGCTGACTAGCGTAGATCCAGAGCGTGCCAAAGTCTTAGAGCAAAGTGCCCAGGCGTTTGTCACCCGACGCTGGAGTAAATACAAAGAGATGGCTAAACCCACAGAAGTCGTAAAACCAAACGGAGAAAATTAGCATGGATATTGGTACCAATTACTTGGGGATGAAGCTGAAGAATCCGCTCGTGGTTTCCGCTTCGCCCTTAGCCAAAGATCTAGATAGCGCCAAGCGGCTTGAGGATGCCGGAGCCGCAGCCGTTGTGATGTACTCTCTCTTTGAAGAGCAGATTACCCACGATCAACATACTATTGACCATTTTCTTACTACGACTTCCCACAATTACGCCGAGGCGCTTTCATATTTCCCCGAGCCGCGTGAATACCCCAATGCCAATGGAGAGGAGTACCTTCTGCATATCAGCAAACTCAAAGCCGCCTTGGATATACCGGTGATTGCGAGTTTGAACGGCGTCTCCTGCGGAGGCTGGATGAAATACGCCCGGCTTATGCAGGAAGCTGGCGCCGACGCCATTGAACTTAATATTTATTATATGGCGACCTCGGTTGATCTCACGGCTACCGAGGTGGAGAATATGTATGTAGCAGATGTGGAGACCGTAAAAAAGTCGGTTAGTATACCTGTGGCTATTAAGTTGGGACCTTACTTTAGTGCCTTTGCCAATTTTGCTGCGCGTTTAGATAAGGCCGGAGCCGATGGCCTAGTTCTGTTCAACCGATTTTTGGGAGCGGATATCGATCTTGAGAAATTGGAAGTTGTGCCGCATTTGGAATTAAGCACCCAGTGGGAGATGCGTTTACCCCTGCGTTGGATCGCAGTGCTCTTTGGTAAAGTAAAGGCATCTTTGGCGGCCACCAGCGGAGCAAAATCTGCCGAAGACATCATTAAGTTTGCGATGGCCGGGGCGGACGTGACCATGCTGGCTTCGGTGCTTTTGGAAAAAGGCCCGAGCTATATCACCAAGATCTTAGCTGATATGCGGGCATGGCTCGAAAGAAATGAATATGACTCGCTGCATCAGTTAAAAGGAAGCATGAGTCATCGGTCAATAGCCGAGCCGGCTGCTTACGAGCGCGCTAATTATATGAAGGCGTTGCAGAGTTACCGCTAGAGTGACGCTCAACTTAAGGGCTTTAGCCTTCGATGTGAGCGAGAATATCTTCAAGCGCGGTAACAATTACTGAAGCGCCGTCGAGGTAGCTATCATTTAGTGTGGTCCTAAGCGCGATGCATTCCATCCCCGCAGCGCGCGCGCTTTGTATGCCCAGAGGGGCATTTTCAATAACCAAGCATTCTGTGGCAGGGATCTTAAGCAGACTGGCCGCGGTCAGATACGGCTCGGGACTGGGTTTCCCAACCTTAAAGTCATCACCGCTTAGCACGACAGTTAGAAGGGACTTTAGCTCGGCAAGGGCCGGGTGCGATAGTCGTTCGCGAGAGGCAGCCGAGGCCAAGGCCATAGGAAAGCCCCTGGCTTGGAGAGCTCGAAGGGTAGGGAGGGTGCTGGAGTAAAGCTTTGGGGTCAGGTTCTTCCGAGAATATTCCTCTCGCAGCTCAACTATAGCCGCGATGTCTAAAGCGTTAGCCTTTGCGATCTGAAGAAACTTCTCAGCAATGCGCGTAATTTTAAGGCCTTCCAGCGGGAAATAATCTTGGCGTGTTATCTCGACATGGAACTGTCTTAAGGCCCACTGCCATGCCAAAAAGTTATCTTCCGGCGTGTCGGCCAAGGTGCCGTCGTAATCAAAAATTATCCCACTAGGCTTAAATTTCTTGGTTAATTTCATGGTTTGCCTGAGGCTGCTCGCACTTAACTAAAACTTATGATAAACCCAGCAGACATGGAAGAGGAACATCAAATCTCAAGCGAACCTAGAGCGGCCACTGAGACCCCGCATTGGATGCCCTTTGTGGAATGGCTCGCCAAAAATACGGATGCTTTAGAGTTTGAAAAGTCGTATCGGCTTATGTCTCGCGGACTGTTTGTAATACGGGAAAGCTCAGCCAAACTAATCGAGGATTTTAAAAAGTGGCAGGCTGCCGAGGGGCGCCCCATTGAGCGCAGCGAAGAAAAAGTGCGCAGGAAATTGCTTGGCGGGGAAGACCCTCCCGAGCTGATTTTGCGGGAGGGGAAAAACACACATTGGGGATACCTGATAGAATGTCGCCTGCCCAATCCACAAAATTATCGGCGGGCCTTTCATCTTGGTACTCCTGACTTTGCTGGTGATGACTTGCGAGCTAGCGATCCGATCTTCGGTCAATTGCAAAATATTAAGCTGGATGAGAGCGCGCGCGAGAAGGAATTAGTGTTCAAGCTTCCAAAGGGCGACCTGCGTCTGCCTTTTCACAAATTTAAGCTCTTTCAATCGCTGGCCCTGGGCTCCAAAAATATTATGGAGCTTTTTCCTAGGACTGAAAAAAATCTTGCGGAGGCGCTGCGTGCGCTCGATTATGTAATCCGTAAATTGCATAAGGTTGGCGCGCATGATGAGCCTTTGCGACCCCGCTTATTGCTACGCCTGAAAGAACGCGCTGATTGTCGAACAGCCGAGGGCTTCTATTTGTATTTCGATAGGTCCGGCCGCCTAGAATTCATGTTCCATTATTACGGAAGAAATTTCGCCGATTTCTTGCAGCATGAAATCAAGTCTTTAAGACGCGATCGCGATTGGCAAAGGCCTTTGGCGTTTGAGTTGGCGCACGAGCGCTCGCGCGATTTCGCGCAGTTGTCTGTAGGCGGTCAGCGCATGACGGTGCTTTGGGCGGCCTTTTCATCGTTTATCAAAGAGCTGGTAGATAATCCGCACTTGATAGAGAAGCAGCCCAGCCCCCGCAGCGTGCCCTGGTACCTTTCAAAATTTGACGCAGTTTGTACCCGTCTTGAGAAAATTGAGCGCGTCAAAGTCTCGGCCTACTTATCAGATCGATACAAACACGGATACTGGTTTCTGGTAAACGAAGTCTGGCTGTGTGTCATCTCCAAAAAGGGCGTAATGGTGGACTGTATCGCGCGCACGGCTAAGCACCGGCGTTAGCGCGGATTCCGAATCCCCTCAAGATGCTTCAAGAAAGCCTCAGGCGGCATGGCGCCGGTGATGCGGCTATCAGCTAGTTCATGCCCATCTGGCGCGAAGAACATTACACAGGGTAGCCCAAGCACATCATACTCTTTCTGAATGCGCTCGCTTTCGGCGTCGCCTTGGGTGAAATCAATTCTTGCTAGTACCAGATCATTTAGGGTCGAGGTAACTTTGGGATCGCTAAACGTTTTTTGGTCGAGCTCCAGGCAGGCGGCGCACCAGTCTGCGTAGAGGTCGACCATTGTGTATCTGTTCTCTTTGGCGCCCAGGGCCAAAGCTTCGCGCATATTCGGAAGCCATTGTAAATCTGTTTGGAAGCGCGTGGGAGTGATTGAGGGGGAAAGTGTGAGCGCGAACAGCAGTGCGCTCAAAAACTTTAGTTTATGAAGATCAAATCGGTAGGCCACGTATGCAAGCGCGAGCAGGATTGTCCAGGCTATACTGAGAACTTTGGCTGATACTATATATATGCTCAAAAGGCTTTCGGGCACGAATGGCCACACTAACCTTATCGCCACTACCAGCAATGCCAGGGCAGTAAGATATTTTATAATGTTTAGCCAGCTACCGGCTTTGGGGAGTTTTTGTATCAAACCCGAGAAAGTTCCCAATAGTAAGAAGGGGAAGCCCAGGCCTAGCGAATAACAAAATAATAGCAAGGCACCCCACTTGATACTGGCGCTTTTGGCGGCGATGCCCAGCACAATCACTAAAATCGGTCCCACGCAGGGCGCGGCCACGAGGCCGCTTACAGAGCCCATCATAAAAGCGCCAAGCACGCCTTTGCCACCGATTCGTGCGGCGAAATTTTGCAAGCGCGCGGCGGCCGAAAGCGGCACTAGATCTAGGCTAAAGAGCGCTAAGATAAATAGAAAGATGGCGAGCAAGGAAGCGCACCAAGGGTTGCCTAAGATCGAACCGAAGAGAAAGCCGCTCAGAGCTGAAACAACCCCAAGCAGAGTGTAGGTTAGAGCAATTCCTAAAACGTAGGCGCACGAAAGCATGAAAGCCCTAGCGTAAGATTTTTGTGAGGTTGCGCCGAAAAGCGATAGTGTAATCGGTATTAAAGGATATACGCACGGTGTGAGAGCGGTAACTAGCCCGGTAAGACTGACTAGGATTATCTGCTGAGTCGGGGTCGATTCTAAAAAGTCACCAAAAGAAATCATGCGCTATGTGAACTCTTGGGCGTTACGCGCAACCGACCTTGTTCGGTTAACTCCTGCAGCATGCGCTCGAGGTCTTCAAAGAGAAGTATGTCATCCTGATCAACAGAGTTTCTCTGAAAGCAGGCGAATATTAGAGCGCTGTAATCCCTCAAGGTTTTTCGCATGCGTGTTTGCACAGCCAAGTCTTGAACTTCGCGTTCAACGAATTCAGACCAGTCTTTTAGGCGCTTCTGTTTTAATGCAAGTATTGAGATATCCATATTACTCCACTGAACAACTGACTCTATGCATCCTGTCACGAAAATGTTAAGTTGAATCTTCGCTTCTCGCAAGGTATATGGCCAAAGTAAAGTCGAAATCAGCCAAAGAGTTATTCGTGGCCCCAGTGTTATTTCCGGGCACCTTCGATCCGCTGACGCTCGGGCATGTGGATATTGTTAGCCGTAGCCTACGAATCTTCGATAAAGTGCTTGTGGCGGTTCTTAATAATCCTCAAAAAAGCGCGCTCTTTACCTTAGAGGAGAGGCTTGCCTTGGTGCGGCGTGAATTCCGTGCTTATGGGAACCGCGTTGAGGTGCAAAGTTTCTCGGGCCTCCTGGTGGACTTTGCTGAGCGCGTGGGTGCCACGGTTATCGTTAGAGGATTACGGGCCATCAGTGATTACGATTACGAAACCCAGATGGCGCTCATGAATAAGAATCTTTCTAAAGAGGTTGAGACACTCTTCTTGGTCACAAAGGAAAGTTATAGCTTTATTAGCTCAACATTGGTTAAACAGGTGGCGGAACTTGGTGGCGATGTCTCAGCACTTGTTCCTCCCGGGATACTGAGCGCTTTGAAACGTAAAATTAAATCTTAAATTCAGCTCCGGGAGTGGAGTTCTGGGCGTTAGCGAGATTTACTTTTGAGTGAGGTGACTTTATGAGTGGACTCGGGAAGAATTTGAGTGTGAGGGGCGCTTCGTTAAAACCCAGCGAGACTTTGGCCATCAAAGCCAAAGCTGCAGAGCTTAAAGCGCAGGGCCGTTCCGTGATTGATTTCAGCGCCGGTGAGCCGGAGATCGACACGCCGGAATTCATCAAAGAGGCCGGCATAAAGGCCATACGTGATGGTAATACGAAATACACGGCCGTGCCTGGGATCGATGCGCTGCGAGAGGCCATCGTGGAAAAATTCTCCAAAGATCACGGTTTAAAGTACGCCAAGAATCAGGTGATCGTGACAAACGGCGGGAAGCAGGCTTTGCATAATGCGCTTGAAGTAATTGTGGAAGAGGGGGATGAAATTGTATTTGTCTCTCCTTATTGGGTGAGTTATCCCAGCATGGTGGAGCTAGCTGGAGGCAAACCAGTAGTTGCCAAAACCCGAGCCGAGGATGGTTACAAACTTAAGCCCGAAACATTAAAAGAAGTCCTGAGTTCGCGCACTAAGGCTGTGATCTTGAACTATCCTTCGAATCCAACGGGCGTAGCGTATACTGAATCTGAGGTGCAAGCCTTAGGGGAAGTAATTAAGGCCAGCAACGCTTTGGTTGTATCGGATGAGATCTACGAGAAAATCACTTACCGGAACTATAACTTTAAGAGCTTTGCGGCGGCTTGTCCTGAACTTTTTGACCGTACCTTAACTGTTAACGGATTCTCAAAAACTTATTCGATGACCGGTTGGCGCGTGGGGTATCTGGCTGGTCCGAAGGAAGTGGTTGAGGCCATGTCAAGATACCAGAGTCAGACGACCTCAAACGTCTGTTCAATCGCCCAGCACGCGGCCTTGGCGGCATTGAAAGGACCCACTGATTTCCTGGAAAAGGTAAAGGTTGATTACCGCCGCCGAATAGAGATGGGAATGGAGGCCGTCTCTTCAATCCCAGGGCTTAGAGTATACTGCGATCCCATGGGCGCGTTTTATCTCTTTATTTCATTTGCGGATCTGAAGGGGAATGCCACGGGAAGTTCAAAGGAAGCTGTGAAGTCTTCCGCGCAATTCTCGGCCGAGCTTTTAGAAAAGGCCGGTGTTGCGGTAGTGCCGGGAGAGGCATTTGGGGATGACCAGGCCTTTCGTATAAGCGTGAGCTGCTCGGACGAGAATGTCCGAGAAGGACTGGCGCGTATCAGGAAGGGTGTTGAAACGCTGGTGCGCTAGGGGGTGGGACGCGGGCGGTTTGGAATACCTTTCTTCTGCGCAAGCGACGGGAGGAGTGGGATTTCCTAGCTTGTTTTCGCGCCACGCCCTTAGAGCACATCTAGGCAGTCAATAAGCATAACTCAAGTAATGCGAATGCTACAGTATGGGCATTTAGCTTTTATTATTGGGGAAATGCATGAGACTTACAGTTCCGGAGACGACTGATTCAACGAAAGTAACAACTAACCCAGAGAGCGCTAAAACAGATCCAGCGAAGGGAGAAGTGCAGTCTTTTGATATCGTGGCCGGTGCCAAAGTGGAGCCAGTGGGACTCGACGAGAGTCGTAAGGCGCAGACAGCCCCTGCACCCGCCTTGTTGGAGGGCGGCTTAGCGGGTGCGGATAAACCCAAAACGGAGCCATCACAGTCCGGGAAGGACGCGGCCGCGCAGCTTGTTAAAGCATGGGACGGAATTAACGACGATTCAACTGTGCGGAAAGTTCTTCATGCAGCTAAGGACGGCGGTTATATAGAAGATGTCAATCAAGCCTTGATTGCTACGACCGGCAAAGCCCTGGCGCTGCATATCAAAGAGCAGCACGATGGAGCCAGCCAACGCGAGTATCTAAATCTGGCGCTGCCATACGATGCTTCGCGACAGGCTCAAGTGGTGCATGATGCCATTGATAATTTTAGCGGTGATCGTGAAAATGCCCAGAAGAAAGCTGTCCTAGAACAGGCCCTCACCGGAATGTATCAATCCGGAAAACTGGCGGATACATTGGCAAACTATAAGAATTACACAGGGCAAGATTTTGCCTTGGACATGGAGAAACTAGTGAAGTCAGGCGCCGTGCCGGGCGCTGAAGTGGATTCGTATGTCGATACATTTATGGGGCAAGATGCGGCGCGAGATCGTGGGGTTTTGAAAAAGAGTGAAGACCGCTTAAAAGAGCTTCGGAAGGCTAAGTATGAAGATCACGATGTGAGCGAGGAACGAGATTCCATTATTGCTAGAATTGAACGCGTCGTACTTAAGGGGATTACCCCGGAGGGACTGACAGCCGAGGCCTATCTTGAGAAATTAGATAGCGAAAATATTATTAGCGGTACTGAGAAATGGAAGATACTTGGCAGCATCAGCGCCGAGAAGGCCGCGCAGTTGAAGCAAGAATCGGATCGAGCTGCGGCCGAGGCGGCCGCTCTGGCCGAAAAGGAAGCGCTGGCAAAGAAGGAGCAGGAAGTAACAGTCGCCGAACGGCCGGAGTCGATTTACATCGTTAAAAAAGGTGACTGCCTGATTAGGATTGCCCGGCATCACGGCATATCCTTGGAGGAGCTATTGGTTGCAAATCCGAAATACCGTGCAAACCCGAAAATGGTCTGGGTTGGCGCAAAGATAATCATCCCCGGCAAGCATGAATTAGCCGAAAAAGAGGAAGAGGCCAAAGCGGCTTAGCCTTGGCTAGCTCGGTTTTAATCGGGTTTGGCTGTGGGCTTTAAGCGAGTTGAACCCACGCATGGTCTCTGAGCGAAAAAGTAGAGCGGCTAACTTCTTGAAGATATTCATTAACAGCAAGTTTGCCTAACCTTTGCACTTTGGGAAATTCTGCACATCTTTGGGGCGAGTTCTGTCATCCAAGTACTGAGGCAGAAATCCGCCCGCATAGTTAAATTGAGTATAATGTTTACGATTTGCAAAAACGTAATCGCCCTGGCGCTTAGCATTATTTTGCTTTGTTTGGTCTCTTCGCCACTCTGGGCTGAGGAGGGGCAAGCTCTTGTTTCGGGGCCCCCTATTACAGAGGGGGCTACAGAGCGGCTTACAGAGCCGGAAAATCAGATCGAAACGGTCTGGAAGAACTCTCAGAAGCTTCTCTCTGCCGGTGAGCTACAGGGTGCCAATGAGGCTCTGCTTGCGCTGAACGACCTAAGAAAAGAAAAAGGTCTCGATTCGTTAGAGGAGTATTCGCTTTATCTGATTGCACGCGGGGAAGAGCAAGCCCACGCCCGCGATGTTGACTCGGCTACTTTTCTTTTGCGACGAGCGTTGGATCTCTCGCCCCTGTCACCGCTTGTTGCGCTTAAGGCCATCTCGCTCTCTCGCTCCACAGGTTATTCAAGCCCCGCGGGGCTGCTGATGTTGGCGGTCAACAATCTTTCAAGTCATTTCGGAATGGTCATAGGTCTTGCTAATGGAGGGCTTTACAGCGCGCTTTTAGCGTTAAGTATGGCTTTGTACTTAACGCTTGTAGTTTTCATTGCGCACCAAATGTTAACGTTGCTTCGAAGGGTTTCACGCAAGCTGCCGATCTCGGCCCGCGGATTTTTAACACCGCTTGCGGCGAGCATCATTCTGGGCTTACCGTTTTACTTCGGCCCGCTTTGGACAATAGCAGCCTGGTCTTTACTGGTGCTGATGTTCGTGCCGGAACGTAAGTGGTTAGCCTTTTGCGGCGGATTGGTGCTTGTGCTGTGGGGCACTATAGTGACCCTGCGAGAAAATACGGCCTTATGGCTTGATGATCCAGGCATCAAAAGTGCCCTTCGAGTGGTAAGCAATTCTTACGCTCATTGGGATAAGGCCTTACTTCTTGACTTAACTGAACGGCGCTTAGATGACCCCTTTGGATTTTACTCCCTGGGCGAATTGCTTTTGCGAGATGGGGATTTTCCGCGCGCTAAACTGGCCTTCGAGCGCGCCTCCGAGTTGATGGGGGATGATTCCTGGGGTTTGGCACAACTAGGAGTGATCTCTCTCCTTGATGGACACCTGAAGGAAGCTGATAAACTTTTCTCTGAAGCCGAGGCCAAAGGTTTAAGTTCTGCTGAATTTCTTTTTAACGTTTCGAAGGTAAAGTTTGAGCTTGGAGACTCTGGGGCAGGTCGCGAATATTTTGATAGAGCTCAGAAAATTAATCGTGAACTGGTGCTAGAACTTCGCGACCGTGAGGCGCGTTTTGGAATAAGAAACCCACACGCCATCGCCGTCGTTAAATTACCGTTTAAGTGGGTAGTCCATTCAGCGTTAAGCGCCAATGCTGCCGCCGGCGAGCGCGCAGACCAGATCCTGGCAGTGCTAGGCAAAGGGCTTAACTCCCCCTTGCTTGCGGGCCTGGGAGCCTTGTTGATAGTGCTCTTCTTTTTGCGAAGCGAGCGTGTTGGCAAGCGCAGAATTCAGAACTATTTTGTCGATTACGAACCTTCGGCAGCCCTGATCGTTTTAATAAAACTGATTCCGGGAGGGGCCTGGATCATCGGCGGCAACCCCGGAGTCGGGTTTGCGACATTGGCCACGCTCTTACTATGTGCCATGCCGCTTTTTGGCTGGCCCTTAGAATTGCAAGCATTTGCAGCCAGTATGGGGGCCTTTCGCGCCCACTTCCTTTTTATATTTATCTTAACCAGTATTTGTATAGTCTACGCCGGATTCTATAAAGATCGTGAGGTTTTACATGCTTAGTGGAGAGCTCTCACAGGAAAATCTCACGCAAACTCTCAGAGAACTTTCTCAAAAAAAGCGCCATGGCATCTTACAACTGGAATGCGCTGATAATAAGATTGAGATCATATTTTCGGCAGGCAGAATCGTAGATTGCCAAGACGTAGGAGAAGTTAAAACCAAGGGCCTTCTAGGACGCATTGCAGACCTGGGGCTCGTCCCGCACGACACCCTTGGTCAGGATTATCCCGACACATACCAGGCGCTTTTCACGGCTATCAAAGAACAGAGCCCGACTATTACACCGGATGATTTTAAAGAACTTTTGACTCACTGGGTATTGGACAAATTGTACAGTATCGATTTTGACCGCCCTGGCCGGTTCAGCTTTAACGTAAAGGTTCCGGAGTTTGAACGAGCATTTTCAGCCTCGATCTCGGTCGGGCAGCTCTTACTTGACCTAGTGGCCTTAAACACGGACTACGCCCAGTTTGACCAGATAATCCCCGCTACGGTGTTTTTAGTAAGAACTGCTGAGGAAGCAGGTGATCTATCGGCCGACGAGGAACTTATCTTTGCCGCGATTGGAAACGGCATTACGCGTGCGAGCCTACGCAAGCGCATCTACCTGAGCGAATATCCGTTTAGAGAAGCCTTACTTGCGTTACGAGAGAAAGGGCTGGTGGATATCGCCCTTAAGGCTCCAGAGGGAGCCGTTCCTGCGGGCCAAACAAATGTCTTAGCGCCGAAAGTTTCACAACCACTGGTATTAACCAAAACAGAATCCTTAACAGCTAGTGAGCCGGATAGGCGACCGGGACTGGTAGCGCGCCTAAATCACTATCTTCTGCACTCAACCTTAGTACCGGAGATTTTGGTGATAACATTTTTGGCGAGCGCTTTAGTTGTGCCGCTCTTGTTCTGGAAGACTATGTTTTTGCAGTTTTAAAGCGTCTTACTTAATATCATTTAATATCATCTCCCTGGACGTCCAAGAAAAACACACCGGCTACGAAATCTAAAACCTCTTCAGCGCAAAAACCAAGATAGGCGCCTACAATAAAGTCAGCTCCTAAACCGATCTCACCTTTACACACTTTTCGATCTCTAGAGCTGATGTAGCCGGGGCCGATCCCGAACTCATTAGAAGTTTCCACCAAAAAAGGAGCGTTGCGCCCGAAGGCCCCAACCCTCAAACTAAAAGGCGCTACCTGCCTATAGCCGATCTGACCATACCTCGAAATTCGAGCGACAGCTCCAAAGGCCGGACCAGCGCCTACATCTACCCTAAAAATATCGAAGGCATCTAAGACCCTGTTCGGGATCCAAAGTAAAACTTTCTCGACCCAGGAGTGACCCGAGCTTTGCTCAGTGTCTTCCGCAACGGTAAAATCCCCCCAAGGAGATTTAGGGCTAGTGGCTACCTCTTGGTCAGCATCTTGCAGGCCGGCACTTTCAGCGTAAACGAGGTTTTGTGTCTGTGAGAAAACCAAAAATGTCAAAAGGATAAAAAAGGCACCCCAGCGCTCAAACATGCTCATAGCGCATGCTTACATGCTCCGGGAGTGGCTCACAAGTCACCAAGATAAGCTTCTGCCCGAAGCGCGGGGAGGGGATTATGTGATTCTCAAAAGATGATAATTTTTCTTTCCGGACCTCAAGATCAATACTGATGCGCTATCTGGCGAGTACTGCTTGGCCGGATCAGCAGGATCTTTAACGCGTTGATTGTTCAGGTATGCTCCACCGCTCGCGATCAGCTTCTTGCCGTCGCCGCGGGATTTTACTAAACCCGAGCGTTCGAACAGATCCAAAGCGGTAGCTTTTTGAAAATCACTTTGCAAGAGCTCGCTCGAAGGCGCCTCACTAAATATATCCAAGAGAGCGGATTCGGGCAGATCTTTTAGCTCCCCGCCAAAAAGCAGGGCGCCGCAGCGTTTGGCTTCTTCCGTGGCGGCCTTACCATGCACCAATTCGCAAACTGTGTCGGCCAAAACGGACTGAGCTCGTCTGGCTTGGGGTTCGCGCTTTGAATCTTGCTCGATCTCAGCAATCTCTTCTAATGCAAGAAAGCTAAATATTTTTAGATAGCCGATGACCGAAGCGTCCTCGATATTGAGAAAATACTGATGCAGCTTATACGGACTGGTGAGAGCCGGATCAAGCCATAAGGCGTTGCCCGCACTCTTACCAAATTTTCGGCCTTGGGAATCTGTAATAAGAGGAAAGGAGAGGGCATAGGCCTCGCCTTGGGCTTTCTTACGGATTAACTCCAACCCGGCAGTGATGTTGCCCCACTGATCAGAGCCTCCGATCTGAAGTTTAACTCCGTAGTTGCCGTGTAGATGGAAAAAATCATAAGCCTGTAACAGCATGTAACTGAACTCAGTAAATGAGATGCCCTCACCATCTAGTCTGCTCTTGATGACATCTTTGGCTAGCATGTAATTTACAGTCAGGTGCTTACCGATCTCGCGTAGAAAATCTATGCATGAAAGCCCTTTGGTCCAATCCAAGTTGTTAACAAACCGCACTTCCAGCCCGGCGCGTTGAAAAATAGCACGGGCTTGCAACATCTGATTTTGCAAATTGCGTTCCGTGATCTCATCGCTCAGTAGTTGACGTTCGGAACTCTTTCCGCTGGGGTCTCCGATTGAACCAGTAGCGCCCCCGAAGATCATAAAGGGAGTAAGCCCTGCTCGGCCCAGATGCATCATGACTATCATGGGCACCAAGTTGCCCAATTGAAGGCTTGAAGCCGTCGGGTCGAATCCGCAATAAAAAGGGGTACCGGGTTGGAAAGCATCGACTCCAGCTGGATCTGAACAATCCTGCAATAATCCGCGCTCTTTAAGAATCGAAACAAAGCCCATAGGTTGAAGATTATAACCGCTCTAGGCTGGGTTGCAATTATATTAAGTTACAGGCATCATAAGGGCCGATTTGTAAGAGGAGCTATGGCAAAGACCGCAAAAGAGACAGTTTACATGGTTTCGACCGCCGGAACCGGATTTTTTTATATTAATCGTAAGAATAAAAAAAAGTTCAAAGGCGATTCAAAGATTAACCTGAAAAAATACGACCCTATCGCCCGGAAGCATGTGCTTTTCGAAGAGAAGAAACTCTCTAAGAAAAAGAAGCTTGTCGCGGCACCCAAAGCTGAGGCCAAGCCGGAAGAGCAAGCCAAGGCTTAGCACCTATCTGGTAACTCCTATTTGGTAACTGGGATGCGAGCTTGCACTAGCGTAGTGTTTCGCAAGTAGCTATACAACAATGCCAGCAGCGGAGAGCGAAACACCA
>CAZVWV010000025.1:0-5081 GCA_964631745.1 uncultured Bdellovibrionales bacterium
TTGAAATCAAGAAATTACAGCATCACCGCCACCTTTCTACCGGACAGCTGTGATTAATGATATAGTCAGCGCCAAGTTATGAATAACCCCTTTCGTTCTCAATATTACAGTCAGCGATTCTTGCAGCTTTGCTTCATAGTTTTTTGGGGGCTGGCGCTTAGCGGATGCGGCTTTTTATCAGAGCTTACCGGTCCGGCATCCAGCTCTGCAGCGCAAGGCAGTACGAGCGCTGCGGCCGAACAACCTAAACCAAGCCAGTTAACTGTGGAGCAGGTTCCAACGACATCTGACCTAGAGCTAATTTGGGCGGTTCCTAACGACCCTGTGGATCGTTTCATCTTGAAATACGGGTTTGCCATGGAGAACTTAGATAAGGAGGTAAGTATCGCAGCGGTTGAGCTCTCCAGCATCGATACCCCTGAACACGGAAAAGCCTTCCGATACATCATTTCTAACCTACCAAAGGACAAGACTATCTATCTAACCCTTACAAGCGCGCGCGGTGAAGAGCTCTCGCAGCCGAGCGAGGTGTTCGAGGTACGACCGGCGATGGAATAACGGTTCGGTCGGTTATCTTAGCGGCCTGCAACGTGATATGTTTTAGAGAGATGTTAAGGATTTTATCAATCTTCTGTTTCGTTGTTATCTTCATGGCGGGCTGTGACCCGTACCCCTGCTATTACTATGATGCCTTTGGCTGTTACGGGTATGCCAAAACCGCGGCCGTAACCAAAAAGAGCAAAAAACTTAAGGTAAAATCATATTCAGGAAGTTGGTCGGTCAAACTTGATTATCAAGGCGGCAATTGCCCTTACAATGGCGATCCGATTACGGGAGATCCCGCTGTGCGGCAGAATAACAACTCGGTAGTGATAACGTTATCTCGGTACGGAAGTTTTAGAGGACGAAAAACTTCTAAGGGCTTTACGGTAACCGGCCACTACACACCCAAAGGCTCACTTTGTAACGGTGAGGCCGAAGTTGTCTATACTTCAAAAAATGCAAGGACAGGCAACGTTAAGGCCTCGGTCGACGTATCTTGCTTGGGGCGATACGTTTGCAGTTCGAATTTTAGCGGGGCTGCAACTAAGAACTGAGCTCGCATTCGGACTTTTGGAAGTTTATTAAAGAACTCTAATTACTCTTCTCGCATCTCACTCCTACCTATCGTATAATATCGACCCATGAAGAATTGGAAGGATCGTGCCACTTCGCCTGAACAGGCGCTTAGATTGCTAAATTGCGGCAATAATTTATTCTTGCAGGGAGCCGCCGCAACACCTACCCCTTTAATCGAGGCGCTTTGCAAGCGGGGCGACTTAGAGGGCGTTACAATTTATCATCTTCATCTGGATGGTCCTATTCCATTTGCAGATCCTGCGCACCGTGACAGGTTCTTATCTGTATCTCTTTTCACCGGCCCCTCGCTGCGTAGGCCCATCGAGGACGGTCGCGCTGACTTCATGCCGATATTCCTTTCAGATATCCCCTCGCTCTTTAATAATGGTCCGATTAAATTAGATGCCGTCTTGCTACAACTTTCGCCGCCCGATAGGCAGGGCTACTGTTCGCTTGGCACATCTGTTGATGCTTCTCGAGCTGCTGCCGATAACGCCAAGATTATAATCGCTGAGATTAACCAACAGATGCCACGCACCCACGGCGATACCTTAATTAAGTTTGACGATATTGATGCTTTTATCGCCAGCGATAGGCCGCTTATCGAGAATATGCCCCGACCTGAGAGCGTGATTGAATCGAAGATAGCCGATTTTATCGCTGAGCTTGTGGAAGACGGTTCCACCTTACAAATGGGGGTCGGTGCCATTCCCGACGCTGTGCTCCAACGGCTAAATAACAAACGCGACTTGGGAGTGCACACGGAGATGTTCTCGGACCGCTTGATTGACCTGGTGGAATGCGGCGCTGTCACCAACAAGCAAAAAAGTATCTATCCTGGCGTGATCGTCACAAGTTTCGTCATGGGCACCAAGCGACTCTTTAACTTTATCGATGATAATCCGCTGGTGTATTTTCAATCGTGCGATCGCACTAATGACACAGCCTTGATTCGGAAAAATCCGCGCGTGACTGCCATTAACTCCGCACTACAAGTGGACTTGACCGGACAAGTGTGCGCCGACTCGATCGGACACCGAATTTATTCCGGCATCGGCGGGCAGATGGATTTCATTCGCGGAGCGGCACTATCAGAAGGCGGGAAACCTATTATCGCGTTACCAGCGACCGCCAAGAACGGCCAGATATCAAGAATTACCATGGAGCTCGCGCCCGGCGCCGGGGTAGTAACCACGCGCGGGCACGTGCACTGGGTCGTCACGGAATTTGGCGCCGTGAATTTGCACGGTAAAAGTTTGCGGCAACGAGCCGAGGCGCTAATCTCAATAGCGCATCCGGATTTCAGATCGGAGCTGCAAGACCAGTTCCATAACGTGCGGCATTTTAGGTTTGTTTAGCGCTGGCCGGATTAGGGAGGTTCCGGCCGCGGGAGGTAAGACCCTCCCGCGAGCTTACACCAGTTCACGATTAGGTAAATCTTCCTCGGGGCCCGGGCTACCGGGGTTACAACTTCCTCGACGGTCCATAAATCACCGCTCAAACCGAAGCGCTCTGCGCTGAGGCATTGCCGTACAGACGCTCCTGGATTTCGCCAGGCACTTCTCTGTATTGCGAAACGCTCATGCTGTAGCTGCCCTCGCCTGAGGTTAGCGCGCTTAAAATGTTTCCGTAGTCTAAAAGCTCTGCCATGGGAACTTCAGCTTCGATCTCTTGCAGTTCATCGCGCGTGTTCATGGTTACAATTCTCCCGCGCCGCGAAGAGAGATCTTTAATGATCTCTCCGGTAAATTTCGTGGGTACCAGCACGTCTACTATCATTATGGGCTCAAGCAGCTGCGAATGCCCTTCCTCAAAGGCCGTTCTTAAAGCAATCGAGCCAGCAGTTTGAAAGGCGTAGTCAGAGGAGTCCACGTCGTGAAAAGATCCATCATACAGCACCACTCTCAGATCCGTAATCGGAAAGCCGCCTAACGGACCTTTTAGAAGCGCATCTTCCACACCCTTCTTTACCGAGGGGATGTACTGCTTTGGAATAGCCCCGCCTACTATTTTATCAACAAACTCAAAGCCCGTGTTTCTAGGTAACGGCATTACCTCCACCAAACAATTCGCAAACTGGCCATGCCCACCGGTCTGTTTTTTCACCTTGCCTTGAACCTTGACGGCGCGCTTTAAAGTTTCACGATAAGGCACCCGCGGAGTCTTTAACTTAGCTTTACCGCCATATTTGCGCGTGAGCCTCTCCAAGGCGATATCGATATGAGGCTGCCCCATTCCGGAAAGAATCATCTCATGCGTTTGCGCGTCGCGATGAATATGCAAGGTCGGATCTTCTTCCACTAGTCTTGCAAGGCCGGACGATACTTTCTCTTCGCTCTTTGGATCTTCAGCCTCAATCGCAAACATCACGGGCGCGTCCGAATATTTAACCGCCGGAAAGACAACTGGGTTATCAACATCACACAACGTTTCACCGGTATGCGTCTCTTGTAATTTTGCGATCGCTCCGATCTGACCCGCAGAAAGCATCTCCACTTGCGTAAGTTGACTGCCCTGTAACAAATAAACATGCCCACTACGCTGCTTAGTGCCCTGAGACGAATTTAGAACGTGTTGATTGTGTCTAATCTCGCCGGAAACAACTCTCACCACAGAAAGTTTGCCGGAGAACTGATCGATCGTGGTCTTTAGCACCATAGCCGAGAAAGGCTGCGCGCCATCACAATGCCGACTTTGCTCGGGGGTACCCTCGCCCGCACGTGTGCCCACAAAAGGCCGATGCATATCACGATCTACAGCAGACGGAAGATACTGAACGATTGCTTGAATTAGGGGAACCACTCCGGCATTCAAAATTGCCGAGCCGCACATAACCGGGATGAATTCATGGCCCGCCACCGCCTCTTTCAGGGCTTTCACCAGCACAGACAACGGAAGCTCCTCGCCGACCAAGTACCTCTCAACTAAACTATCATCATGTTCAATCACTTTCTCTATTAACTGAGTCCGCAACGATTTAATTTCGCTCACTAACTGACTTGGAATCTCAACTTCATTAGATTTGCCATCTTTCATGGTCCAGGCTTTAAGCTGAATTAGATCAACAATCCCAAGTTCATTTGCGCCAATCCTAACGGGTATGGAGAGCGGCTGCGCATTGGCATGCAACCGCGATCTGAGCTGCTCTAATGTGGAGAGGTAATCCGTGCCCTCAACATCAACGTGGTTGATGAAAGCAAGCACCGGCAATGCAGAGTCTTTCACCATCTTCCAAAGCCTCTCGCTTTCGGGCTTTACTCCATCGGTTCCGGAAACCACCAACACAGCAGCGTCCACGCCGGGCAAAACGCCGCGAGTGCTCTCCAAAAAACTGAAATAGCCCGGCGTGTCGATCAGATTAACGCTGGTTCCTTCCCAATCAAAATGCGCCACATGCGGCGTGATAGAAATATGATGAGAGATCTCTTCCGGCTCGGTGCGAATGACGGGTTTCTCCGGATCAGACTCTGTAATTTCGCGCGTATCGAGAAGTAAGCTCTGAATCAACGATGACTTTCCGGCGCCACCTTGAGCTACGATTGCTATGTTTCTTATCTCTTGCGGACTAACTTTTTGCATACAAGTCTCCAATACAAATAATACTCTATTGTAATTCTCAGTGGCATGAACGAACTGTCGCTTCTTAAAGATACGGGGATGTTGGCGCCAATGCGAAAGCAAGGGCGCATGGGCAAGTTCACGTTGGCATCAGCCTGTGTTGTCATACCATTACCCGATCCAGGATTGTCTAGCTTAGACCCAAAGGGAAGTATTTTCAATCAAGAACGAACCCCGAATCAGTTTACCCCGCAGCAAGGCCCAAATTAACACCTGTTTGACTTCAAAAAAGGATAACCCTACGATCTCAGAACTATTCTTTAGCTTTTACCAACCAAATCATATGCCAAAATTCATTAGCTCCATAATTGCCGCACTTATAACTTTAATAAAATTCTTCCTGC
>CAZVWV010000025.1:5091-32959 GCA_964631745.1 uncultured Bdellovibrionales bacterium
CTGCTAAGACCTCTAAGTTACATTTTCGGCGATCTCACTTGGACACCGCCGCGGTGGATCAAAGCGCTGATCGATTGGCTCGGGGCGCGCGCTCAAGGCACATACAACTTAGCAATGACATCTCCCGCTAAGTTAATCTTGAGAACGGCATTACTAATTGCCCTGGGATTCGGAGCCGCACAAGGTTGGCTGTATTATAAGAATCTTCCCAAGCCAAACACCCTAACAATTACTGGCACCTGGCCCACTCCAACCAAAATTGAAAAAGACTCCAAACCCGAACCGCTCCTGCTATTTTTTTCAGGATCGGCCGCCCCCCTCTCCTTAGTTGGAAAAGAGGTCAAAGACTTTTTTCATTTCACTCCGAAGCTTCAAGGTAACCTGAAGTGGCGCTCTGATTCTCAGTTGGAGTTCACTCCAAGTTCCGACTGGGAAGTTGGTCAAAAGTATGAATTAACTTTTGAAAAACAATTCTTCCCTAGCCACATCCTCTTAGAAAAATACGAGTACGAATTCGATTCACCCCATTTCGCCGCAAGCTTCGCCGAAGCTAAGTTCTATGAGGACCCCCAGGACTCCAAACTCAAAAAAGTTGTGGCAACCGTCAGCTTTACCCATGCAGTCGATAAGGGGGACCTCGAAAGACGCTTAACGCTAAAGATGCGCGAAGAACCACATAAGCACTTTGACAGCGATGCCAAAGCGATCGGTTTTAAAATTCAATACGATGAATCAAACGCCAAGGCCTATATCCACTCAGATATATTGACCATTCCGGATCACGACGCCGAGGTGCTGATCAGCATCGATAAAGGTTTACACGCGGCCCGAGGTGGAACTGGCTCCGAAGCAGCTGCGCAAAGCAAAGTCGCAATTCCAGGGCTACCCTCATACTTTAAAATTAGCGCCATCTCCGGTTCTCAGGTAACGAACGATGCACATGAGATTGACCGTGTCATTACGGTCGAGTCCAGCGCCGCTATGAGCCAGGTTGAGCTAGCAAAGAGCATCTCCGTATTTATCCTCCCTAAAGATAAACCTGCCATTGGCAACCAAAAGTCAATTTCTAACCATCATTGGGAAAGCTCCAAAGAGATCGTGCCCGAGGTGCTCGCGACGGCATCTGAGATTAAACCGGAGTGGATCCCCAACGAACGAGAATTCAGTCCGCTTCAGAGCTTTAAGTTCAGTGCGGATGTCGGGCGCTATATCTTTGTCAAAATTAATAAGGGCTTAAAATCATTCGGCGACTATCCGCTTTCGAAAGACTCGTCTGAAGTCTTGTATGTGGAGGAATTCCCACGCAGCGTAAAGATCCTGCACGACGGCGCGCTGCTTAGCCTTTCTGGCGACAAGAAGCTTTCAATTCTGACCAGGAACTTGAAGGCTGTTCAGATAGAGTTCAGTCGCTTACTGCCCGGTTCAATTAACCACCTGATTACACAAAGCGGTGCATGGTCGGACTTTAAAAATCCAGAATTTATAAATGAAGATTTCGGGTTTGATAACATTGCGGAGGTTTTTACCGAAACCAAGAGTATCCCTAGCACCGGGCCGGGCAAAAGCAGTTACAGCTATGTGGATTTTAGTTCGCTGCTCTCTAAGGGTGCGCCCCCGCGCGGATTGTTTTTACTGCGCGTGCATGGTTGGGATGAAGAAAGGAAGAGCCTACTCAGTGAAGCCGCCGATGAACGTTTGATCCTAATATCCGATCTAGGTGTTGTTGCCAAGGATTCCAGCTTTGGTTCACACGATCTTTTTGTCTCGTCCATCAGATCGGGCGAACCTATCAGCGACGCTCAGATCGAAGTGCTTGGAAAAAACGGATTAGCTGTAGTAAATGCCCAGACTGACGGCCGCGGTCACGTGCTCTTCCCAGATCTTAAAGAGTTTAAGCGCGAGAAGGCTCCGGTTGCCTACGTAATCAGAAAAGACGGAGACCTATCTTTTCTGCCCTTTAACCGCAGCGACAGACGCCTTAATTTTTCGCGTTTTGACACAGGCGGGCTTTATTCAAGTGAGAATTACGAGGGTTTAAGCGCTTATCTATTTTCGGACCGTGGGATATACCGCCCCGGCGAAACCGCACACATAGGAATACTTCTAAAACGTATCAATTGGGAGGGTATTCCCGACGGTCTCCCACTTGAGCTTACAGTAAGCGACCCACGCGGGGCGGAGATTAAGAGTAGGAAAATTCAATTTAATGCGGCTGGCTTCGAAGAATTCACATTCCCCACCCTTGAATCTGCTCTGACCGGCACCTATCAGCTCTCTTTGTATGTGATTAAGGAGAAATCACGTAAAGCCTTGATTGGCTCAAATTCAATCCGGGTGGAAGAATTTTTTCCGGATCGCTTGACCATTAAAGCCTCGCTCTCAGAACCCACACGCGCCGGATGGTACCTACCTCAAAACCTTAAGGCAAAAATTAACCTGAAAAATCTTTTCGGCACAGCCGCAGCCGCTAGAAAGATTAAGGGCTCTCTTAAACTTAGCTCTAGCTTGCCATCTTTTGCGGAGTTTAAGGATTACCGGTTTTTCGATCCGAACTCATTAAAGCAGAGCAAATCGTACGATGAAGATTTAGGGGAGCTTCTCACCGATAAAGATGGAAACGCCGAATTTGACCTAAAGCTCGATCGCTTCGAAAAAACCACGTACCGTATGCGTTTTATCGCAGAAGGGTTCGAGGCCGAAGGCGGCAGATCCGTTCTGGCTGATGCCAGTGCGCTAATTTCGCCTGCGGAAAGTTTGATCGCTTACAAGCCAGACGGCGACCTTCAGTACATCCACAAAGATTCGTTGCGCAAAGTTGATTTTATCGCCGTGACTCCCGACTTAACCAAAACTATTGCGCCGGATTTGGAAGCCGAGCTTATAAAAATTGTGTATGTCTCTGTTCTAACGAAGCAAGCTGATGGCACCTACGCCTATCAATCTGTAAAGCGTGAAATTTCGCGCAACAAGAAACCGCTCAACATTGGTATCAATGGGTCGGATTTCGCGCTTGAGACAAACGAGCCTGGCATCTTTTTGCTAGTGCTGCGAAATAAGGATGGCAGCGAGCTCTCTCGCGTGGATTATAAAGTAGTCGGAGAGGTAAATCTCGAGCGCAGCTTAGAGCGCGATGCCGAGCTTGAAATAAAGCTAAGCAAACATGAATACAATCCGGGAGAAGAGATTGAGGTCGAAATCCAGGCTCCTTATAGCGGCACTGGCCTTATCACGATTGAGAAAGATAAAGTTTACGGCTTTGAATGGTTTAAAGCCGAAAGCGCTTCCTCTATTCAACATATTCGCCTCCCTGAAAGCGTCGAGGGTAACGGTTACATTACTGTCACCTTCTTACGCGCTATGGACTCCCCTGAGATCTATATGAGTCCCTTAAGTTATGGCGCCACGCCTTTTAGCGTAAGTCGCGCGCGTCATACCCAGGTCATGAAAGTTTCTAGCCCTTCCCAGGTTAAACCGGGCGAGACCATTCATGTAAACTATCAAAGCGCCCCAAACTCAAGGATAGTAATATTCGGGGCCGATGAAGGTATTTTGCAGTTTGCCAAATATCGAACCCCGGATCCGCTCTCGCACTTCTCAAGAAAACGCGCGCTTGAAGTCACAACTTCCCAAATCCTTGATTTACTTCTGCCTGATTTTGAACTTTCAAATAAGATCTCCGCGCCCGGTGGTGACGAAGACGCTCTAACGGGTAGAAAGAAAAACCCCTTCAAGAGAAAAGGCGAAAAACCCGTAGTCTTTTGGTCGGGAATTCTTAGTGAGCCAAACGGTACTTACGATTTTACAATCCCTGAGTATTTTAACGGCACGATACGACTCATGGCGCTAAGCGTTAGCGAAGGGGCCGTGGGAGTAACCGAAGCGAGCGTGATTTCGCAGGGGGATTTTGTCGTCCAGCCTCAAGCCCCGTATTATGTGGCGCCTGGTGACGAGTTTGATGCCACCGCCACCATAGCCAATAACCTGAAAGGCTCGGGTCAGGGCGCCTTGGTCGAAGTTTCGCTCAAATCAGATAATTTTGAGAATCTAAAAGATCAATTACTCACCATTCCGATCCCGGAGGGAGAGGATCGCGTGGCGCGCTTTAAATTACGGGCCAAAGATAAGTTAGGGGCCGCTGATCTAATCTTTAGCGTGAAGGTCGGTGAGAACCAAACCAGCCAGAAAACAAGCGTGGGAATTCGACCAGCTTCTCCCTTTATGACCAAAGTTACGGGCGGGTTTATCAAAAAGGGGTTACTCTCGGGTGCTAAGGCTGAAATCCCCTTAGAACGCACGCTCTTTGAGGCCGCGCGAGAGGTTAGGGCTTCAATCTCAACCGTCCCGCTTGGGCTAGCCTCTGGCATGATTCAATTTTTAAAACGTTATCCCTACGGCTGTACCGAGCAGCTTATAAGTCAAGCTATCCCCACTCTGATTCTTGGAAGTCGCGCGGAGTTCGCGCTCGACAACAACTTGGTAAGGGGCTCGTTTGATAAAACTGTCGGAACGCTACAAGCCAGACAGAATTCGGACGGAGCTTTTGGCCTCTGGTCTGCAGATTCTTATACCTCAGATTTTGTGAGCGCTTACGCGACACTTTACTTACTTGAGGCCCAAGAGCGCGGCTTTCAGACGCCAAGCGAACTCGTCAGGCGCGCACTAGCATATGCGCGCTCTTTAATGGCCGAAGTAGAAGAACAATCCGATTTCAGATCTCAGGCCTTTGCGCTTTACCTGCTTACCCGACAAGGCGAGCTTACAACCAATTATCTGACATCAGTGCGTGAAACTTTGGACCGAGATTGGAAAGACGGCTGGAAGCAAGACTTAACTGGCGCTTTGATTGCCTCGGTTTACAAAATGTTAAAGATGGACCATGAAGCGGATGGCTTAATCGTTGAGTCTGGGTTTTCCAACAAGATCCCAGCCGATTACGATTCTTATTACGATGCCACCATCCATAACTCACTATATCTTTATTTACTCTCAAGACATTTTCCGGATCGCGCCAGAAACTTATCCGGCGAGGATCTCTCAACTTTGGTTGAAGGAGTTCTGCAGGATGGATTTAATACCTTAGAAGCCTCAAGCTCAATACTTGGATTTGATGCTTACTCCAAAGTGGTTGAATCACCGCTCCAGACAAACTTCAGAATCGAAGAGTTGGACAGCGCCGGTGCGTCCCACGCTCTAACCCTGCCACAAAACGTAATGCCTGCGGCCTCAATCTCAACCAATGCTAAGAAGGTAGTATTTAGCGGCGAAAACACCACCAATATATTTTATCAACTTAGTGAGGCTGGATACGAAAATGCGCCTGTTAGCTCAGAAATTAAAAAGAATGTGGAGGTTTACCGCGAATACCGTAACGATAAAGGGGATGTAATCTCAGAAACAACTCTCGACTCAAAAGTGTATGTACACATCATCTTGCGTTCAATTGGCGGAGAAGCGTATTCGGATATCGCCATTACCGATCTTGTTCCCGGCGGATTTGAGATTGATCTAAACTGTAAGGATGCTCAATGCATGAAATCCGATGGTCAGGCTGGAGAGGCAAGCGAGGCCTGGGAGCCCGAATACGTGGATGTGCAAGACGATCGCGTCTATCTCTTTGGAAGCGTGGGGCCCGATGTGAAACGATACGTTTATCGCCTAAAGCCGACCAATACTGGTAGCTACAGCACTGCTCCCATTTTTGCAGAGGGTATGTACGACAGAACTACCATGGCAAGAGGGCTATCTGGAAAGATTACGGTAAAGGATTAATCCGTACATAGCGGATTATTAAAAGACTGAGGAATTGGCCCAGGATTCTCAATGCGCAAGATTGCCCATATCGCAAAACGGCTCTGCTTCTTGGCGGTTCTTCTCTGGGCTCTGGCCGGAATCTTACCTAGCCCACAACTTTATAATCGCGCCGGTTTTTCCCAGGCCATCTTTGACCGTAACAGGAATTTGCTGCGATTAACACTCTCAAACGACGACAAGTACCGGCTATGGGTTTCGCTGCGAGAGATCCCGGAAACTTTGATCAACGCCACACTCACTCAGGAGGATCGTTATTTTTACTACCACTACGGCGTAAACCCTATCGCCCTAACGCGCGCGGCCTTTAGCACCTTTTATGGGGGCCACACCATGGGGGCTTCCACTATCACCATGCAGTTAGCTCGCATGAGTTTTGGGTTAAATACTAAAACTATCTCCGGAAAACTTTTGCAGATCATACGCGCGCTACAAATTGAGCGCGCTTACTCCAAGGGGGCTATACTCGAGGCTTATTTAAATTTAGCTCCCTACGGAGGAAACATTGAAGGGGTCGGCTCAGCTAGTTGGGTATATTTTGGAAAGGCGGTCTCACAAGTATCGGAGATTGAGGGCATCACCCTCTCTGTTCTTCCACAGAGTCCAAGCCTCAGAAACCCCGTAAGGCCATTTGGGATAGAATCACTAGGCCAAGCGCAGCTACGACTAGCGCAGAGAATCCAGGGCGAGAAACTTCGGCCCGCTGAATTGGCCCTCGGATTTAATAGCAAATCAGCCCTACCAAACCGTGCCCCTCACCTAACCAATCGCCTAGTAGCCAAATATTCAGATCTGGCGCGCGTGTATTCAACTTTGGACCTGCGATTACAGTCATTGATTGAGAAACAATCCGCCCAGTTTGTGGAGCGCAACAGGCGGCTTGGTATGGAGAATACAGACGTACTAGTGGTTGATAGCCGCAGCATGGAGGCCTTGGGATATTTAGGCTCTGCGGATTTTGGCAGCCAAGAAATATTCGGGCAGGTCGACGGAGTTCGCGGCATGAGATCTCCCGGCTCGGCTCTAAAGCCTTTTATTTACGCGTTGGCCTTAGACCAAGGGTTAATTACCCCTCAGAGCATGTTAAAAGACACCTCACTTTCTATCTCATCCTACAATCCTGAAAACTACGACCGCGATTTTTTGGGACCAATATCGGCTACCGATGCTTTAATACGCAGTAGAAATATCCCGGCAATTCAGCTAGCTAATCAACTGCACGCCCCAAGCCTCTATGATTTCTTAAAGGATTCTGGTCTCACTCTCAAAAGTGAAGATTTCTACGGCCTCGCCCTGGCGCTTGGGGGCGCGGAACTTTCGATGGAAGATTTAGTGACGCTATACGCGGCGCTTGCAAATCATGGCCTGCTTCAGCCCATACGATACGTTCTAGATTCTCCCCAAACTAAGGCAAAGAGCATCCTCTCTCCCGAGAGCGCTTATCTTACTCTTCAGATGCTAAAGCAAAATCCCAGGCCGCACGAAGAGGTCGGCCAGACCCAAATCATACGTACCGCCACACCCTGGAAAACCGGCACATCCTTTGGCTTTAGAGACGCCTGGGCGATAGGAATAGTTGGGCCGTACGTTGTGGGAGTTTGGATCGGGAACTTCGATGGGCGTCCCAATCCAAATTTTATCGGCAGAGATGCCGCCGGGCCGCTCTTTTTCTCTATCGCCGATGCTCTTAGCTCAGAGTTTGGCGCCCGGGAACTTTCTCCGGTTTCTAACCTAAACATTCGCCCCGTAAAAGTTTGCGCGCTCACAGGAGCACTCCCCGGCCCTTCATGCCCACATCTGAAGCAAACCCTCTTTATCCCGGGCAAATCCCCGATCAAGACCTGCAACGTGCATCGCGAGATATTAGTAGATACGAGAACAGGTCTGCGTGAGTGCGAGCGAAGTTCGCCATACGTGCGACCTGAGGTCTTTGAATTCTGGCCAAGCGACATTGAACAGGTCTTACGACAAGCGGGAATTCACACCAAGCTGCCGCCACAGTTTAGCGCGCATTGCCTAGCCCCTTCCTCGAAAGGCGCCGCACCGCTAATTTCTTCACCCATTAGAAACGTAACCTATCAAAGCCCACTCGAAAGTTGGAATAAACCAAATATCCCTTTTTCGGCCGTGACAGACGGCGATGCGCAAAAATTATTCTGGTTTGTAGATAACAATTTTGTAGGAGAATCACGGCCGGGTGAGACCTTTTTTTGGAGCGGCTCGACGGGCGAGCACTTAGTGGGAGTTACTGACGATCTAGGACGCAGCAATCATCAGGAGCTTAAAGTTGGCGTGTTGGGGGGAAATTCGTGAGCAGCGTGATCTTTCGTAAAATACTCGGCGTAGTCGGGACGCTCCTCAAAATTAATTTCAAGTACTTTTTCTTCTCCAAACACCCGCCTACCCCACTGCCGAATCGTCCAAGATTTCCCAACCTGTCGCGCCCCGCGCACTAAGAGAGGCAGCCTATCTGTCCTTGAATATCAAGCAGTGAGCGACTTTTCAAAATCACGTGTAATCATAGATAGTTACATACTATTCTGGTATTTGCTCATAAACTCAGGGTAGTTTTCCCCTCCGTGTAACTCCGTGTCCTCCGTGGTAAAAAATCCTGAATAATTTCACCACTGAGGACACGGGGTTTCACGGAGGGGCCAATTCATATATGGAGTTACCCGGCGTTAATGAGTAGTTACCTATTCTGACAGAATTAAGGGTAATATAATCACATTTTATGACAAAAATGAGGGTAATATAACTGAAAATTATGACAAAATTAGGGGTAAGAGTTACCGCCCAGCGAGTTCGGCGCTTAATGTTCTACTTGAATCTTTCTAACCAAACCTCCGCAAATCCCTCGCGATCAACCGCCCAACTCTTCCAGTCTTTGCCCCCATCCACACAAGCTTCCGACAAGTTGTGACAAAGAGTATCTAAATCTCCAAGCCGCCATAGGTCTTCAGTTAATTTCGACTGGCGGCCTTTTAGCGCCAGATGATTCGCAACCGAATAAACCAGGCCAGACATAGGAGGAATCAGGGCTCCGAATGTATTCAACACCCCCTGCAAACGAGAAAGCACCCCTTTCCCACCGACCGAATGCATCAAGACCACAACCGCAGCCGGTTTCCCAAGCCAAACTTTGGTTCCCTCCGTGCACGAGACTTCTTCTAAGAAGCGTTGCAGCGGGCTGCCCCAACTATCCCAATAAGTACCGGTAACAAACAGGAAAGCATCAGCGCTCTCTAATTGTTCCGACATTGACGCAAAGGATTTGATATCCGCCAGGTGCGCCGTGCTAACTGTGAAAAGAGAATCCAGTTGCTTGTGGGCAATCTTAATAAGCTCCGCACAGTTTCCCACGGCGCCGCTGGGGCTGGCGTTTAGTATCAGTAATGATTTTGATTGTGGGTGATTCGGCTTTAACATGGCTCAGTTCATTAGTTGTGAGTTATTCCAAGGCTCCGGTGAAACTCCCAAGTACTTGCCCAATCGCAATGCGGTATCAGCACTAATAGCCCTTTTACCATTAACAATAGCACTTATACGCCCCGCCGGCACATACACCTTCTCGCGCGGGCCTATTTATACTGATCCCAAGCGGTTTCATAAAATCTTTCAATCGAAATTTCACCAGAGTGAACAGAAGCAAGCATTTTTAGTTATTTTTCTTTTTATGCAGGCCCTGTATACCAGCTCACTAACCGCCAAATTCGTTGCCTCGCGTCTATGCGGCCGAAGGGTATGATGCGCTCACATTTTTGGCTCAGGCGCTCGGCGCTGGCGTTAAACTTGACACCACTCCTTTTAGCACCAATGGCGTTACCGGCGAACTTGAATCCGCACCTTTAAAAACAGAGATCGCGAAGCTTCGAGCGATGGCTATGCGGGTAGACTCTTCGGGCAAGTTGGCTCCGTTTGTGGGAACGCCGAAATAGGCGGGGTCAGGCCCTGCCTGCGAGCCGTGGTTAAATTCATATTGACAATATGCAAAAGCATACTTATAGTATGCATAATGGCGACATTAGACCGATTCACAATAGATCGCGCAAAATTTATGGATGCCTTACGGCAAAAGGGGTACGGCTCGGCCAAAGAGTTAACCCAATCATTGGGCATACATCGCAACACGCTCAGTGATTACCTTGCCGGCGCGCCGGTTTTGCCAGCAGCGCTCTCAAAGGTTCTTGCGGCGTTAGAGCTAAGCCCGAAAGACATCATAACGAGTAGCCTGAAGAAGAGGCGCGTTGCGGGCGTTGAATTAGCAGGGTTGATATCTCAACTTAACGCCATTGCCCCTTATGCAGCAGTTTTATTATTTGGATCGAGAGCCCGTGGTGATTTTAAGAAGTTTTCAGATTTTGATTTAGGGGTTTTCAGTTCTAATGAACTGAGCTTCCCTGAACTTTCTAGGTTAATGAATAAGGTGGAGGAATTTAACGAGCAGTCCCAGTATACCGTCCAAATTACCAATCTAAATCAGGCCGACCAACCATTTCTTGAGGGAATATCCCAAGATCTTATCTTTCTAGGAGGTGATCTTAGTAGCTGGATAAAACTTCTTCAGAGATGTGGAATAGAACTTTATGGATGATCAAAAGCTTCAGGACTCTATAAAATTGCTTGGAAAGGCGTTAAAAGCGTACCTCCAGGAACCAAGCGATGCATTGCGACTGGCCGCACTAAGTAAGTCCTTCGAAACCGCCTTTGAGTATACTTGGAAATATTTCAAGAGAACCGCCGACAAAGCTGGCATGGAAGTATACAGCCCCCGTGATTCACTCAAAGCCGCTTTGCAACTTGGTCTGATTTCGGACTTTGAGATGTGGAGTGAGTTTCTAAATGCACGGAATCTCTCCGTGCACGATTACATCGGCATCAATACACAACAGTTTTTTGAGGTGGCGACTAAATTTGAGAAGGAAGTAAAGAAGATTAAGGCCTAGTTTGCCGCGCAAGCCAGCGATGCAAGATAATTACGAACGGAAAGATCCCCCCTGCCACCCAGTGGATAGTACTCGTAAGCGCTCGCGCTTCTTCATCGGCCAGATAATACAGGCCCCAGGCTGTTATCAGCGTTAAGGCAACCAGCGATAACATTAAAATTCCTGATGATAAATTACGCCGTAACCTAACGCCTCGCTTTATGTGTTCGTATAATGTTCCAATGGCCGGTAGAAAAAGTAAGGCAAAGGCGGCGTGGATCTTTAGAAGCCGCGGAGCAAAGTTAGATCCGATTTCAGGTTCGGGAAAGTAAAGCTTATACACGAGCCAAGCAACGCCGCTGGCCCACAGTCCAAGTAATAGTAAAATAAAAATAACTCGCGAAATTTTCAAGCGATTCCTTTATTGAATAACACCGCCAAACTTGCAACTCCCCAAAAAAGGCCCGCATAGCGCTGATAGCCAGGCCTTTGTATGGGCCATACCATACCAGAATGCTGGCGCTCAACCTAGAAAGAGCAGTTGAATCATCTTCGTTGAAGCCCCCTTCCAAATTACCCCATCTTGGTGCCTTGGACTTTCCAGATACTCCAGAAATACCATGTAAGGGCGAAAACTCTATATAGTTCCCCTCCATCGTTTAGCACTTGCCGTTTAACGCGACACGTTATATAATATAACCAATGATAAGAAGCTTCCGCTGCAAGGAAACAGAGGGGATTTTCTACCTCACACGGTCGAGGAAGCTTCCGCCCTCAATTCAGCAGGCGGCGCTTAGAAAACTACGTATGTTGAACCGTTCTATTAGTATTAACGATCTGCGCGTGCCACCGGCAAATCGACTTGAAAAGCTTTCCGGTGAACGCCTTGGTCAATGGAGTATTCGAGTGAACGATCAATGGAGAATATGTTTTCGTTGGGACAATGGGAACGCCTTGGATGTTGAAATTGTTGACTATCACTAGGTAAATTATGGCAAAGAAAATTTTGGACGCGGTTCATCCCGGGGAGGTATTGGTCGAGGAATTCTTGAAGCCGATGGAATTAAGCCAAAATCGTTTGGCGTTGGCACTCGGGGTTCCGGCGCGTCGCATCAATGAGATCTCCCTAAAAAAGCGCAGCATTTCTGTTGATACAGCACTAAGACTAGCGCGGTATTTTGGAAATTCGCCGCAGTTTTGGCTTGGACTTCAGATGGACTATGACCTCGACATCGCGAATCGTGAAAGCGGGGAGCGAATTGAAAAGGAAGTGCGCCTCCGGGCTTGAGAGGTATACACAGTTCCTTCGCTACTCTTTACTCTTGAGCTTATCAGCGTTGGATTCAATAAACGCACGGATTTCATCCGCCATCTGAAGCAGTCTTAACCACTGCTCTTTGTAGAGCGTCACGGGGAAACGACCGAGTCCGTAAACAGAGAGCCCGCCCTTTTCGCCGATCTTCATCGTAAGACCCTTCTCTTTAGTTTTCTTTAAAGCGTCATTTTCTGCACGAAGCCTCGCAAGCTCGGCCTTCATGTCTTCGGTATCGTTACTCATAATACACTCCGTTGTTTAGGTATTAGCTGGGGACATCGCAAATTTCCGATACGGTCGCACCGGAAATATCGTAACATAGCGCCAATATGACACAAGCGGCCCGGCTAGCGCGCCGAGCCGACAAGTCTTATTTTTGCTATTTGCGGGCCCGGGTGGCTAGTTCCCGAGAGATACTCAAATCTCCTCCCCAGCACCAACCCCAACCATTAAACTAATCAGGCGATGCACACTGTACGCACCAAAAATGTGCCAAAGGAAATGAGTACCCATAGGCAAACTCATACCCACCCAGGTCCCATCAGCCCATCTAAATGTTATGGCGATTGCAAATGATATGATTGTGCCAATTAAGCTGTGCCAATCTGGGAATTGGGCTTTGATGGTAACAATTGTAGCGGGTACTAAGATCAAGATTGCCATGCTTGAGTACCCCAAGCTGATTCTTAACGCATGAGGGAGCTGAAGTCCGGATAGCAAGAGGCGCGAAACTAAGAACACCAGCAATACAACCAAGACCGCTGCCACACTTGAACGCAGCACCTGTTTCCAAAAAAAGAGCGCGGCCAATAATGCTAAAATAATGATCGGCATGAAGTCTAGGGCGAGCCATATAAAATGACTTCGGGTGGCGTGAAAGACCGTGCCCCCAATAAAGCCAACTGAGAGGATAGGAAGCGCCACTCCCATCAGGGGATGGCGGTAAAAACTGCCGCGAAGCTTAAAGTACCAGTAAACAATCAGCACCAGAAAACAGATGTTGCTGTACGTATTCCAAGGCTCTACGGGAAATCGACTTAGATCTGTTTCCGTATACACGGGCCCAAAGTCGGATAGCACGCTCATAGTTATTGATTCTAAATTTCGCGTAACTTAATTGGTTAGCCGCCTGCCCAGTTCAAGTATTACGAACTCTTTCCGGATAGCATGGACATCAGATTACTCAACCAGTTTGAATTACCTTGCGTCTTAGAGCTCTCTATAATCTGCTCTAATTCACCGGCATCCAGCCAGATCCCTCCCGTATCTTTGCAACGGTCGATGACTACTCCCATCAGAGTAAGCTGTTCCATCTGCTTGCCGGTAACAGGACTCAAGCGCGTCGTGTTTTGCTCACGCTCCTTAATGCGCTTTAGAGCTTGCTCGTTTTGTTTCTGAAAATACTGCTCTTCTTGCGCGCGGCGTCGCTCATCCCATGAGTCATTCATATGTTCCTCCGAAAAAGTTTAGTATAGCAACTTACAAGAATCCCTGCCGAAATGATTTTTGAACAGATTATTTCGGCGATCCCGTTGCTTTAAGTTATTATTGATATTTGATGATTTCGCCTGCGGCGTGTCAAGGGTCGCGCCGCAATCGTCAGCCCGGCACGCCAGCGTGGGCCAGCAACGAAGCGTGGCTTAAGTGCGAAAACCTCAGTCACGCCGCATCTCCCCTGACCAAACCGTTACGCAACCCAAAGGTCCACCGTATCCTCCGCCACCTCGCTACGATTCAACTGGTCTTTTGGGGTTAAACAAACTAAATTTCTTGGTAAATTCTCGCAAGGTGATCGTGTCGCCGAAAAGGCAAATTCCAAAATAATCCAATTCCAACTCCGGACTTTGCGCAGTTGCTTCCATTTGCGCCGCCGAACTGCCAATCGTCATCGTTTTGGTAAAATCAGAGAATTTAAGGCCGCGATTGATGGCTTCTTGCCTCACTTTCCTAATCTGGTTTGAGTTCTCAGCTTTGAGCACGATGAAAGGAAAATGCGAGATATTCGGATGAATTCCGCCATCGCGGTCCATGTATTTAAGGAAACATAGTTCACTGAGATCGGTAAACTGACCCACAAGGCCAGCCGTCATATGACCTAAGGCGTTCAGCAATCGACCCATATCGATCTTTTCGTTCAAGATAGCAACGAATCTTTTCGTGTTTTCGTCAGGTAGTGTGAGGGTGTGGTCAATCATCTCGATAAGCAAATAGAAGGTCTAAAACGGCGCGCGGCACTCAGGTGGAATGAGGTACGCAGAGCTCCGGTGACTGGAGGTAGTGTAATGAAGTGTTCGGGGCTAAGGAAGAGCTCTAGATGGGCCGACGGGTCTTCGCAACCCGGAATGGAACTTCGCGAAAGATTACTTAGGCTGACCAATTTCCCGAGCGTGCATTCCGGGTAGCTGCGCCTCAGGAACTTATATGAATTAAGTATCCGTTCACGGGGCACAAAGATCGCGAGGAACTGAAAGGTCTATACAGCCCCTATTAAGGGGCCGATTTGTACTCAAATCGGGGGTGGAAAAAACTAACCGTCAAAGGAGGCTGACGCGAAACGTTGAGCGTCAGATTCCTCTTTATGCAGAAAAACAGTAAACCCGATCAGGGTTTTCCATCCGAACCGGCAGAATTACCGTGTTATAACTAACTGATCTCACCCCACTTTATCACCCCCTGAACGGTTACTGAATTAAGTCCCTTAAAGTAAAAAAACAAGAAGTTCAGTACTTTAACTTAAATTGTGATCGGCCGCGCAAGGTCTCTGAGGAGAATCTCAGAATCTCCTGTCCCTGTCCTGTCCGAAGAAAACATTCCGACGCCTTGGCCATTTGCTATCGCACTGTTCGAACAATGCCAAATTCTGGTATTATAAATGTATGAGTGATTCAGAAAGGCAGAAGCTAATAGAGATTTTTGAATTAGCCAAAAGGCTCTCACCTGTTGACAGGGCGGATCTGCTCGAACGATTACACGGGACCTTCGAGTCAGCCGAACAGGCCATGGTCGATCAAGCTTGGATAGTTGAGGCCGAAGAAAGATTAAAAGCATATCGGACAGGAGAGTTGGGATCTCAACCGATTGAACAAGTAATGGATCGTTTAAACAAATCAACTGATTCGTGAAATTCAATATTCTCAGCGTAGCGCGAGATGAGCTATTTGAGGCGATCGAGCATTACCATCAAGAGAGTCCTGGGTTGGGATTCGAATTTGCCGCGGAGATCAGAAGAACCTTTGCAAGAATCCTCGAACTTCCAAGCGCATGGCATCCGCTGTCGAAGAACACCCGACGGTGTCGTCTAAAGAGATTCCCATACGGGGTAATTTATCACCATGGCCACGACGAGATCGTTGTGCTTGCAATCATGCATTCACATCGCCATCCAAGTTCCTGGAAAAACCGCGAATGACGGATAGTTTATCTAGAAAGAGCAGTTGACTCGCAGCGCTCATGTCTAGCTCCCAACACAGGCTGATAACCATTTCCAAGATTCACGAAAAGATCTTCGTACGCCAAGTCCGTTGAACAAATTCAGATTAGCGGCTGGCATCGGTGTGACAGCCCCGAGCTCCCGCCATCGTCCGGCAATACTCTTCGCTGCAAACCGCACTCAGATTCCCGAAGCACTATCGCTAAAGCTCCAAATTCGGCGAGTATGGCGCTAGCGCCAAGCTCATCAAGCCAGACAATTTTCGTTAGGGCATCGGCGATCATACAGCTCTGGGCTATCACCGTGACGCTTTTTTGCTCCGCTCTGACGCAGCCGAGTTTTGGATGACAGATGGGTATTCGGTGCTGGCCTTCGATGAATTTTGATGAGTTGTACGAAGCGCTTGTAGCGAGCGCCCCTGATTGCAAAGTTATACTTTGCACAATCTTACCGGGATTTAGCGGACTACGAATACCAACGGGCACGGGTTCCGGCGCCCAGAGCGCTAAGTCGCCACCGGCGTTTACAGTGGCGCTTGCAAGTTCGAAATCTTTAAGCCGCGCCAGCACCCGATCTACGATAAATCCTTTGGCCACACCGCCGAAGTCCAGTGTTAGCGGATTTTCAAAACTTACTTGCGAGCCATGTATGTGGATAGCAGAAGAATCAGATCTTGCGCTTCTAGGATTCGAGGATTGCATTGGTAAAAAATCTGCCTCGGCCAGCATCTTTCCGACTGATACGTCGAATAGACCTGCGCTTTGCCCCCAGAGCTTCAGGGAAAAGCGTAACACCTCTAACGTTTCTGAACTTACGGACTGCGGCGCTAAATGCGCCTGCCGATTCAGTCGCGTGAGCTCGCTCTTTGGACTGTGGTAACTCAATATAGCTTCTAGCCTGGAAGCCTCTCGAAATCCCTCTTCCACGCCGTCCTCAACAAGCTTTCTGTTTCTACCCTGCGCTGCAATCTCAAAAATTGTTCCCAAGAGTGGCCGGGCGCGTCGTATGATTTCAGTCGCCATCTGCGTTAACGCTTAAGAACTAGTTGATACAAGTTTAACCACGCGCGCACTCGATCGATTATATGTTTGCATGACAGCGTAGCGCCGCTGATGTTCTGTATGGGATTATCAAGCTCCATTCCACCGCTTAGAGAGGCTTGGTTAAACTGAGATCTCCATTCCTGGCGCACAACCTCTTGGCCTTTGGCTTCACGGTACTCTAAAATTTCTAGCTCTCCGATGGAGCCATCCAACCTCAGACTAAAACCAAAGGTAATGTAATCGTGTTTGCCCAAGACATCATCCACAACGAGATACCCCAGCAACTCTCCGCCCTTTTGGGCGCGCCAAATTCGAGGCTTGGCGCGCCCAAGTGAGCTATCACTTCGACTCTCAATCTCCTCTCGCTGAGTGTCGCTAAGCTCCAACTCGAAAGGTTCAAAGAGGTCAGCCGCGGGAAAGGTTGAGAGCTGAAGCTGCTCTACTGTTAAGTACTGGATGGCTTGAACCGCCGGTGCGTAGATTGCCGAGAGCGGCAATATACTTACCAGTGGCCATATAAACTTCTTAGTCATCTACATTAGCGCCCTTAAATTTTTGGAAAGTCTCTCTAAAGCGCCACGCCAATTAAGAAACGAACCTCCATGGCTTCTTCATGTACAAGTTGTCGTCCACCGCGCGACCCTTCACCGTTACCCCAAACCTGCGGCAGCACAGATAAGCTGACCCAGTATTTTTGATTGGCATAATGCACAGTCGGGCCCACTGACCAGCTTTGAAATTCTTGCTCACTGAGATCGTATCCGCCTGGATAAGCGCTCTTTTGTCTAGCCTCGACCCCCAGGCTCCAGCCGTCCCCGATTCTTCGCATAGCACCCGCTGTAAATTCCAGGGTGGCTTCCTTCTCTCTCTCACCAGCTTCTTTTTCTGATTCAATTTCGTAAATGGCATTCAGCGCAAAAGCCCAATCTTCGATCTCCGAGCTTAAAAGAATCTTATTCTCCAACTCATGATCGATACCGTCGGTGGAATACTCGGCATAAAGGGCCAGGCCAACGTCATGCTTAATCGGGCTAACCAACTGATACACCCATTCAGAGGAGATGCCTTTGAATTTCGTTTCGCTTGAGTCCTCCTCGTCAAAGACCCCTTCGCTGCGCACGCTTTCTAAGTTTAGATAGAGCGAACTTTGCAAAGCTGAAGAGATTCCGTACTCCAGTTCCGTGCGAAGATTCCAAGCCGCATAGTCCCCGCCGCGTTTGCCGTTTTCATGAGTGACCCACTGCTCAAATTCCCAATCCCCTTCCGGAAGCGTGTCGGTTTCGTAGCTGTAAGCAAAATGCCGCTCATCTGCGTATGCGGCCCTGCCAAGCAATACTGTTCCAAAAACTAAACTGACTACCAAAATCCCAACCAATCTCATTCAAACATCTCCATAAAAATATGTTATTTCAATATGTTACGCGCTTGGCATGCCAAACGTTTTCAGTATATAGCATTGTTAATTTGGACATAGCAATAGTTTTAGTGGTAATTCAACTTTCTTTTTGGGGAGTTCCAGGTTGATTTTCAATCGCGCTGGTTCTTGCTATTTTCGAACGGTCTGCTTTACAACCTCACATGGATAAAGCCTTCAATTCAGATACCGACGAGAACGTACGCCAATACTTTAGCTCTCGGCTTGCGCTAATGAGACCAGAGCAGCGCATTATAAGCATTTGTTGCTGTTTTCGATTCTATTCGCATTCCGTCTTTCCGATCGGAAGAACCACTGCCCGAAGGGCTTTGACTAGCGCCAGCAGAATTGATTCTTAACCTGCTTCTGAAGTTCATAAGTGTTTGCGTGAGAAAGAACGCCAAGATAAGACTGTAGGGTCTGATTCATTGATCCAGGGGAGACTTCTCCCTTAAAATATTCTCCCAGCCTGGACATTAGTTTTCTAAACATCCTTCGCCTGGTCGTTGTCCGTAATACCCTGTGATGTGGTAAGGTGACGTAGCCCAGAAAATCAATGCCCTGCCGGAGCGACCGAAGGCTCACCTTTCCGGGATGAAGCTCAAGGCGAAGCTTCTCTGCAAGAAAAGCCATAATCTTTGGGAGCATCTCTTCAAGCGCGGTCTTTCTATGCGAAAGAATCAAAAAGTCATCCGCAAAACGAATATAGTGCTTCGCCCGAAGCTCCTGCTTTGCGAACTGATCAAGTTGGATCGTGAATAAAAAACGAGCCATAATCACCATGCCGGTAAGCTTTGGCCTTAAGCTCACGCTGTAGCCTAAAGATATTTTTCTCAAGGTGGCGCTCATACTCCTGAACATCTAGCCGGGCGCGCTTCCCTTTCCGAAATTCAGTCCAAGCCTCAAACAAAGCTTCGGCTGAGATCATTTCCTGGAATATACTGGTATATATCTTCATTTTTTTCAGCAGAGGGTTATGCAGCAGACTGAGATTCCCATAATACACAAAACCTATGAGCTTTACCGGCTACTCCATGATCTCCAGCGCACAGTTTCCAAAATGGAGCGCCATACCCTATGGCAACGCTCAGAAAACTCAGCTCTTGATGTGCTAGAAGGTCTCCTCCTAGCGGGCTATCTCACCCCGGAAAGAAGACTAGAACAGCTTCTCCATGTGAGCGCCCGGCTTGATATGCTCCGGGTTTTCCTGCGCCTTTCCCTGGACGTGAAAGCCATTAATCAGAAGAAATATATATCTCTCCAGCAGGCAATCGACGAAATTGGCCGGATGCTGGGCGGCTGGCTCAAAAGCCTGCGCCAGAAATAAAAAAGGAGACAGAAGTTCCGGGAGGCGACACGCGACGCAAAGGCAACATTGTGATTGCCGTTGTCATCGTTGTTGCCATTGACGTTGACGCCGTTATCTGAATTAGAATAAAGCGCGACGCCAGGAGCCCCCAACTGTTATTGTCCAAACCCATCAGGACTCACCACCGATCGATCCCGTACGCTGATCCCACGGTTGAATTTTATTCGGAGGGGGTGAGCTTACGCTCAAGAACCCCTCACGAGGTCCGGACAAGAATTTCTGTCTCCACACAGACAGCACGCTCTTTGAATCCATGTTGATTTGACTCTGTCAAATCAACCAAACAACAAGACGCAAAGACTCTGGCTTTGTTCGCGATCTTCACCGTCAGGTGAAGATGCCAACAAGACTGTGGACAGAGCCCCGGGTAGAGCATCCGTAAACGCTCCATCATTACCAGGACGAGAATATCTTACCAGAGTTATGCGGGTTTTTCAAAAAAAATCGGATCCCAAGATTCAAGGATCAAAAGCCCAAGAAAACCAAGAATTCAATTACCAACTATCAAGCTGATTCTAAATTCCGGGAGGCGACACGCGACGCAAAGGCAACATCGTGATAGCCGCTGCCAACGTCGCCGCCGACGCGGACGCCGCCAGCCGAATCAGAACAAAGCGCGACGCCAGGAGTTAAGCCTCTTACCCAAATATTATTCCCACGGGCATCTTTGAATAGAGTACCTTGTTGTTTAGGAATCAGACGCTCACAGGCCTCCGCTAACGCGATAGCGCCATTTGGAACCCCCGGACCGTGATCGCTTAGTTGCAGCGGTCTGTCTTTACCAAGCGAAGCAAGATCGATGGTCAGCACATACTCCTGGCCGGGCACGGTTCTTAAGTCTGGATCAGCTTCATTCCCCCTCCAAAACTCTGCATCTCTTCCGTCAAAAACAAGACCAAGGCCCTGAGCTTGAGCGGCAGCATTCAAGATCTCACCCGCCACAAAAACGGGATTTTCACCCTCTCCAATTTTGATACCTTGGGGAAGAGTAAATTTCACACTTCCGCCGTCTTTGCTATATCCGGCTAAGATCTGCTCTGCTGTTATTTGCGTGGTTGTAGGGGAAATTTCCCGGTTTGCAGCAGCAAGGGCGACTTTAAGTTTCTCAAAAGCACCACACCTTCTAGCCAAATCAGCTTCTAGCTGTTCTGCTGTCGCTGCAGCTCGTGGGGCCGCCTCTATTACCGCGACAAGTGATCTAACGGATTCTCTCAAAGTTGGCAGAAGGCCAGAGAGATCTTTTACGGTAGTGATTGATCCATCAACACTAACTTCTAGCGGATTTCCTATTGCACTGGCGCGGTCGACATAGCCAGGTAATCGATCCAAGGTCAAACCGGAGGGATCTGGTAGGGCACTTTCTATCGCTCCTATGACTTTATCTGCAAATGATTGCTCTGTCATACAACTTCTCCTTGAATCCTTTCTAATTGAGCCTTGAAGTCTTCCGGCACATTGGGATGTGCCAAAAGCGCCGCGATCTTTTGCTGTATTTTGGCTGTTACTTCATCAATCTGCACGAGCAATTTGGCGCGTTCGCGCTCCTCGGTGCCAATTACACTTTTGTCTTCTTCCGACATAACTAAATTTTAACCCTTTTCAGTTCTTAATCAACTTTGGCAGCGGCAAAGATTAGCAGTCTGGCCCGCCACCAATCTTTCTTTCTTACCGTTTTGAAGGATACTCCAAGAATGGTGTCTTAATTATTATAACCTATTGAAACATAACTTGATTTTAGCAGGCAAATATCACCCCGGTAGTTTCGAGCAATTAAAGCGCTTCCAAAAACGGCGGCAGCCTATCATCAGGGCGACATCGCCCTGGCTTTAGGGATATTTTTAGCCACAACTTGCATCGAGAAGTAGTTTGGCCGCACAGGGGAGAAATACTTAGCACCAGATCGTAGCCTTCTAAATCGAATAATAACAAGCCTCAGGATGGTGCACGATAATCGCAGAGGTCGACTGCTCTGGCACTAGCTGAAACTCGGAACTAATCTCCACGCCGATTTTTTCTGGATGCAAGAGATCGAAGATATATCTTTGGTCTTCGAGGTTCGGGCAGGCTGGGTAACCAAAACTGTAACGTGCGCCGCGGTAACTTTGGCGAAAGAGCGCATCCACTGTCAGCCCGTCTTGGCCGACAATTCCTAGCTCGGTGCGGATGCGTTTGTGCCAGTGCTCCGCTAGAGCTTCGGCAAACTCTACGGAGAGTCCGTAAAAGTGTAGATAGTCAGTGTATTGATCGGACTTAAAAAGATCTTGGCAAACTTCCGAGGCTAGCGCGCCGGAGGTGACTACATGAAACGCCACCACATCTTTTCGTCCCGAAGATTTGGGTAGGAAATAATCAGCCAGGCAGCGCCGCTTATCGGCTACCTGCCTTGGAAGAGTTATTCGACAGGCTACTTTGGAGTGATCTTCAGCCTGGTATATTATCAGATCGTTTTTCTCGCTTTGGCAGGGGAAATATCCATAGGCAACCTTGGGTTCTAGCCACTTTCGATCGAGAGCTTTTTGGCACCATTCATGAAATTTTGGATCGACGTAACTCGCTATAAAATCGCGGTACTCCTGAGTGGACATCTTGCCGCGCCGATACATCCACTGATTGGCATACAGTGCTTTACGGTTAATAAATGAAAAGATCTCAGATTGATCGATCTGATCACTAAACACATGCTTCACTCCCCAAAACGGAGGATTCGGCACCGCGTCCAAAACGGGCGTGCCGCTGTCAACATACTCTTGGGCTTTCTCCGCTAAGCGCGCTTCGCGCTCAACCCGCATTTCGCCATGCCGCTCAACTTTTTCAGCGGATTCTGCGGTAAGTTTGATATCGGTGGTTTGACCGGTGATCTCATCCATTAACCTAAGGCCGGTAAAAGCATCGGCGCCGTAATAAACCTTGCCGCTGCTGTAAGCCTTTCTAAGATCAACTTCGACATAGGCCCTATTTAGCGCGGCCCCGCCGCAAATCACTGGCCAGGCGTGTTTCATGCCGGACATCTGCTCTAAGTTTTCTTTCATCACCAAAGTTGATTTAACCAACAGCCCGCTCATACCAATGGCATGGGGCTTATGTTCGTTGGCGGCCGCCAAGATATTTTCTAGTGATTGTTTTATCCCAAGATTTACAACTTTGTAGCCATTGTTCGAGAGGATGATATCAACTAAATTCTTGCCGATATCGTGCACATCGCCCTTTACGGTTGCTATCACCATACAACCCTTTAGGGGACCATCTTTTTTCTCCATGAATTTTTCTAAGTAAGCCACGCATTTCTTCATGGTTTCGGCTGATTGAAGCACGAAGGGAAGCTGCATCTGCCCGGATCCGAAAAGTTCGCCGACCACTTTCATACCGTCTAACAGAATTTCGTTTACGATCTTAAGGGCCGGGTATTTTTGTAAGGCCTTATCCAGGTGGTGCTCTATATCCTGCTTCTTGCCGTCTATGATGCGCTTCTTTAATAGTTCTTCAACGGGCAAGCTATTCTCTTCGGCCTCGCTGCTCTGGGCGCTCTTGGCTCCCTGAAGCTGCTCGATAAAGGAAAAAAGCGGATCATATCCTTCGCTGCGCCGATCGAAGATTAGATCGAGCGTGGTAGTCAAAACTTTCTCATCGATCTTATGCACCGGTAAGATCTTTTTGTGATTCACTATGCAGGCATCCAAGCCGTTTTTTATGGCCTCGCTCAAAAAAACCGAATTGAGAATCTGGCGAGCATAGGGCTTTAACCCGAAAGATATATTTGAAAGCCCCAAGATTGTGCGGGTTTCAGGCAGATGCTCTTTGATAAGCTTTATAGCTTCCAAAGTTTCTAAGCCTGCTTTGCGGCTGTCTTCATCGCCGGAAGCGATTGTGAAAGTTAAAGGGTCAAAGATTAGATAATGAGCCGGAATACCGTGGCGCTTAGTGCAAAGCTCAAATATTCGCTGCGCCAGCGCTAATTTGCGCGGAGCGGTTTTGGCCATACCCTCTTCATCGATGGTTAAAGCTACCAGGGCGGCACCGAAACGTTTTGAGAGCTCGCAGATCTTATCGAATTTACCTTCTCCGTCTTCTAAATTAATGGAATTAATAATCGCCCGCCCGCCGATTAATTTCAGCGAGGCTTCCAAAACATCGAGCTGGGTTGAGTCCACCATCACGGGGGCCGTTACTTGCGACGAGAATCGCGAAAGTGTCTCACGCATGTCTCGCACTTCGTCTCTTCCAACGTAGGCACAACAGACATCCAGCACGTGCGCCCCCTCACCCGCCTCGTCGCGCCCCATCTCCACCATGCCCTCCCAGTCTTCCTTTAGGAGCAGCTCCTTGAATTGCTTCGAGCCGTTGGCGTTACAGCGTTCGCCGACAATGAGGGGCGAGGTGCCGTCTTGATCAAGCGGCACGGCGCTATAGGTTGAGGCAACATGGGGTGGAAACTGGGCCGTACGATCTTGAGGCGTGAGCCCTCCGACTTTCTGACATAGTTCTTGAATATGTTTGGGCGTGGTTCCGCAACAGCCGCCCACAATCGAGACGCCGTAATCTTTAACAAAGATCTCTTGGTATTCAGCCAACGCTTCCGGTGTTAAATCGTAAACCGCGTGCCCGGAAACGTTCCGCGGCAGCCCGGCATTTGGAAGCACGGCCACAGGGCGTGAACTATACTTACCGAGAAAGCGCACATTTTCCTGCATCATGTCTGGACCAGTAGCGCAGTTCATTCCCACGATTTGCACTGGCAGGCTCTCCAATACAGCCAGAGCCGCTGAAACTTCAGTGCCTATTAACATGGTACCGGTGGTTTCTACGGTGATGGTTACCGCTATCGGTATCTCACGCTTAACGACCTTCATGGCGTCTCGCGCCGCGATCACAGCACACTTAACTTGGAGGATGTCTTGGCAAGTTTCTATCTGAATAATGTCCACGCCACCTTCGATTAAGCCTTGCATGCAAGGCAGGTAGCTTTGGTGCATCTGATCAAATGTCGTATGACCAAGTGTGAGCAGCTTTGTTGTTGGTCCGACTGAGCCATACACAAAACGCGGAAAAGATTTTGATGAGTAATCGTCGGCAACTTCCCTAGCAAGCTCGGCCGAACGCTTTGCGATTTCGTATGTTCTCTCCCCCAAATCGTACTCGCCCAAAACGATTTGAGAGGAGCCAAAGGAATTACTCTGAACCGCATCGGCGCCAGCTTCGAAATAGGCAGCATGAATCTCTTTAATGATCTTGGGGCGCGTTATCACTAAGTATTCATTACAGCCATCAAGCCCATCGAAGTCGTCAGGGGTAAGGGAATAGGCTTGAACCATGGTACCCATAGCACCATCTTCAACTATAACCTTTTCGCGTAAGCGCTTTAAAAATGCTGAATTCATCTGAAACGTAGTGGTTAAGCTAGCACAGTATTATCGAGGTAGAAACCAATCTGATTTGGGTTTCGTAAAATAGCGGCTTAGCTAAAACCGCGATCTATTAAGATCTCGCGAATAGTGTCAGCCTCGTCATGGTTGATAAGACGTGGTGAAATTTGCCGGGCTTTTTGTGAGAAAGGCTACCTGACGCACGTCTATTGGATTTGATTGTTGTTTTTCACTATTTGAAGTATCTTGGTAACCATGGGCAAGAGACTTACTTGGGCCGAAATTCAAGAGCTTTATGATCAAGAGTGGGTCGAGCTCGTTGACTTTGATTGGCCCCTAAATAAGGCAAAACCAAGCTCTGGCATTGTACGGGTGCATGCTCAAACTCGAAAGGAATTTGATCGCCTCGTTTTAATTGATCCACCGCCAGATTCTGCATTAATTTTTGTAGGCGCTGCTGAAGAACCTGCTTATGGTATTATTCCTAGCTTGAATTTGAGACGACTGGTCAATGCCTCCAAGTGAATTTGAACTTGCTTGGGCTGCAGGTCTTCCTAGCAAGCTCAATAAGTTTCGTAAAATAGCGGCTTAGCTAAAACCGCGATCTATTAAGATCTCGCGAATGGTGTCAGCCTCGTCATGGTTGATAAGGCGCGGTGAAATTTGACGGGCAGCGATTCGCTGCGCCCTTGCGAGCTCACGCAGCAGGTCGTCTTTCTTGGGCGGCTTCACTAAAAATCCACTGGCACCGGCTTTTAGGCAGTCCACCAGACAATCAACCGTTCCGTAAGCAGTAAGCACTATTATTGGAAGATGCCGCAGTTTGTCGTGCTGCCTTACGGTTTCAATCAGCTCTTTTCCGGTGATTTCTGGCATGCGGATATCCGTGACGACGCAATCGAAACCAGCGGGATCAGCTTCGAGGGCAGCCATGGCGGCCTTAGCCGAATTAAAGCCCTCGGCCTTGGGAAATCCTAAGCTTTCAATAAAAAAGCAGATGATGTCTCGAGGCGAATCCAGGTCCTCGACCACCATAATCCTGAAGTCCTCAACCTTAGCGCCGCTCTCTTTGGTGTTCTCATTTGCAAGAGTTTCTAAGCCTTGAAAGGGATCCTCCCCCCGCTTTACATACTCGGCGCCATACAGCTTGAAGCTGCTGGGGCTAACCGGGCTGCTGCTATTACCATCTCGATCTTCCGAATTAGTTGCGGACTCATAAACAATCATCTGTGCCGTCGGATTCCGGCCCCACAGCAAATTTCCAAGCTGCTGTTGAACTTCAATGGCGATCTGGGAGTGCACCAGCAGGGCATCGTATTTCCGAAGCTTGAGCCAAGCCAGCGCGTTCTTTAATTCGGCCGTGTACTTTGGCGCGAGGCCCTTTACCTCAGCCGACTTCAACAGCGCCGCCCCTTCCTGTTCACTCTGCGATAAAACTAAAACATCGCTCATAATTTACATCGGGTTTGGCATGTGGCCGGTGATATCTGCGAAGCGGTTAAGCAGTTCGAACGTGTTTGCCTGCTCAGGAAATGGTTCTAAGGCGAACATGCGTTCCAGCTCGGCAGAGGTATCTGCCAGGTCGTCTAATCCAAAGAACCCTGCTCCACCCTTTACCGTGTGAAATAAAGCCGTAAGCTCGATGCGCAGATCCTTAGAACCCAAATCGGGAACAGCCAAAACGGTCAGTACCCGCTTCCTGTAGCGGCCAATTTCTTCGAGAAAGACCTGGTAGGCTTTGCTCGTTAGCGGTACCCTAAGGGTGGCTTTCTTCATAGTTGGTAAATCGTGCAATTTTTGAGATACTATGAGAGAATTCTCGCTTAATAATAGTGAATAATTTTAACTGATTATAGGTCCAAGCTAGTGAAGCAGGGCCTTTCCTTCTTAATAAAAGTGTAATTAAAATACCCGTCATGAGAAAAGTTCTACCAATAATCATCGTTTTTCTAGTTATAGTCGTGGGCGTATATATATTCGCGGCCAGCAAATCATCGAGTGCTCCCGGCGCTGCTTCGGATGCGAAATCGACTACTTCGGCAGACGCCTCGATGGATTCAAATGGGGATTCAAATGGGGATTCCAACAGGGACTCGAATAGCCCCGCCGATTTGAACATGCCCGGGGGCATGTCAACCGCTGAGGATGAAGGCGATGATACGGAAGGCATGGCTGAGGAAGACGATCGTCCCGCTGCTGAGGTTTATAAGAGCGCGGACGAGGCTCTTCAAGCTGTGAAGAAGGGCGCGGTTGATTACGACGATCTAATCCTCGAGCAGTTCACTAAGCCGGGTGAGAACTGTAGCTGGTGCGGCGAGTTCTATAAGAGCTTGCGTGATATGGTTGTCTCGCCAAATTCAAGCGAAGACGAAAAGAGTTACTACTCGGAGTTGCTTGCAATTAGCGGTAAGGTCGAAAATGTCAGCTCTCTAGTGGATGCCATAAAGAGCGCGGGTGATAATGAGAAGGGTGATATTTATGCAGAGGCTCTTGAGCTCTCGCTAGGGGGCGATGATGTCGTCAAATATCTGGGAGAACAGCTTGATACAGATAATAATCTCCTGAAGGAATCCTCTGTGGCCGCACTTACCAATCAAGGCGGGCAGTCGGCTGCTGAAATTCTTTACAAACAGACCGTTAAGAACGGAGATCCTGACGGTTACTACCATCTCGGCATCGGCCTGGGTGAATATGTGCCGGACGAAGCCACATTGCCATACGTGCAGGAACTCGCCCAAAAGCGCGATCAATATTCGCACTTAGCAGTCAAAGCCATGTTGAACTCCGGAATAGATGGACTGAAAGCTGTCTTTGATTTATTGGGCAACTCGACCGATCCTGAAAACGACAAAACCTTGCTAAAAGACGCAGTCGACCATGTCAGCGTTGATGATGATTCCGAGCCATTTTTGAAAGAGATGGCGCAAAACGGAAAGACAGAGTCCGTTAGGCGCTTCGCACAGGAGGCTTTGGATTCCGTAAACAAGACCGACGAAGAGCCTCAAGCGGCTGTGAGCGAGGGCTTGGCTTCGCCGCAGTGAGGCCTGACTTTTACCCACATCTTTTTTAGGCCGCGGTTTTGTTGGGGATGCTTTCACCTCGCTGCCTCATCACGTAATTGCTCATAAACCCCGGGCGAAGCAGGGATGTTAAGTAGCGCCGACGAGTCGTCGGCCGGTGGTTATAGTGGCATTATCGTTTAGG
>CAZVWV010000026.1:0-26096 GCA_964631745.1 uncultured Bdellovibrionales bacterium
TTTTTAAATCAAGAATTTACGGCATCACCGCCACCTTTCTACCGGACACGCATGCTCCGTGTCCTCAGTGGTAAAAAATTCTTAATATTTTCACCACTGAGAACACGGAGATACGCGGAGGGGGCCAATTCCCACCCGGCGTTACCCGGGGTTAATGAGTAGTTCCTCATAAGACCCCTAAGCGCCTGATATTGTTAGCTTGCCCATCAGCGTTACCTCCTTCCGGCCCCATCCATTAAGCGTGACTGAAATCCCGACGATAACCCTAGGTAGCATCTATGGATTTTGCAAAACTCTTTCCCAAAACGGCCTTGCCGCCGCTAACCGCCAAGGAGCGTCAACGCGCCAGTGTTTTGGTGGTGGAGTCAGATCCCGCAATTCGTAACCGCCTGCGACAGATCCTTACTTCCATCGACATGGGCTCAGTCTCAGACGCCGCCAATCACGCTTTGGCGCTCCAAAAGATTGAAGAACAGAGCTTCTCGCATGTGCTTTTTGAGGCCAAGAAAACTAACATTCCAATCCGTGAATTTCTCACGAAAGCCATCGGCATTGATAAACGACTAATCCTGATCGCCTGCTCATACGAGCCTACTATTGACGATGTTTTCGATCTGTTAATTTACGGCGCGCGTGGCTATTTGGTTAAACCGTTTACTACAGAGAGTGTCGACGATGCCATCGCCTGGGCCACAAAGGGTGAGCCTGTATCGGACAGTATCGTGACTGCGACAACCCGCAACGAGGCTTTGGCATCGTTGGTACTAAGCGCCTTTGGAAAACTCACTACGATCATGAAGCAATCTCAGCATTTTGAAACCGCCAAACGCGAAATTCCCAAGCGACAACTGGCTCTTAAGCGCGCGGTAGAACTTGCCAGAACTTTCGCCAACGGAGGCGACATGGCGCTTCTTGAAACCTTTATTGAGATCGCAGCAGCACGCAGTGAAAATGGACACGCTACAAGGCTCGGTAAGGTTAGAAAGAACTTGGAAACTCGACGTGAGGCTGGCGAAGATCCCACCCAATCCTTCCTAAACCACTTAACGGTTGCACAACGGTAACAGGCAGGATAAAAAGCCTTATATAATGAGCGTTTTTGTTCGAGTAGATAAATTTGGGTCCGAGTCCCGTGTGTTAAGGTTACGTGGCCTAGTAAACGATATCGGCGAAGATGCCGTCGGAGTGATCACATCCGAGTCTGTAAAAGTCCCTTATTTCTCAGTTCTGGCGGTGGGAGAGCGTTACCTACTCAAATTACATACAACTGTCTCGGGCCAATCTGGTAAAAGCTTCGGGAAAATTGTACCCGCGGCTTCTCAAACTTGGTTAAATGGTGAGGCCTATTTCGGAATAGGAGATTACACGTTCTTTATTACCGCAGCTTCTAATGATGCGGAAGCGCTTGCTCAGTCCGATTTAAAGAGCGAGGAGATCTTCAACGCAGAATCCACTGCAAATCTTCCAAAGCTTTCTTACAAGGTCGCTGGCCTCGGGAAAGCATTCACGCTTTTCAAGGGAATCGAACTTAGCCTGGGCTCCCACGAAGATTGTGCCATTAGACTTGAACTGGAAGGCATCGCCCCTCTTCATCTGGCGCTCACGTACAGCCCACCGGAGCTCATATGCCGCGCTATTCATCGAGTTTCATTAAATGAACGTGTGTATGAAGGAGGGTCTTTTACACTATCTGAAGATGGAACTATAAAACTGCTCCCGCTTGGGATTCAGATTAACATACACTTTCCAGGGACCTGACTATCACACACGTCTATACACACGCTGATCGCAGGCCGCGAGGTTCTACTTTATCTGCAAATTTGCTTTAATCGTTTCCACAATCTCGGGGTCACTTAACATCATCTCGCTCAAAGCCTTCTGCAGGCCGGGATCTGCGATTCCTCCCTGCCGCAAGAGCGCTTTTGCCACCACTGATTGAACCGCTTCTTCCACCGTAGCAAAGCTTGCACGCTTCAAACTTTCAATTTCATCTCTCCAATACTGCGCTCTCGCACGCACCGTATCCTGGGACTCCGATGCTGAGGGTTTGGTTGAGCTCAATGATTCAACCAAAGCGCTAGCCCGTGGCCGTTTCTCACTCTTAGCAATCTCTTTTTCTTTCAGTTTACTCTTTGCCATATTCCCTTCCCTCGACGAAGTTCAAATTATACTCAATTAATGGATGCGAAGCCAAAACTTCCGCCTTGGCAAGCTCCACATGCGCTCGGCTCCGCCCGTCTAATTCCTTATCAAATAAAAATGCTGCAAAGTTGTTGCGGACCCGAATATCCTGCGGGTTTCTTTTCAAAGTGAATTCATAAATCTCTTTCGCTTTGGCGGTTAAACCCATGGTCTCATATAATAGAGCTAGGTTACCCAGCGCTTCAAAATAGTTACGATCCAAGTTATAGGCGCCGATAAAATATCTTTCGGCCGCGCTGTAATTCTGCTCTAAATATGCGACCGCGCCTAGTCCGTCAAGGGCAGCGGGATTCTCATGAATATCATAACTTACCCGAAAGGCAGCGGCTGCCCCCTCAAGATCGCCTTGGCGCAATGCCGCGGTGCCACGGTCGATGATTCTTTGGGCCGCAAGCTGTGTGCGTGGATCTGCTGGCTTAGGCCGCACACCTGAACAAGCCCACATTACAGAGCAGATTGCGATAAGTTTTAAAATGTTTGCATTCATGAATTTTCTCTCCTATGCGGCCAGTCTTTCAATCGCCCCATCTTGCAAATTTTCTGTGAGGGACACTCTCCCAACAATTTCAAGGCGCACATCATCGGCGACCTCTTCGATTGCAATCACAGGTATTCGGCAACCTCGCAACAGCAGACACTCTCCAATAATACGCCTAGCGCCCTTTGATGAGACCAGAATTGCCCCAACACAACTTGGAGACTGCACCATCTCAACCAGCAAATTGAGCTGTTCCACATCAATTGCTTGCTTTTCCCGCTCAGCCTTCGCAAAGTTAAGATCCATTAGCGGGTCTAAAGTAATAGCCCTGATTATGCCATCTTTGGCGTAATGCTCGGAAATTACGCGCTTTAAAGCGACACGCACGTCTTCCAATAGAACTCTTTCGTTCGGCGCTTTATGTCCACACTCAGCCACTGCTTGAAGAATTAAATCGAAGTTAGCAATAGAGATCTGCTCCCCAGCCAGACCCTTCAGAATCTCTGTTAGCTGAGTAAGTGTTACTACGCCGGGAACGACTGCTGCCGCTAGTTCTGGGGACTCATTTTCAAAATGGTCTAGGATACGGCGTGTCATAATATCGTCAATCAACTCCACAGCACGACGGGAACTTAGCTCTTCAAGTGATTTCAGTATGGCCGCCAATGCGTGAGCGGCTTCAGTTGGCGCTTGAGCTCTTTTCGCCTTGATCCCTCGAATCTTTATACAATATTCCTCACCAAGCTCTTCGGATAATGTAAAGTCTGGAGGGAGAATAATGAGTCCATGCTTTTCAAAAAGCTTTTCGCGAAAAGCCTCGACCTCAGGAATTAACTTGCCAGATTGGTAGATCGCCTGCGCTAGTTTTGCTCCCAGCTCAATTTGTATCAATGGCGGTGACTTTGGTTTAAAACGCTTTTCAGTTTCAGCAGTAGGCTTATTGGCGCCCTGCTTGGAAAATATGGCGCTTAATAACAACATGCTGGCCAAGACTAAAAACGGCAAGACTGGTAAACCCGATACTAATCCCAAAATAATTGAAATTACACCAATTAGCACTTTGACTTTCTTAAGCTGTCCTAGTTGATTAAGGACTTCGTTCGCTAACGATTCGTTATCACCGCGAGTAACTCGCGTGACGACCATTCCGGCCGCAAGTGAGTTAAGGAGAGATGGAATTTGCGACAACAATCCATCACCAATGGTGAGGATCGTATATGTACTAGCTGCGCGCCTTAAGTCCATTCCATGCATTAAGGTCCCCACCAGCAATCCGCCAATAATGTTGATGGCGATGATGATCATGCCAGCAATGGCATCCCCTTTTACAAACTTCATAGCTCCATCTAGGGCGCCATAGAAGCGGGATTCAGTTTGAAGTTCCTGTCGCTTTTCGCGGGCCGTGTGAATATCAATCAGACCGGCTCGCACATCGGCATCGATGGACATCTGTCGACCGGGCATGGCATCTAAGGTGAAGCGCGCGGCGACTTCGGCCACACGTTCCGAGCCTTTGGCGACTACGATGAACTGCACTAAGGTAATTACTAGAAAAACCACTGCTCCTACCACCAAATTACCTTGCGCCACCACCGATCCAAAGCCTTGCACGACCTCCCCAGCATACCCTCCAGCAAGCACCAGACGAGTTGTGGAGATATTTAGAGCTAACCTATACAAAGTGGCCAAAAGCAAAATGGTTGGCAGTGAAGATAGCTTAAGAGGTTCTGAAATATACAGGGCGCTAAGCATTAAAACCAATGCTAGAACTAGGTTCGCAACCAGTAGGAAATCAAGCATGCCGGGGGGCAGCGGCAGTATCATGCTCGCAAATACTGCCACCACCCCTAAAGGAACAATTAGGTCACGCACAACTTATCCCCTTGACACTTTAGCATCTGCCGCGGGAATGCACTTTGGCAACTTTCTGTGCTGCCGCTCGTGGCCTCCCAGCTGCGTCCCGGCCCAATGCCTTATCCAGCTCGCACATTTCGAACCGCCGCCATTTTGGCTTCATGCTCGGATTTCTCTACGTTCGAAATCATGCTAACCTGCTGCATCTCTTCCTGCTTTTGAATTTGGAGCATGATCAGATCAGCATATTGAGGGTCTATTCCGACTAATGACCCAGCCGCATTACTAAGCACGCTTGTACCCACGCCCAAGACCTGGCTGGCGGCCTTTGCAAACGTAACGCCCAAACTACTTCTGGGCTCAGGCTGAAAGCGACCCAGCGAAGATGTTTCTATATGTGCGCCTAAAGCGGTGGGGGTGAATTTTCCAATAATATCTGACATGACATAATCTCCAAATATAGTAGCGCTGCCTACCTTGGCGTAAGCCTTATGATACCAGCGCCTCTAGAACCTTATCGTTAATTCTCTGTAAAAGTTGCGTCCTCAACTGAAAAAGCTAGAACTTTTTCGAGCTTTAAAGTGCATCCGCCCGTCTCCACCAATAATTTACCACGCGCCCATTCGCCCGCGCCTAATTTAAGAACCACCTCAAACTCAGGTGCCTTAAACTCAATCTGCATCCCGGGTCGAAGAGTCAAAATGTCCTTCGGGGTTAGCTCCAACTCGCCCATGCAAAGTTCGACAGGTACCCCCTCCTCCAAACTCTCAATATCGTGCTCCTTTTCCATATAATCCTCCTGTTTTGAATCGCCGCGGCCTGTAAGAGGCATGCCTGCCGTCACCGTAAAAACATACCGGTCGCCTGCCGCCCGCCTTAACTCGCCAAAATATTTGGTGCCAAGACTAATCAACGCAAACTCGCGTATGGGGACGTTGGACGTACCAGCTTTCAATATCGCGCTTGGTTCGATTAGGCATGTTATGCTTGAAATCTGGCCACAACGCGAGATAAATCTTGAAAGCATATTCTTACTCACGCGCTCATCGTTTGAGCGCGGTCTAGAAATGGGAGCTACCATTATCTTTCCTAGTTTCGCCCCTGAGAGATCATAAACGATGAAAGGATATTCGAATTCTGGGATTAGAGTCCCCATCTCAGACAGTCTAAGCTCGTCAGCCTGCGCATCATTCCGGTTCATCTCCTGCACATATTCCGATACAGTTAAGAGCTCCGCATAATGGTTTGGGCTGCTTGGACCCCAAGCGAAAAGAGCTTGCCCGATTCTTGACGAACTGAACTTCACCCAACCCCGCGCTGGTTGCGTGGGAGACCGAACCTGTAAATGCAAGATAGTCTCCTGCTTCGGAAAGAGTTTTCGAGTAAGTTTTGCCAATAGAGTCTCAATCTCCGCAAAATGTGGGAAGTCGCACTGTATTTCAGCTTGCATTGGTTAAAATCTGTATACAAATTTCTTTGATCCACGCGCCTGGCAGTCGGCTCATTCTTAAACATGCCTGTGTCATGCGCTCTTCAACCTTCGGGGCAAAAACGGCTTTAGGAATATCGCTTCTTTGTAAAAGAGCGGCGCTTAAAACTTTCTCTTCCCAAGCGCTTATGTCCACACCTAATAAAGTTGATATTTTCATAAACCTGCCCTGCCTTAATAGCTAACTCTGCGTCGAGAGAAAAACAGCCAAGCTAGCGCCAATAAACCGCAGGCACCAAAACCAAAGCCTACTTCAAGCAACAACAACTGGTTGCCGAATAACCAGCCAAAAACCCCCTGCCAAAAGGAGCTCTCCTCGCGGGTGGTGGCAGCCAGAGGGGGGGTGACTTGCGTAACCGCGGGCTTTTCAGGCGCATGGCTTATTGCCGCCTCGCTAGATCCTCCCACTAGCACAGCCACCTTAGTGCGCTCCAGACCCGATGCCCCGGCCACTAACGCAGCTACGGCTTCCTTATCTAGTTCAAATTTCTGGTTGGTAATCAGCAATACACTGGCACTACCCTTTTGGTCTTTTATTAACGGTTGCCCAAAAAGCGGATCAGTTGGAGGAAGATTAAGATGAACCCGGGCTTGCAATACTCCATCAATACTAGACAGTGTTTCTTCAATCTCTCGACTAAGCGCCCGTTCAAATCGGAAAAGCTGGTCCTCTCGGCTGCTCATCAGAGTGCTGCCTTCCTCGGCAGTTGCTGGCGCTCCTTTGAAGAGCCGGGCGCCATCCAAAAACCTGAGGGCTTCTAACGTGTCACCACGGGCAACCGCAATCGCCCAAAGGCCATCTGGTTGCTTGATTTTTGAAGAGTCAATACTGGCATCAGCTAACCGAGTTATTAATCTGTTGGCGTCCTGTTCGTTTAGGTTGTGTACGATCTGCTCATTACAGCCCGTAAGCCAGAGGCAGATCATGAGGAGGCAACCTGCCTTAACGAAATACCTGCAACTCAGCCGCATGGAAGTTAATATTTCAGTTAGCATCTTCGGCCTCATCAACAATCCTACGAAGACGAATTAGGGCTTTAGCGTGCAGGCGTGAGCACCATGATTTAGTGCCGAGTCCCTGCTCTTCACCAATTTCATCAAAGCTTTTATGCGCAAAGTAGTATTGCTCGACCACTACCCTTTCTTGTTTAGGTAATTTTCTGACCAATTTTCTCAATCTATTAGAGCCTTCGCGCAATAAGACACTCTCTTGGGGCGTGGGAGACTCGTCTGGAATCGCAAGGACCTCCGCCTCTGCTTCACACAGGCTCAAGCGGTACGCCAACGCTCCTTTATCGGCATATTCTAATAACCTAGCTATTGCATTGTTTTGCTTGGCAGGATCTTCAATCTCATCGTCATGGCGCATCATCTCGCGCACGCCCTGGACAGCCTCAAGAGCTTTAGATAATCGATACGCCTTACCCTGCAACTCCGAACAACTACGGATAGTGTCAATAACTGACCCTCGAATTCTATAAAATGCGTATGTTCTAAAATCCGTTCCGCGCTCGAAGTCGAATGTATCTGCCGCTTCCACCAACCCCAAGTAACCTGCAGCAGTAAAGTCATCAAAATATGAGGGAGGCAGATTCAGCAGCCTTATCAGGCCTGCCACTAGATTTCTAACATAGCCTTTATAGGCTAAGATTAGTCCGTCCCTTTGATTAAAGTCCGTACCGCTCATAGAGGCACTTATTTTCATTCCACCTTCCACCGCAACAGCTTCCACCTAACCTTTTCGCGAATTTTCTAAAAAAGTTGCGTGATTTCAGAAAAATTATTAGTGAAAGGTAAGAAAAAACACTCCCAAAGCTAAAATTATTCATTATTTGTTCGATCTAACAAAGCAGGGGCACCCATTATTTGTGAGTTTCCGGATGGTTAAATCTCCAGGCGGGCCGCTTGAATGGGTGATTTTCAAGCTAAGAGGTTGTAATGATTAGATTTACATTGGCAATGATATTTTACGTAGTAGTAGCTCGTTGGGGATATGCGGAGATGCAGCTTTCAATGCCGTCCCTGGTCCCGGTGCTTGATTCTGTGATGTCGCACGTACAGATTCCAACCCACGATCATTGGCCCAAGGAAGCTTTCAAAAAGGCGCTAGGCGAGATCGCTCTTGCTTGGAACGGCTCGAACTCCGAGCGAAGTGACGATAGCGTGCGGCATGTCTCAGGGGACAAGTTCGGCTGGGACCTAAGTAAGAACTCTCAGAGAAATAGTTAGAGATTTTTCTTACTCACGCAACTTTTCCAAAAAATTCACGATAGATTTGTATAAGCATTAATTAAAGGTACAAATCTATGAACATAAATGACTTAAGATCGACAACTCAATCACTGGATTATGGCGCAACTTCAAAAGATAGCGCGAGTACTCCAGTCAACAACGCTTCGTCTTCCGGACTTCCTCAACTAAAGTTCTATGGCGGGAAAGTATTAAAGCAGCCCAAGTTTTTCTCGGTCTTTCTTGGCTCTTACTGGAAAACAAAACGTGGCGCCAAGGAAGTCGATTATCACAACAGCTTTGCTAAATCACTATTTTCTAGTGATCATATGAAAATTTGGAAGGAGTACGGTGTGTCGAAAGCGACCCATATCGGCTCCGAGACGATCGCTGGCACTCCTCGCACTCGCACCATTGACGAATCAAGAGTAAAAGAACTTATCTGGCAGGAGATTCAGCAACATAGGGCCCCAAAACCTGATGGCAAGACGGTCTATACACTTTACTTGCCTCCCGGCTCCATTCTTACCTCAAGTGACGGCTACTCCTCCCTTGATGGGCTTGGCGGTTACCACGGCAGCTTCGATATGCCTGGAGAAAAGCGCATATATTACTCTGCTTTAGCGTATTCCCAAGGTAGCAACGGAATAGATTTTACCGGCTCGCCGCGACAGAACATTACGGTTACGGCCTCTCATGAATGGGCCGAAGCAGCCACCGATCCGGACGTTAACAACGGCAAGCTTGGATGGTATGACAAAAATTATGGGGAAGTGGGCGACATCCCACTCAGCATGGGGATGGAGCTAACTAGCATCGCTGGCGATGTGAATGGCTTTAAAGTGCAAAAAGAATGGTCAAACGAGGATGATTGCGCCGAGGTGTTGCCAAATTCGTGCGAATAACAGGATCTTTAGCGAAGTATCTCCACCTGCTTTTGGAGCGCAACTTCTCTAAAGGGCTCAATAGCTTGCGTGGTTCTAACAACTTCAGCATCCTTGTAATCGTTTTCCGGCTCAGCAAAGATTACCTGCGAGCCCGAGAACTCAAAACGAAATGGAACATGCAGTAGTTTATTGAGGGCCTGTTTAACGCGGGCTTGGTTAGCGGGCGGAACAAACAACAAGAGGAACCCCCCTCCTCCGGCGCCTGTGATTTTCCCGCCCAACGCTCCCGCCCGATAGGCGGCCTCGAACATACTATCAATGTGTGAGTTTGAGATTGCGCCACTCAACGAGCGCTTCGCGTCCCAGGCTTCTCTAAGCAGGGTTCCGAAGGCGCTAATATCACAATCGCTATTTAATATCGTGACCGCTTCCTCTACGAGATCCTTCATGATTCGTAACTGACGCTTCCTACTCTCCAGATCGCCAGCAAAACTGTCGGCGATTTGGGATGAGGTCCTAACGATGCCTGTATAAAACAGCATAAGATTGCTGTTCAATTCCGAAAAGCGATCGCGCGATAGGGTGACCGGCACCACTGCGATCTCCCCATGAGGCAGGAAGGTTATTCTATTGAAACCGCCGTATGCGGCGCACACTTGGTCTTGAGATCCCACAGTTTCTTGAAGCACTTCTTGTTCGAGATGAATGGTTTCCGTTGCCAGTTGTACCTTGCTGGGCATTTTGCCCTTTAACGCATAAAGCGAATTCAGAAGCCCGACCGTGAAGGAGGAGCTCGATCCCATACCGCTTCTAGCAGGCAGATCTCCAACGTGATGAATCTCTAAACCACGTTCAATTCCAACGTGTTTGACAATCGCGGGGACAGCCGGATGCATAATATCGTCGATCTTGTTCCCCAGCTCGATCTTTGACCAAACCACACGGTACTTATGCTCAAAAAATGGGGGTAGATACCGGGTGGTGAGATAACAATACTTGTCGATTGTGGTAGCAAGCACAGTTCCGCCGTGTTGCTTGTACCAAGCTGGGAAGTCCGTGCCTCCCCCGAAGAATGAAATCCTAAAGGGTGTACGTGTGATAATCATGCAAAACCTCCATGTTGCGCGTGATTCGTAGAACGGGGTTCAATCTCTTGTTCTAATTGGTCGACACTAAAAATTGGATCTTTAGTGAAAAATTTTCCCCCTGACCCCATATGTAACCTACTGTAATTACTGGCGCTCACGCTTGGCGCTCAACTGTGATAGAGACTGCAAGTGCTGTTCCAAGTGGGCGAGGACGCTACGATTCAACACACTCATGAGTGTTTAACTAACTAATATCATTTGGCCATCTGACAAACTTCTAAAGTTCAACATTTTCCAGTCGACAACTATCCTCAAGCACCCAAAGCGGCAAGGACGCCGCAGGCTAGTATTTACAAGGATGTAATATGGCGCTTATTAGTTTCTCAGGCATAGCTTCAGGAATAGATTCGAGTTCGCTCATTACGAGCTTGATCGCTCAGGAGCGAAACGCTCGCATTAAGCCGATGCAGGATCGGATTACAGAGTTAAATGACACCAACTCCACTTACAGCCAGTTAAAATCAAAACTTCTTGATCTAAAAAATAAAGCCTCGGTTTTTAGAACGCTAAACGGTAGCGGACTGATCAAGAACGCCGCCTCATCGGATGACTTAATTTTATCGCCCACCGCATCCAGTAGTGCTGCTAACGGAAGCTACTCTGTGGACGTTGGAGCACTCGCAAAGAATGGAACATACTCGTTCAAATCAACTCTGGGATCATATAGCTCAAGTGATGATGCCATCGCATCCACGATGGTCGGGACCGACACTGTACATTTCGAGATTGGCCAAGGCTCAAACTTAGACACTTTCGATCTTACTGTCAGCAATACCACGACGCTCTCGCAATTTGTCTCTGATTTCAATAACTCCACAACCAATGCCACCGCTTCCCTGGTGAATGCTGGCACGGCCAGCACCCCAGATTACAGAGTTGTGATCTCCACCAATAATCAAGGCACAGAAAAAGGTGAGATTAATGTTACCACCGGTGTGAGCATCACTTCGGCCAATGCATTTAACGACAACACCGTATCACAGGCTACAAATGCAGAGCTACAGATTATCGGAATCGGAGCCGGAGCGGGTGATATAATTACCCGCAGCAGCAACACTATAAGTGATATTATCCCGGGCCTGACTTTAAATCTCCAGTCGACCGGCTCGGTGACGATCTCAGTTGCAGATGACTCTTCGGCCACTGCCTCGCGCATGCAAGATTTTGTTGATTTTTTTAACGAAGACATTAATACGAGTGGGCCAATCCTTTAACGAGGTCGTCAATTATATTCAGGAAAACGACCTGGTTGTATCCGAAAACAACGGCGACACCACCACCAATACTTTTGGCGCGTTTTCCTCAAGCAGCCTTGATGAAAATATTATTTTCGCCTTGCGGGGAGCTATTTCTAGTTCTGGCACCTCCGGTCGCGACGTCAACGTCTTGAGTGACCTCGGTATAACTACTCAACGCGATGGCACCTTGAAGTTTGATAGTCAGGTATTTGAAGATGCAATTAGCAACGATGCCGAAGGCGTTCGCACGATCACACAATCTTTGGGGGACACCTTATCCAACACGGGTGGAACGATAGACCAATTCACAAGGTTTGGCGGTTTGATCGATGCCCTCGAAAATCAAAACAACGATCAAGTCTCAAACTACGAGCGCAATATCGCCAGCGTTGAGAAGCAAATCACTCAACATGAGCAGAGCTTGATTGCACGTTACGCAAAGCTGGAAGCATTAATTGGCAAATTAAATTCACAACAAAGCGCCTTAACCTCGGCGCTGCCCAGGTAGCGCGCCCGACTACTGAAGGTAGCTGCCGGTGCGGTTGCGCGCCACGCGTGTCAGCGGGATGTGTTTCTCTGATTCTTTAAATGACACCATACGGGTGCTAACACTGCCGACAAAAACTTTACTAACAATCTGTAAAATTTCCCGTGATTTGTCAGCAGTCACATAAATCTCGGCCGAACGTAATTTATTGTTCGAGGTAGGATACGAGAGGTTTTCAACTTTTGGAGTTATGACCCAAACCTTACGTTCAAGGTCATTAACCTTCATCGAAATTTCGTCCTCGCAAGTGAGGGTAATCAGATACCGGCTTTTCCCATTAAAAGTATCAAAAGCTCGCGACTGTCCTTTTTCCCATCGCAAGCTGCGTGCTAAAAATGCGGCAGAGAAAGGATCGAGTGTGAAATTATCCGGATTAAAATTAAGAACCTTTGGTTGCTCCTTATTAGTTACGCGAGAGGCCTCAATACGTCCGTCATCATAAAACTGAATCGAGATGTTCTTGATTCTAGAATTTTCACGATGATCGATAGTGGTTTTGATGGGCGAAAGATCATAGCTAGAAACAAGCCCTTCCGCCGAGTACCTAAGTTTATAAAAAATATCTATGCCGCTATAGGTGCGTGCATTTACGTTTAGATGATAATACATCTCATCCTGATCGACATTGACTGTGACCGTAGCAGCCGGAATCCCTTGCCAACTAACGGTATAAGTATAGCTTCCAAGCGCCGGATCGAAGTCTGCGAATTCTGGTCTATAAACCGGGGTCTTAACCTTAATGCTATCAGGGGCAATATATTCATCAGCCCAAACGCGATTGGAACAGGTCAGCGCTAGAATAATTGCCAGGAGCGCGGCCGTAAAAATGTGATTCAGTTTGGACATACTTTCTCGCTGATTAATCCTACAGGTCGCACCAAGATTTGGGGAAGCTCCAGTATTATGAGTATTTCTACAGTGCCTAAGAATATCTTATATTATTAAATAGTTACAGTTTACTTAGGGATATCAAAACTATAAAATCTAGTCAACTCACGTTCTATGAAGACACCTCACCTTATAACAGACGACGGCGATACTTCCCTTAGTACAAGGGCCCCCGGCTTGTTTAGAGATCTCGGCAAGATTTTGACCGCGCCAGGCCTAACCCTAGCCCAGCGTGCCTTTGCACGCGCTTACAATGGGAGCAAAGAATATGAGCTTCAATTGGTGCGCCCTCCCGAAGCCAACTACAATACACGGGCTGCCAGGGTGCCTCAAATTCTGATTAATGAGTTAGGGGAGCAGGATCTGACAACTCTGCTTGCTTCAATCTTGGCGGCCGGCACCCCGGTCGCTGCGCCGCACAATTCGCCGAGCGAAACTAATGGCGAGCTTAATGAGGCTGAATTCCTTGCTCAGCAAGCGCTCGCAGGAAAGGTGGCTTCTGAAAGCTCTGAACGCATCTGGCTAGCGCTGGTTCTTGACGACTTGCGGCACTTGCATATGCATCGACTCACATTGCCAGAGAAACAAAATAAACTTGCGTTGCTTAAGGTTAGAGTTGCGGATCTTATATTTCCCTCAAACCAACGCATTCATTCCCTTGCCAAAGCCGGTGTTGATCGCCTAGAACGGATAATCGGTGGTCAGGATGAGTAATTATCCCATAATTCGAACGATCTTAAGTTGGGCTTTGACGCCGTTCTATCTAGCCATATTTGCAACAATCCTTATCACCTTCGACATTCTTCAACGCCTGGCCTGGCTGTTTGGATACAACGCGCATGTCGCCGTTTACAACTGCATGAATTTCCTTCTAGTGAATAACTTCCGCTTAATGGGCACACGCATCGCCATAAGAGGGATACCAAAGCTAGATCGCACAAGACCAGTGATTGTCGTTTCCAATCATCAGAGCATGTACGATATTCCATTGCTGATTTGGGCTTTCAGACGTAATCATCCGAAATTTATCTCTAAGATTGAATTAAGTAAGTGGCTGCCAGGAATCTCTTTCCCGCTCCGGACGCTTGGATCTGTGTTAATTGACAGGAAGAACCCAGCCCAGGCTATTCCGGCCATTAAAGAATTCGGTGAATTCATAGCACAGCGTAAATTCACGGCCTGCATTTTTCCTGAGGGCACCCGTGCAAGGACGGGCGTGATGCGCCCATTTAAATCATCCGGCTTCAAAGCCTTACTTGAGTGCATGCCCAACGCGCTTATCATTCCTGTTGCGATTCAAGGCTCCTGGGAGTTAGTGCGCTATAAGCTTTTGCCGGTGCCATTTGGAGTCAGCCTGGCCCTGACAGCATTTCCCCCAATTGACGGAAATGCAGGAACGGCCGAGGAGATTTGTGCGCGCTGCGAGCAACAGATCAGTGGCGCGTTAGCTTATTAAAGACATTTCATCATTGGACTGCCGTGATGTATAAAAGACCATGGTTGCTTTCTTTGAGGGGGTACTTTGAATCGTGACTCTATAACTCGGCTAATTCCATTACTTACGCTGTGCTGTTTCTTTATATTAATCTTCGTTAACTTTTTTTATGTTGTCGAAACAGATCCCTTTGTTTCCTCTGATTTCCCGGCTCATTTAGCGCTCATTCGTTTATTGCAGGGTCACTTACTGCATGGTCGCATTGGTTTTTATGACTCCTCCCAATTCTTGGGCTGGCCTGCCTTCGAATTCTACGGTTTTGGTGGACATTTGGTCTTGGCTTTGGTGGCCGATCTCACCAGCTTCTTTTTCACAACGCCCCTACAAAAGGTAGTGCTCGTTACGCTGTTATTTCAAGCAGCACTTCTTCCGTTTAGTGTCTATTTTGCCGCATCCGCGATAGTCCCACAAAGGAGCAGATCTGAGAGTCTTCTCCTCGCTCTATTTGCAGGTCTGCTATCATTTTGGTTTCTTAATCATCCTCAAAGTGATATGTCGATCGGCGCTGCGGCTATCTTTCAAATGGGCCTGGTACCTCAACTTTTGGCTTGGCATTTGGCGCTATTACATCTTGGATTTATTTTTCGCGGCATTTCGAAAGGCTCAAGTCCCCACATTTACCTCGGAGCGACACTCACGTTTGCGGCTCTTTTGTTGACCCATGAGCTTACCGCCTCATTCATGTTTTACTGTTCCGTGTGCTTTTTTCTCTTCTTTGACCGGGCGCGAATCTATTTAGCGGCCATATATACGGTGGCGCTTAGCTTGACCGGATTCTGGCTCATACCGTTTTTGGCTTATTCAAAGGACTATGCGGTATTCTCTGCCTTGCCATTCTCAGGCGATCTATTGAGTTTACTGTTTCGGTATCCGCTAAATCAATTGTTCGACTCTTTGCGAAATTTGGGGTTGCTCGTGTTAGGCCGTATAGATCTAACATTTATAATATTGATGCTCTTGAGCTATGCAGTCTTATTTCTCCCCAAATTGAGACGGCACAGCTTGCTAATAGCCCCGTTTTTAGTTTTTGTATTTGGAGAACTAGTTTTTTCAAGCCCGATAGTTCAGGTGAGTTTGCCTTTTGCCTTACACTACTATCGTTATCAAGGTTTTGCACTTTGTGTGCTATTGGCAACCTTTGCCGCCGCTCCGGTAATCTTAATGCAAAACTTAACGTCATCATGCACTCGAGTAAAACGTGCCGCCCTATATGTCATACCGATTTTTGCCTTTGTCACCAGCTACAACGTCCCAAATCTGATTCAGCAGCAATGGACAAATATTCCGAAAGACTTTTATGCGTCTCAAGACCAAGTTTTGGAACTCCTACGAAATCAACAAGGTCGTGTGCTATTCGAAAATGGATACAACGAAAAAGTGTTTAGTTTGTCAACCCCACACTATATGCCAGCAGAGCTATTTTTTCGAACCGGGCGAGAAACGCTTAACGGTTTATTTGCTCACAGCTCTTTTAGCTATATTTTTTCGTTGATTAGCTTAAAAGGCCTGGGGGCAGATCTGTATTCGATCGATGTGCCAGTTAGCAAGGAGGCTACTAATATTAGTACGGAAGCCCGTATTAATTACTTAAAAGAGACCGGTGTCACGCAGATTGTGGCGTATTCGGACGCATTTACTTCAAGCTTGGCAAACTTTTTGGGCCAGCCATCGCGGCAAGTTGGGCCATACAAGCTCTTTGATTTGGACGGTGTGGTGACTTCCCCAGTGCAGTGCTTGAAACGTCCTCTGGTAGGGTATTTGGGAGAGAGCTCAACCCTACCTTTTAGATTTATCGAGCTTTACTTTCACTCGCGAGAATCGCTGCAAACAACCTTCACTTCGGTGAATCTTGCAATTGACGATCTTGATGTTGTGTCCCTCGATGTATTACTTATCAACACGGAAACCTACTCTAGCGATGCGATTTCTCGATTCTATCGGGAACACCCCCAACTTAAATCCCCGACGATATTGGAGGTAAACCCGATCAATCTGCCAAGTATTAATTCTACTAAGCCAAATTATGAAGTCAACCGCGAGAGCTATTATTACCTGGGTTTGGAAAATTACTTCGACCGGAAACTTGAAATTAGGCGTAAACTTAAGAATCTCACGCTCTCTGCGCCGCCATGTCTATCGTCCGGTTCATATTCTTTTAAATTCAGCCCCGACGGCCAGTCTTTCGAAATCGATAATTTAGAAATTGGAAAACCAGTATTAATAAATTATAGCTATTTCCCCTATTGGCAAAGCAGTCAGGCTCAGCTCTTCCGATCGCAAGGTGAACGCATGCTACTAGTGCCCGAGGCAACGAAGATTACTGCAAATTACTCACGGTATAGTAGTAGAGTTGTATGGGTGGGCATACTACTAAGCTTGTTAGGTTTGGTGCTGTTAGTAAGTTTTGCGGTGGGCGTGCCATTAAAACTGTCGCGGTTTCTCACGCCAGACAGCTCCACAGACTAGTTAAACTCGATCTTTTGATAATCTCCATTGGGCCAGTTGCCTTCGTACCAAACTGACTCCTGAGCGGGGATTCCGGCGACGCTCACATCCCAAATATTCACGGTTACAGTGTAAACTTGCGAACCATTTTGGAAATTGCGGTAATAGAGCGGTTTGTTGAGCTGCATCGGATCTGTGTAGGTTTGCTTCGGTCCTAAGGCTCTGCCAAGCTTAAAGTGCATCTCGGGGAAATCCGGCCAGTGGTCGATATCTCCAAGAATGTAGCTATGTCCGAATGGATCCTGCTTCCAACTAAAGGATATTGAACCATCGTACATCAATACATGTCCTAGACGATGTCTCATCCACTGTCTAATGACATCGTCGGACCAAGTAATATCGGGCGTACATTGAGCCGTGGCTACGTTTTGCCCAGAATTCGCGTCATTCGGGGGCACGAAGCTATCTTCGCCGTACGGTGTGAAGGCCTCTTCAACCGCATCCCAGCGTTTGAACCATTCCACATTGTTCTGAAATGGCCAGCCACCCCAATTTCCGTAACTTTCAAATTTTGGACCGTGAAAGGTTGCGCGCGCCAGAATACTGGAAGGTCGCTCCATTGTGCCAGGCGTGGTGAAGTGTTCGTTTGTACGAACGATAAAATGGTCTCTAAGCGGCTGCACAAAATTCATAATGTAATATTCGAATGTAGGCTCTACATAATCGGCGTACTCGGCACAGGTCATATAATTTCCGTCATTGTCCGGGTCAATCAATGTTGAAGGAGAAAGAAGATAGCAGGGAACCCCCTGTGTAGGCCCATCTTCAAATGTGATTCCCTGTACTGCTGATTGAAATTCAGGCTTCATAAGAATTGCTTCTCGCATCGGTCCAGCCATCCACTCCACCAGATTCTTGTCGCGTGTGTCGCCTAGATCATATTGGATCCCATTGTAAGTATATTTTCCATCCCAAACGCCCTTAATTGCATTCGGCGACCAATTAAGCGCATATCCCCCGCACCAGATCGGAATCAGTGCGTTGTTCTGATCCCTTAAGAACCAATCCACTCCGCGTATAGCGTTTTCATACACAGCAATAGCTATTGCATAATTCGGATTGTGCCAAGCGGAAGCATAGGCCCAGTCTGATGGGCGAATAGTTGGCGGAAAGTGTGTAGGGTCTTGAGTTGTTGCAGTTTGTAAACAGTAGTTAACCGAGAACTTCACGCTGTCAGCCCAATCGGCGTGACCATGTGCACGCGCGCGTTGCTTTACGGTGTTGATATCTTCGACGATATTGTAGGCTGCGATCTCTTGCAGCTCATACAGCATCTCTTCAGGCCAGCTGTTAATCCACACCATTGCGCCCGCCAAGCGTGGATACGGGCGAGGATCGATCGTTGGTGTTGGCGTCGGTGTGGGCGTGGGCGTGAAGGTTGGTGTTTGTGTTGAAGTTGGGGTCGGCGTCTGTGTAGCGGTGACGGTATAGGTCGCAGTCGGAGTGGCTGTAATGTCGCCGGATTCCGGAGTTGGTGATGGCGCAATCGTTGGAGGACCCTCGCCAGCACCTCGACGCATTTCGCAGATCGTCACGAGCTGGTTAAGGGTAGTAATCTCGGCTTTGAGCTTTAGAAGCTGACGCTTTAATTCGGCCTTGAGTCCCAGTTTTTTGGAGTTAGTTGAGAATTTTATTATACGATTCGACAACTTAGAACTTTGATTACCCAAAGCCTGCAATTTTTTCGTGACCCAGTTTTCGCTTACAACTTTGAAGCGCTTAGATCGAGAGAGCAGGATTTCATTGAGCTGCCCAGCTTTTGTATCTGCAAGTGCAGCCGGGTTTCGGTAACAGGCGTAGTTAAAGCTTGAATTTGGTTGGGAAAAGTAGGTACGGTTCCTATTATTTACCTTTATAACCTCCGCACGCAGGCCTGCCGTGTTCACTAGGAAACACAGGAAAAGGATGAATAATTTACTATACTTACACACAGACTGACGATGCTACAACAACTACACTGTGTATATTTGCACTTATCGGGCCAGAATTAGGGATGCGGCTATCTTGCTATATTACTAGCTCGGCGGGCGACCGGTGACACTTCCGGAATCAATCCGCCACGACAATGGCTACGAAAATTTCGTATGCGAACTGGTGAATAGTTATGGCCGCAACGTATTCAGCGCCGAGCCAGCTTTAAACCATGCAATCTGCTCAGCCGTCAAAGTATGCTTCAACTTCACCGAGCTCTGGCTGCCGTCAGCATGTTTAAGTTGCATGGTCACTTCAGAGCCAGGACTAATACTCTTTAATCCTAGTATGCTTATGCGATCAGATTCCTGTACTAGATCGTAATCTTTAGGATCACAAAAAGTGAGAGGCAAGACGCCCTGTTTCTTTAAATTAGTTTCGTGAATACGCGCAAATGTTTTCACTACTACAGCTTTGCAACCCAAGTATCTGGGCGACATGGCGGCATGTTCGCGAGAGGATCCTTCGCCGTAGTTTTCATCACCGACTACTATCCAACTTAGTCCCTGAGCCTTATAGCTCTTTGCTAGCTCCGGATAAGAGAGACTTTTAGCTCCGCTTAACACATGCGTGCCTTTACCAGCCTCGCCTGTGAATGCATTCACCGCGCCTAAAAACATATTGTCAGAAATCTTGGGTAAGTGCCCACGATATTTCAACCACGGGCCTGCCGCAGAGATGTGATCGGTCGTGCACTTGCCTTTGGCCTTTAATAGCAACAATAAATCACTCCAATCTTCCCCGTTCCAAGGTTCGAATACATCCAAGAAAGCCAGCCGATCACTCTTGGGATCTATGGCGATCTGAATTTTTTTGCGTTCCGCTACATCTGCTTTTGGTGCAATTAATCCAAACTTGCTAAAAACATACCCATTAGGCGGGAGATCGTTCCCCTGTGGTTCTGAGAACTTAAAATCCTTGCCGGCAGAATCTAAAAGTGTGTCAGAACTCGGATCGAAACTAAGTTTGCCAGCGAAAGCCGTAGCCGTAACCAGTTCAGGCGACCCAATAAAGGCCAGGGTTTCACTATTTCCGTCATTTCTGGCTTTAAAGTTCCTATTATAGCTTGTGACGATTGTGTTCTTCTCGCCGGCTTTGATATCATCCCGTTTCCACTGCCCGATACAGGGTCCACAGGCATTTGCTAGAACTGTCGCGCCAACCTGCTCAAAGATCTTCATAAAGCCATCGCGCTGAATCGTCTGAAAAACTTGATCTGAGCCGGGAGTAACCATTAATGGCGTTTTAACTTTTAAGCCTTGATCAATGGCCTGTTTGGCCACGGAGGCAGCGCGGCCGATATCTTCATAGGAAGAGTTCGTGCAGCTTCCAATCAACGCCACCCTGACATCATCGGGGTAGCCGTTCTCGGCCACGGCTTTCTTCATCTCCGAGGCGCCACGATGCAGGTCGGGCGTATGCGGCCCCACCCAACCGGCTTTAAGCGTTGATAGATCTATCTCTAGAACTTCGTCGTAGTATTTCCCGGGATTTTGCAGGACTTCAGAGTCTGGATTGAGCGCCTCTTTGTACTTATCGGCCTGCTCTGCAACTTCGGCCCGCTCGGTTGCTCTAAGATATGCGCCCATGCGTTGGTCATAAGGGAATACGGAGCAGGTAGCGCCAAGTTCTGCGCCCATGTTGGTGATGGTAGCTTTACCCGTGCAGCTAATACTCTCAGTGCCTGGTCCGAAATATTCGACAATTTTTCCGGTTCCGCCAGCAACAGTTAGAGCTCCAGCAACCTTTAAGATCACATCTTTTGCACTGGCCCAGCCGCTTAGTTTACCTGAGAGCTTTACCCCCAAGATCTTCGGATTCAAAAGGCCCCATGGCTGATCCGCCATTACATCAACGGCATCCGCGCCACCCACACCGATAGCCAACATGCCCAATCCGCCGGCATTGGGCGTATGGGAATCAGTGCCGATCATCATTCCGCCCGGAAAGGCGTATTGTTCAAGCACTACCTGATGGATAATTCCGGCCCCGGCGTTCCAAAATCCGATTCCGTAACGTTCGCTGCAAGTACGCAAAAAGTCGTACACCTCTCGGTTGTCATCAACTGACTTCAGTAAATCCTTCTGCGCCCCAACCCTGGCCTGTATCAAATGATCGCAGTGTACAGTAGTGGGAACCGCAACGGTGTCACGACCGGTCACCATAAACTGTAAAAGTGCCATTTGCGCCGTAGCGTCCTGCATGGCCACTCGGTCGGGCCGAAAAAATAAGGTGCTCTTGCCTCTGACGGGCAGATCACTTGGCCAGTTAGCGATATGTGAAAAGAGAATCTTCTCCGCTAAAGTTAGAGCTTTGCCGAACTTGCTTCTAGCCTGTTCGTGTTTTGCCTTCAGAGACTCATACAGTTTAACTATGCGTGCTAGATCTGCTTTTTCCATGAACCCTCACTTATTCGATTCTTGTCGCTATCTTTACTTGTCGCTCCCCATTGAGCGTCCATCAATCTCTAAAATTGTTAAACTGCAGCTCCATCTCAGTCAAACTAGTACGCAGATGCTGAATGACCGCCTGCAAATCATCGCGCTTTTTGCCAGAAACACGGATCTGATTCCCTTGAATTTGACTTGTAATCTTTAGGCCACTAGCTTTTAGATTCTTATTAACCTTCTTTAACTCTTCATCGGTCAAACCCTGCTTAACCTTCAGTAGTTGCCGCAACGTATCACCCCCGGCAGGTTGAACCTCTAACCATTCGATACTTTTAAGACTAACACCACGTTTAGCCAATTTCTGCTTAAGCAATTCCTGCACAGCCTTTAATTTTAGCTGATCATCCGCCACGATAGTAATCTCTGCCTCTTTAAGCTCGACTGAGCTTTTCGAGCCTTTGAAATCATAGCGCGTGCCGAGTTCTCGGCGCACCTGATCAACTGCGTTTAATACCTCTTGTAAATCGACCTCCGAGACCACATCGAACGACGGCATACTACACTCCTGGCTTCACTAATCTAAAAACCCACTTCTAATGCATTCCTAAGATATACCGCCTCCGGGCCTATGCGGGCAGTCATAAAAAAAACGCTTGGTTCTGCAATCGTTAAAAGTCTTGCCGAGATCTGCTGACAGTTCAAGTATGTTTCCTGCGAGAGCTCTGTAAGTGCGGCTTTTAACTGACCCGATTTGTCTTTAGTCAAGTTCGATGAAAAAAATAAGATAATATCCTGGGCAGAGGCCGGCACCGAGGCTAACTCTACTGAAACTAGTGAGTTTGAGCCGACAAAACCATGCGCCGGTTCTTCAGTCATTATTGAATTATCAAAAAACGGGAAGAGCGTGCCGTCACGAAAGAGGTAGGCGGATCCATCACCAACTTTGCCGGCTGCGACCGAATCACTTTCAATCACAAGCGCCAAGAGAGAGGCCGCCATCCGCCCTCCTGCAGCCAGCTTGTGCCCAAAGTTGTAAACTGAACTGTTGGCGTTCTTGAAGCCAGTTTCGAGCATAGCAACACTCGGATCAGAGAGATCCCCGTTACTCTCATGGGTGCTGGCTCCATTTAGCGGAGCCGTTTCAGCACAGTATTGGAAAACCCCGTCGACAAAATGCTCCAACGCCAAACGACATGCGACCTGCCCGCCTATATTACCCCGCGCGGCTGAGGCACCAACTACAACTAAGCTCCCGGGTTTAGCGCGCGGATTCAGCGCGACATAGGAACAGGTTTCCAGACTGGCATCTGAACGCCTATAAAACTGGCAGTCAATCTTGGTCAGATGTGGGCCCATGCTACTCATTAGCTCTGATTTTCCCACGATTTGAATGTAATAACAAAGGGGTGTATCCGTTCATGGGGTAACATCTATTGCAAACCACCAGGAGATCTATACAGCCCCTATTAAGGGGCCGATTTGTACTCAAATCGGGGGTGGAAAAAACTAACCGTCAAAGGAGGCTGACGCGAAACGTTGAGCGTCAGATTCCTCTTTATGCAGAAAAACAGCAAACCCGATTAGGGTTTTCCATCCGAATCGGCAGAATTACCGCATGGTGTCGAACTGATCGAGCCCCACTTTATCGTCCCCCTGAACGGTTACAAAGGGTTAACAGACATAAAAACGCCCCTCACAAGGAGGGGCGTTCTTAAGGATATATTCAAGTCTTTCGACTTAAAACCCTAGAGCCTACTAAAAGTAGCTCGACAACTCGAACATCCATTTGTTGGTGTTCACGTCATCGCCTTCAAGAGCTCTCTGGTTCTCATGGCTCCAGCCAAGCTGTGCCTTGAGGTTGTTCTTCCACCAGTAGTAGTTCACGGAAACCTGAACCTCATTGATCTTCTCAATGTTGGCTCCACATGCCGCGCCATCATCGCAATCAAGCAATGCATACTGAGCAGCAACTTCCAAGGTCTTTGGATCAACAAAGTACCCTAGTTGTGTGTAGAAGCCTTGTGGTTCGATGTTGTCGCCACCAGTTACGTCCAAAGTCTGGAAGTAGTACTCTCCAGCGAACGACCAGCCCTGGTACTTGAAGTTAGCATCGATGCTGGTGGTGTTCTTTTCAAGATCACCATTGTTGCCATTCGAGCTAGCCCAAGCAGCACCCAAGTTAAGAGCAGCATCGTCTGTCCAGTCGATGTCGCCTTCAACATAAGGGTCCATTGCGCCCATAGCGGCCCAACGAGCATTCAACACAACCGTATGACGGGTGTCGATTCCAGATCTGTTAATGCCTTCACCGGTGCTTTCACCGTTGAAGATGCCAGCGCCAAACTTCACTTGCCCGTCCATCCAGTCAGAGGAGAAAGATGCTCCCTCTTGACGGCCGAGGTTCATGTAGTCTGAAACAACTGACTGATTAACGAACTGCTGTGACCACTCGTTAGCGTTATATTGACGGGAAATTCCGGTCTTGAATTGTCCCATTTGAACGCTCATCCAGTCGCAAGCATGCCAACCGATATAGGCGTCAAGTAAGCGTGGTTTGTGTTCGCCATCCGAGTCAGATGCGCTCACGAAATCAGGCTCTAACAAATAGTAGAACTCGTTATGCAAGGCAGTTCCGGAAACGATCAAACGTGCATCATGAACATCGAAGCTTGAGGTGTTTTTGGCCCCAGTGTCATCGTCGCTATCCGTATATGTGTACCCTGTCTGCAAAAGAGTGTTAATTTGAGTTGTAAAACCCTGGTCCGGGAAATCTACTCTTGTTCCCCCGTTCCAATACACTTTGGCTCCGCCAGCACTTGAAGCGCTCGCCTCGCCTTTGGTGATGACGCCTTTCTCAACGAGCAGATCCTCAAGAGTTTTAGCTTGAGAAAATGTCGGGATAAGCAACATCACTGAAAGCAACACTGTCAACTTACGCATGAGATTAATTACCTCCAGTAAAATGTTTGTTCGAAAACAGCAGCAAAATGCTGAAGCACATTTTCGTTTTTCAATTCGTTTATTTAAGCTCAGGAAATTTTCCTCGTGGCCTCATCTCCAATCAGACCTTTTCGGACGTTACTTCCCAATACTTACAACGCCTACTTACACTGCTCAAATACAGTATGAACTGTACTAATAGCAAGCAAGTATGCTTATATTCAAAGAGAACTTCACACTGTTATAAGGTTCCGTCAAGATTGAATCTGACAGAAGTATTAAACATGGCATATTACATAACGAGGTTTGCTAACCGGCTTTTGTGCAATAATAATTTTAATATCAGTATGTTAAGTATATTTGGGTAATTTTATAACAACAGGGAAATAATGTTTGAAATCGAGGCTTCAGAGATTACTGAATTTCGCGAAAGCGTGCGGAAAGTAGCGCTTAAAGAGATTCCAAAGTATCAAACACCTACCTATAAGAATCAGGTTCCGCGCGCATTATTCAAAAGCTTGACCGAGCTGGGCTTGGCTGCACTTTCAATTCCGGAATCGTTAGGTGGCGTCGATCTTAAAGCGCGCACACTTTCGGCTGTTCTGGAAGAACTTGCAGCGGTTGATTGCGGAGTGGCGATTTTCATCTCCGTTCACAATATGGTCGCGGGCATGATTAATCGTTTCGGTACAGATTTACAGAAGCGGGAAATTCTCCCGGCCATGGCATCTGGTAATTGGTTAGGCGCATTCTGTCTGACCGAGCCTGACGCGGGGTCCGATGCTTCAAACTTACGAACAGAAGCTAAGGCCACGGCAGACGGATTCGTTTTAAACGGAGACAAGTGCTACATCACAAGTGCTGGTTTTGCTGATATTTATCTAGTTTTTGCGCGAGTTGACGGCGCTGGCGCAGATAAGATCTCTGCCTTTCTGGTGCCTGCAAAATCCGAGGGTCTTTCGGTATCCACGCCGGAAAAAAAGATGGGCACAGAGCTCAGTCCGATCGCTTCGGTTAATTTTAACCAGGTAAAGTTACCCATGACTGCACTCTTGGGATCTCTTGGCCAGGGTTATAAAATCGCGCTGAGCGCGCTTTCGGGTGGACGTATTAGCATCGCTTCGTGTGCGAATGGAATTTCACGAAGCGCCATAGATAAAGCACTAGCGCACTTAGAGCAACGTCAACAATTCGGCCAGAAACTAATTCAGTTTCAGGGGCTGCAGTTTATGTTAGCCGATATGCAGATAAAACTTGAGGCAGCGCGCTTACTAACACTGCAAGCCGCCACACAGCTCGAACACGATCCCTCGGCACGTGCCTTGAGAATCCAGAGCTCCACGGCCAAATGTTTCGCCACAGATAGCTGCATGAGTATTACAACCGATGCCGTCCAGCTCTTAGGCGGCGCGGGGTATATTGAAGATTACGGGGTAGAGCGCCTAATGCGCGATGCTAAAGTCTTGCAAATTTTAGAAGGCACGAATCAGATTCAAAGATTGGTGATTTGCAAGGAGATGATGCGGAACAAAGCCTAACTACGCACACAGGGTGGTGGCTTCGCCCTACCAGGCCTTGCTACTATAACCATCGGCGGACGAGTCGTCCGCGCTACGGGAGGAACGCGCGATCAGCCAACTATCAAACACGGAACTTCCAATTTTGAACCGCTGCCAGAACCACGGCGAGCGATCAGCGAGCAAGGCGCCAAACAAGGCACTTCCAATTTGGAACCACGGCAAGGGGTGAGCGAGCGATCAGCGAGCGAGGCGTCAAACAAGGAACTTCCAATTTTGAACCGCTGCCAGAACCACGGCGAGCGATCAGCGAGCAAG
>CAZVWV010000026.1:26196-32862 GCA_964631745.1 uncultured Bdellovibrionales bacterium
GGCACTTCCAATTTGGAACCACGGCAAGGGGTGAGCGAGCGATCAGCGAGCGAGGGGAGTAAGACTCCCCTGGCCCGGAGCGGCTAGCGCGAAAAACTGAGCCAGGAGGGCTTCGAACCCCCGACCCGAAGATTAAGAGTCTTCTGCTCTACCAACTGAGCTACTGGCCCAAAACGAGAGAGATTAATACTATAATACATCTAGCCTTGCAACTTTGTGCCGATAACTAAGCATATATGCGTATTGGAATCCTTTCAGCCAGCCCGCGCGCTTACAGTACTAAGCGCATCAAAGAAGCCGCCAAAGCACGCGGCCACAAGGTTAAAGTTCTAAATTACTTAAGTTTTTCTATCTCGGTTGCTCAAAATCAGCCTTGGCTTTATGTGGGAGAGGAAAGGCTCAAACGTTACGATGCGGTTATCCCAAGAATTGGGGCCTCTGTAAGCCAGTTTGGGACCACGGTTGTTCGGCAGTTTGAGCAGATGGGGGTGTTTACATTAAATACATCACACGCCATCTCCGTAGCTCGTGATAAACTTTGCACCATTCAGATTCTTAGTCGGCATGGGATCGATATCCCTAGATCGGCTTGTCTCTTCGACAAAGAAAGCATCATGCCCACTTTAAATCTTTTAGGGGGCGCACCTGTCATTATCAAACTCCTGCAAGGCACTCAGGGGGTCGGCGTAATTTTGGCTGAGTCGAGCAAGAGCGCGGAGGCTATTGTAGAAACTTTGCAGGTCACTCAACAAAATGTTCTGATGCAACATTTTGTGGCCGAAAGTCGCGGTAGGGACATCCGCGCCTTCGTAATCGGCGACCGCGTGGTGGCCGCCATGCGTCGCATCGCGCAGGGGGATGAATTTCGAAGTAATATTCACCGGGGCGGCTTAACTGAGCCGGTCACTCTATCTAAGGAATATGAGCAAGCCGCCATCAAGGCCACTCAAATTGTCGGCTTGCATGTGGCGGGAGTAGATATTTTGGAAGCTAATGACGGCCCTAAGATTATGGAAGTGAATGCCTCACCGGGCCTTGAAGGCATTGAGGGCGCAACCAATGTCGATATCGCCACAGAGATTATTAAGTACTTAGAGGAACAGGTGGCCTTTCCGTATTTTGACATCGGCGAGCGTCTCTCTATTAGTCGAGGTTTTGGAATATTTGAAATACCCGTTACAAAAAGTTCAGTGCTTGCCAAGAAGACGCTTGAGCAGTTAGATCTTTTTTCTCAAGGGATTCAGATCCTCTGCATTATTAGAGGCGACCTCGCTATTCCAAATCCGGATGAAGATGAGACCGTGCTAGCTGGCGATGTCTTACTATGTTACGGCGAAAAGATCGCTGTTAAAGAGTTACTGCCACAACGCTTAAAACGACTTAGCAAAACCGCATGACACTAAACGTCGCTGAAAAGATCAACGCATTAGATCTCCAGCTTGTGAATACTTGCAAGCACATCAAGGTCTTGAACGCCCTGGCCTGGCCGGTGAAAGCGGCTAAAAAGTTTGTGGATGATTGGCACCGTGGCCAGCCCACGTTACCGGATGTCCCGCTTGAAATAGGTCGATACAAGAAACATATCAAGCAGCTGGGCGAGGTGATGAAAGCTTGCGATCGTGAAGACCCGCTACAGAACTTCTTATACCGCACGGCTCGCAGCTACTTAACGGCGGCAAACATGTTGCAGTTTGCCGGAACGCCTGCTTTCACGGAACTATCAAGTGAAATTTATGGAACGCCGCGCGACAGAATCTGGACCACTTCCATCACAAATTTAGAAGCGGCAGAACACTTTATCAGCTCTACGGAGGGCTTCATGCGCGCTTGCCCTACACACGCTGAATCTCTCTGTCTGATGGCCGAACATGTCAAGGAGGAGCTGCAAAAACCCATCACGAGTTTTTTTAAAAATCATGAGGTGCGAGTTGTTATCGATCCGGAGCTTGCATCCAAGGCGGCGGCGGGCGCAAGCCAGATTCGCATCAGAAATTTTACCTGTTTCTCTCCCATGGATATTCCGCAACTGTTGCATCACGAAGCTTTCGTGCACACCCTTACAATGATCAACGGACGGGAACAAACCAATTTAAAATGTCTTTCCTTGGGCGCGCCACGAACCACGCGCACTCAAGAAGGTCTGGCTCTGTTTGCAGAGTTAATCACAAATTCGATCGACATAGCGCGCCTGCGTCGCATAGCTTTACGGGTCAAGGCCATTGACTTAGCTATGCAGGGTGCAAATTTCATAGAAGTCTTTCAGTTTTTTTTAAATAACAATCAAGATGAGACCGAGAGCTTTCAGTCCGCAGCTAGGATTTTTAGAGGTGGGGATGTAAAAGGTGGGGTAGCCTTTACGAAGGACTCAGTATATCTGGAGGGTTTGATTTACATTCACACCTTTTTGCATAAAGCGATTCAGTCCGGAAAAGTTAATTACCCTTATTATCTATTCACCGGCCGACTTACCTTTGCCGATGTGGTCGAGCTAGAGCCTTACTTTGAGTCAGGATTTATCGCCAAGCCCATATATCTTCCATCCTGGGTGGTAAATCGCGAATGTTTGACTGCGTTTTTAAGCTATTCAATCTTTTCTAATGGAATCGACTTGGAGTCCGTCACCTTAAACGACTTTTCGGCGAACCCCAGAATGTTGGATTAGCGTGTTAGATTAAGCGCTCTCGATCTGACCGTTGGCAGAAACTCGTTTGGTGATCCTGCCACGGCTTAAATCGTACGGGGAAATCTCAACGATTACCCGGTCGCCTGGCATGACTTTGATATAAAATCGCCTCATTTTGCCAGCTAAATATGCAACTACTTCGTGCCCGTTATCACAGGTGACCTTGAAGTGGTTAGTGAAACACTCCTTGATAACACCGTTCATTTCAATGGCGTCTTTGCCCATAACCGCCATAATAACGCTTAAATAAGAGCTATGTAAAGAGGCGCGCCGGGGTAAAAGCGAAAAGCCCGGGGACGCTATTCCCAGGTTAATCTTCGGATCTGCGATACTTTCTGGAGTCCGGCATATCACGAATCTCTTCAATCATGGCGATATAAGAAGCATAACGACTTTGCGGAATCTGCTGCTGGTCAAGAGCTCGTTTTACTCCACAATCCGGTTCGGCCATATGTTTGCAGTCGCTGTACCGACATTTTTCGGCGAAGGGCAAAAACTCATCAAAACTTGCAAGCACCTGCTCTTGGGAAAGATGCGAAACACCTAAGTGCTGTGCGCCAGGCAAGTCTATCACGATCAGCGAATGCAGGGCCCCACGGGGCATCAAGTATCCGATCGCCTGGGAAGTAGTTTGGCGCCCCTGCCCGATCTTTTCGCTTACCGTAGAAGTCTTGGCAACTGCGTTAGGGACAAGTCGGTTTAAGAGGGTGCTCTTCCCTACTCCTGAAACTCCCAGAAGCACAACGCTGCGAATTTTGTCGTCCGCAAGTAACTTTTGTAATTCCTCTAATCCATTTCCAAACTTGGCGCTTAGTTGGAACACCTCCACGCCGATGCTGCGGTAAACATCACTGCCAGGCTCTGGGCTCAAGTCGACCTTATTCTGTACAAGCACTGTTCTTACATTGGCTGCCGAGGCGATCGTGAGCGCGCGATCTATGGCTATGGTATTAAAGAGCCTCTCGGGAGCGGTTACAACTATTAATAGATCAACGTTGGCGGCGAACTCACGATCTTGATTGCCGAAAGTTCGCATCAACGTGGTCCGGCGCGGAAGGATCTCTGTGATCATATGATCAGGTCCGACCTGTACGTGGTCCCCTAATAATACTTTGAGCGAGCGTGATCTGAGTTTGGCCTCGAACTCGTCAGCGCCGTCGAACAATCTTACAGTTCGACCAGCCACTAAAGTCACGATGGCTGTTCTCGGATTTATTAAGGTTGCTGGGGTTAATTCTTTTTCTTCTTCAATTCTCAAGCACGAATCCAATATTAAGAGTATTCCTCATACTGCCCTTCACCAATTGCGCCCCCCAGGTCGTAGAAACCGGAAGTTGACCACTCAAAAATTCTGCTGTGGCAAAACGCCAGCCCAACCGCCTAAACTGTTCCTGCATCACGGTCCGCACATAATCCGTGTTTACATCCGGTAATCCAAGTTTCTCTCTCTCAAGCGGATCTTCAAATACGGCGGTATTAAGATTGATAACAAGCTTGGCGCCAGCTCGGCCTAGCCCCGCAAGATTTGAAATCACATTTTCTCTTGCTAAACATATCCCACTTAAGAGGCTGCCCCAAGGATAATTAACCGTAACCAGGTCAGCCACATTGCGCAACTCAACGGGCAGGTTCTCGGCTGACGCACAGAGAAAGAGCGCGTTGGGAGCGCCGCCCTTCGCAGGCTTTCGAACTGCCCGGTTCGAGGCCTGACTAACTCTCTCCCAGGCCGGTTCGACTCCGACGCAAAGCATTCTGGAATTTTCTCTAGCCTGGGTTAGAACAAATTTGCCGTCTCCCGTGCCTATATCGATAAGTACCGAATCGTAAAGGCCAAGCAGCCTGCCAAATTCGGCTGCTTCAATTTCGACTAGCTTCTTTCCGGATATTTTCTTCAAGACTGTTAGTATATCTCTATGTGGCAGAGAGCTCCAGAGTCTTCCCCTGACTATTACCCACATCTTTTTTAGGCCGCGATTTTGTTGGGAATTTTTGATTCGCAATGAATCGCTATTGTTCCCGCGCCGTGCTTAGTTTGCCCAACAAAATCGCGCCTTTCTCTAATTTGTGATCTCCTGCCATACAGAAGATGTGGGTAATAGTCAGAGTCTTCCCCAGGGAGACTGGAGTAATACCGGAATATTGGGTAGTCTTCGGCCATGGACTCACCATGCGCAGAGTTATTGTTTTCATTACCTCCTAAGGAATTGGCCCAATCGGCCGGTGAGCGTGTGCTATTCATACGGGCTGAGGCCACCCCTGCTCTATTTAAGCTTCCCAAAGAGCGCCTGGTTGTCTCGCAAAGCGAGAAAGGTAAAGCCGCCAAGCTTGAAGCCTTGGGGCTGGAGAATCAACTTTCACCAGCGGGCGAGTTCGATACCGTTTATCTTCTGCCCGGGAAACAACGTCATGAGAATCTCTTTAATTTTGCCAGAGCTTGGAAATTCTTGCGTCCGGGCGGTATCTGCCTTGCGGCCATGCCCAATGAACTTGGTTCAAAGCGATTTGAGAAGCATTTCAAAGAGATTTTTGAAGAGTTTGATTCTTTAAGTAAACATCATGCGCGCGTTTTTTGGGGTAGGCGTTCGAGCGCCAACACCACTAACGCCACTGTAGATGAGTGGTTGGGATTGGGTGGATTACAAGTATGTAAGGTATCCGGCCTGATGAGTCAGCCTGGGATATTTGGTTGGGATAAAGTGGACACTGGCTCAGAACTTCTAGCCAGACATTTGCCCACTTCTCTCTATGGAACCGGCGCGGACCTGGGCGCAGGGTACGGATTTCTCAGCTCGCATATCCTCAGAACTAATCCAAACATTCAAGAATTTCATCTATATGAGAATGAGTTTCTCGGTATCGAGGCTTGTAAAATAAATACGACGACGGATCATAAGGCCAAGCTCGAATATTGCTGGCAAGATATCTCGCGCGGCATCCCCAAGCTTCGTTACGACTGGATTGTTACCAATCCACCTTTTCATTCCGGGAAGAACTCTGATTTCGGCGTGGGACGGAGATTCGTGCAGGTGGCGGCCGAATCCTTAAAGAAAGGTGGGGAGCTATATATGGTCTCAAATCTGCATCTTCCATACGAAGCCATCCTTCGAGAGTTATTTAGTGAAGAAAAGAACTTAGTGCGAGAGCGTGGTTTTAAGGTGTTGCATGCCAGACTCTGAGATTTTTATGCGTCTGGACAAGATGCTTTCGAACTTGGGATATGCTTCAAGGAAGCGCGTGCCCAAGCTCTTGAAGAGCGGTCTCGTTAAAGTGGACGGACAGACATGCAAGAAGCCGGAAACTAAAGTATCGCATAGCCAAGTTAGTTATGACGGGGCAGCATTAGATCCGCTCTCGCTTGTTATCGCTTTACACAAACCCGTGGGCTACATCTGTAGCCATAAAGAAGATGGCGAATTGGTTTATGAGCTCTTGCCGGAAAGATTCCTGCTTAGAAACCCAAAACTTTCCTGCGTTGGACGGCTAGATAAAGATAGTTCGGGGCTGATAATTATTACCGATGACGGTAACTTGAACCATGTCTTGACCTCTCCGAAGCACGCCGTTAAGAAAGTTTATGAGGTGAGTTTGGAGCGTGACCTGCGCGGCAACGAAGTCGAGCTGTTCGCCAGCGGAACCTTGCAGCTCCCCGATGAGGAGGCTCCACTCCTACCTGCCGAGCTTGAGATCATCGCAGAACGCCACGTGCGCATCACTCTGCGTGAGGGCCGCAACCGTCAGGTCAGACGCATGTTTGAAGCTACCGGGAATTTTGTCACAGCTCTTAGGCGCATAAAAATTGCGGGGTTGGAGCTTGGTGAGCTACCGGAGGGCTCATTTTATTTTCTGACGGCTGATGATGTTCGAGCAAAGCTCGTGGCTAGCAAGTCATTGCTGTCCGGTAAAACATTGTAATTTGGGTCTTTAGCCAGTATTTGCTCAAAAACCCCGGGCGAAGCAGGGATATTAAGTATCGCCGACGACTC
>CAZVWV010000027.1:0-32229 GCA_964631745.1 uncultured Bdellovibrionales bacterium
GGTGGCTGCCGCCCTAACAAGCAGTGCCATTATGACCACCGGCCGACGAGTCGTCGGCGCTCCAAAAGCAGTACCACCATGCACACCGGCCGACGAATTGCCGGCGCTCCGGTCGATTGCCGAAATTTATCTAGAGATTCGCTCTATTTTTATGGCTGATTTAGCTTTCGGATCTAGCTCTAAATATATGCCGCTTACCCCTACTCTGCCCGAACCTATCTTGTAGCTTTCATTGACCCCAGAAACAAATCTTCTTATGGCGGTCTCGGCGTCCATGCCGATAACCCCATCGATAGATCCACACATCCCAAGATCTGTAATATAGGCAGTGCCCTTCGGTAACAGCGCCTGATCGGAAGTTTGCACATGCGTATGCGTGCCGTAAACGGCAGCTACCTTACCATCTAAGAATCTTCCCATGGCGATCTTCTCGGAGGTCGCCTCCGCGTGCATATCCACTATGACCAAGTCGCATTCTGCTAGCGGGCCTTCCAACAAGCCCTCCATCGCTCGAAAAGGGCAATCCAACGGGATGTTCAAGAAAACCCGCCCCATCACGTTGGCAACTCCAACGCGAACTCCGGCGGCGCTGTTCCAAACTGTCCACCCGCGACCGGGCGCGCCGCTTGGATAGTTCTGGGGCCGGATAATCCAACTTGAATTATCCGGCAAAAATCCCTTGATCTCCTTGCGCTGCCAGGTATGGTCGCCAAGCGTTATGATATCGATTCCTAGCGTACGCAGTTCCCGCGCGGTTTTACCCTCGATGCCCAGGCCACCCGCCACGTTTTCCCCATTGGCCACCACCAAATCAGGCTTGTACTCAGCCTTTAAAGCGGGCAGATGCTGGGCTATAGCGATTCGGCCAGGCTCTCCCACTATATCGCCGAAGACTAGAATCTTTAAAATATCTTGCATAATAACAATCTGTTTTCTAGGGCTTTGACCTGCACAGCATGCAGTATGGCATGAAAGTTAAGGGAAGTGAACTTCAGCGCCGCAACTGATATGCGACGTGGAAAGGCTGCTACCTAGCGCGCCTCACGCTCGCCAGGCGCCCATTTGGCTTGGGAAACTGCTCTGGTTTCGCGAATCAAGATAATTTTCACATCAGCAAAATGCGGAATCTCCTTCTCAATCGCCCGGGCCACGTGCTCGGCTAACTGTGGGAGCTCAGACTCTTTAATTACGGCGCTCGAAACTAGCAGGTGAAGCTCTCTGCCAGCCTGAAAGGCGTAGGCCTTCTCGACGCCGTAAAAACCTCGCGCGACCTCCTCCATCTTAGAGAGCCTCGAAAAATAATCCTCATAATCTTCGCGCCGGGCGCCGGGCCGGGCGCCGGAGAGCGCATCCGCAGCCCGCAACAACGGGCAAAGCATCGATTGATCTTCGACCTCGGTGTGATGGGCTGCAACAGCGTTAACAACCTCGTGCTTCTCTCCATTCTCCCTTAAAAATTCCGCTCCAATAATAGCATGCGGCCCCTTCTTGGATTCACTCAAACTCTTTCCGATATCATGCAAAAGAGCCGCGCGTTTTAAAGACTCACATTCCTCAGGCAACAGCCCTAACTCTGCGCCGACGATCTCGGCGATCGAGGCGGTCTCAATCGAATGCGATAGGACACTCTGCCCGTAACTGGTTCTAAATTTCAGCTGCCCTAACTGCGCTAAAACCGGCTCAGCCATACCGTAGCATCCAGCCATAGCGGCGGCCTCCTTACCGTACACCAGATAGTTCTGTGCCACGTCTTTCTTGGCTTTTTCAACAAATTCTTCGATGCGATTGGGTTGTATGCGTCCATCGCCGATCAGTGAAACCATGGCGATTTTAGCGGCCTCCCTGCGCTCGGGAGAGAGCGAGGAAAGCACAATATGATTCGGGATCTCATCAAGCAGCACATCGACGCCTGTCACGGCCTCGAAGGTTCGGATGTTCCTGCCATCACGGCCTATTATCCGTCCGCGTAACTCTTCATTGTTAAGCGGCAGTATTGAAACCGTACGCTCGGATATAATCTCCCGGCTTTGCCGCTCTATGGCGCTCGCCAAAATCTCTCTGGCTTTTCTCTCTGCGCCCATCCTGGCATCGGCGAGAATCGACTTAGCTTCACGCTCGCTGAAGCTTTTGGCCTGGGCACGCATTCTCTCCAAAAGTTCTAATTTGGCTTGTTCAACCGTCAAACAGGCAGCCTGTTCGAGGCTAGCTAGCACCTGACTCTCCTTTTGTACGATATCCGCTTTCAGTGCCTCAAGCTCGTGAGAGTTCTGGTCTAACTTTGCATGCCGACGTTCCAAATCGGCCTCACGCTCCGAAAGATATTCAAGCCTCTGATTTAGAAGCCGTTCTCGCGCAAGCAACTCCCCTCGTAAGGAATCAGATTCACTCTGAAAGGCTCGGCGCTCTGAGAGCACGATAGACTTAGCCTTAAGCTCTGCATCAATAATTGTTCCCTGACCGGTGCGCTCAGCAGCGCGCAAGATCTGCTTGGCCTCTTTACGCAGCCTGGCTTGATTGCGCCGCAGCCAGCTTGCGCGCCAGTACTGCCCCAGCGCTGCACCCGCTAAAAGCGCCAAAATCACAACTGTAGGGAGCCAGGCAGCAGATATCATTCTTCAAAATCCTCATCAAAGTCACGCGCCGTAGTAACGATGCCGCGTTCATGACAGACATAATCCATCATGATGTGATGTGAATCCGCATGAACCTCTGGTACAAGTTGCAGTGACCAGCACACTCCCAACTTGAGGGATTCTGGCATCGCTCCTTTGCGCAAAAATATGTCATAAAGTCCCTTATCTTGGCTAAGACGATTCCCATCCTTATCGAACGCAAGCCCAGGAACAATACACGCTGTCTGGTGCGCCTCCCGCACATCGTAGGCGTTCCCTGATAGGGCAGGCTCCGGCACTCCGCTCAGGCCTTGCACCAGCTCCGACTTCCAATTTTTACTAATCGAAAAAAAGCTCAGCACGCCCTTCTCGGACACGCAGGGTAAGTATACGCTGTAGCGCTCTAAGGCCCAATTAATAAACGAGCTTAGATCTACCTCGCCCGTAAAATATGGCGCAAACACTAAGACATGTTCCAAGGACTGATTTGATTCGCCCACAAGTTTTTTCAAACGCGCCGCGAGTTCCGAACTCGCCGCTGCAATCCAGCGCTTATCGAGACTCATGAGAATGCGCCGCATCTCCTCTCTTAGTTCTCTACGCTGACGCCGGCTCAATTCTGGCTCCTTAAGTAAGTGGTGATGTAGTCGCCCAGTGATTCTGACCTGTGATTCTGACCAGTGATTGTTACTCAGAACGCGTATTCGGCGTTCTAAAAGTTAGCTCCTAAACAGCATAATCGGCTGAAATCAGTCGATATTAAACAACAATCGTGTAGTTCCCCTTTCCCCGCGTTTGATGCAACTCCCCTAACTATGAATCAAGAACCATCCAAAAAGATTCTTAATAATATAGAGGTTTTAGGTTTAATGGTTGCTCGCCTAAAGACGCCCAGGTTGTTTGTAGTTTTCACTCTCTTGGCAGCTCTCTTGCTGGTGAGACCCTTTGCTTGCAAAGAGCTAACTCCCGCGACCGAAATCGAGTCTTTTCTGCACAAAATTGCGGGGGATGACCTAAAAGACTATTTCGGATTTACTCCGCACATAGAAATTATACAAAATGCCAGCGAGAACGCCTTTGCAGTCGGGCCCAATCGAATCATTCTGACAAGCGCCTTGCTGAAACGCCTTGAAAATTATCCGGATCTTTGCTTCGTGATTGCGCATGAGATTTCGCATTTAATATTGGGCCACAGCACTCAGTTTAGCTCGACACTATTACCCCAAGAAATTTACAGCCTCAGACTGGAAAATGAGCTTAAAGCTGACAAAAAGGCTCTGGAACTAATGCTGTCCGCAGGTGTAAAAACCGACCAAATTGGGCACTTTTTGCACTCTCTAGCTGGTCACGATGCTGAGCGCCAGAGCGCTTTGCGAGCCAGAATCGCGGCTATATCCCGGTAAAGTTCCAATGATTTCGATATTTTCTCAAGTCTACGAAAAACGCTTAAGCAACTTTCGAGCTTGGTCGATACTTTATTCTAAGAAGTAGATTAAGGTTAATACTGCCGTGGGATTGTTAGATACTGACAGCACTCAACTAAGTATGACGCCAGCCGAGCGATCGCGCGCTACCGTGCTGATTGTCGACTCAGATTCAAATGACCGTAATAATTTTCGCACAAGCCTAAGACAGCTTGGTTACGGCGGCATCTCTGACGCCCCCAACCACGCCACAGCGCTTGAGCGTATGGCCGACAGACACGTGACCCATATTATTTTCGAAGCCAAGAAAACTAATATGCCGGCTAAAGAATTCCTGCATAAAGTGATGGAGCTTAATACGAGCATCATTTGCATCCCCTCCTCCTACGAGCCCAATGTCGATGATGTTTTCGACCTTTTGGTGATGGGCGCCAAGGGGTATCTGTGCAAACCGTTTACCATCGAAACCGTGGAACAGGCCATCGTCAGCGCCTCTAAGGGTGAGCCTATGTCACAGGCGGTGCTGCAAGCTAAAGACAGGAACGAAGCGCTAGTGGCCATCATGATGGGAAGCCTCGATAAAGCTGCCATGATTTTACGCCAGGCCGAGAAATTCGAAACCGCCAAACGGGAACTTCCGCGAGCCATGAACTCCCTGCGACGCTCAGCCGAACTCGCCAAGACATTTTGCAAGAACGGCGAGAACGGACTGTTTGAGGCCCTAGAAAAATTCTGTATCGACCGCAGCAAAGGTCCGGCAACACGCTTGGGCCGACTAAGAAAGAAGTTAAAGACCACTCGGGTCACGGACGAAGACGAATCTGAAGAGCAGGCTGGCACATAAGCCCTGCATCTAGCGCACACATCCATAATAAGCAGCATAACACCTATAGGACACACATATGCTCGCGCGCTGCCTTCTAACTATTATTTTCGTATTTCTGGCCATTACCGACCTAGCCTGCGCCGATGCGCTTTCCGAGCTTGTCGCCTCAGATCAGTATAAAGGCTTGCTCAAGGTGGCCCATAAAGCCGACGTTAAGGTGCGCAAAAGTTCCAGATGGATTGATAACCGCTCTGAATTTTCTACGCTATTTGACGACCAAAAAAGCCCACTTAAACTACTTAGCTGGCTTTCGCCCAACACGCTTGCTTATACCAAGCTCAGCGAGGACCCTCGCAAAAAACCGGAGTACGCGCGTGCCATAGCCCGATACTCCTCAAAAGAGGACAACTCCGTTATAACGTTGACTGCTTTGGTTCCGCATCCTCGCTTCATCCAACAAGCTACAGAGAATCTGCTAAAGGCATTCTCAAACATTAGAAACGCCCCGGGGAATACTGCCACTCAAGATCAGGTTAAGGTGCGAGGACTAGATGCGCGTCTGATAAGCACCAAGTCCGAACAGTGCCTGCTAACGGTGGAGTTAAAAAGAGGAGCTCTGCTTCAGCTCTCCTCCCCTAAATGCAAAGACGGTAAACGTTTGATCGATTTTGCGCGTACTCTCGATCTAGGGCGCGCAAATAAGAAACTCAGCCATTAAACGGCCATTAATTAAGAGCAAACTGAGTAGTTTCTAACTCACTCGCTAAAAGATTGTAAGTGCGCGCCACTAACAGTTTCGCGGCAGCAGCAGTGCTCGATTCAGCCTCGCTACTCGTAGCAGCCAAAGATCTATACTGCCCAATCAATTCAGCCATAGAAGCACGCGAGGTGTATCCGGCGTGACGCTCCAACGCCGTAAGCCCCTCAGCGATCTCACCTGCGGATTGGGACAAGCCCGCTATGCCGCGCTCGATGGAACTCATATTCGAGGTTAAGCTGGTCAGGGTGCTGGATACATTCGCCGCCAAGTTCCCGGTCGGTTTTACTTCCTGGTAGCGCGCCTTTGCGTCCTCAAGCACCTGCTCAACACTCTTGGTTTCACCCCGCGGGGCGCATCCGACTAAACCCAATAAGCTGCACGAAATCATCAAAATTAAAAAATATCTCATATACCCATCTAGGCTCATATTAAAGACAAATCACAATCGAACTATAAATCATTGGCCGGTCCCAGTCGACCCGCAATCATACCGGCTGTAATTTCTGCCTCCACAGAGTCCATGCCCAGGTTTTCAAATTTTAATGCTAATTGGGCCCGCTTTTTCTCCTCATCCCCCGATCTTAGCTCATCAGGCACATTGTCTAGCCCAATCTTTGCCATAAGCACCGCCATTTCGGCTGGGGACAGTAGGCTTAGAGTAGTTCCTGTGGGAGCATGCCCGGATTTTTGCCACTGCCATAATGTCCTAAGAACCGTAAGTTCTTTGGACGAAAATTTTATTCGGCTGGCCCAATCGGCGTGGCTGGGCAGCCCTGACCGTAACGCCCGCGCGAGTCGAAGAACTAGCCAAACCAATACGGCGCCCACCAATACCGAGGCAAGCTGCCAATGCTCCCCAAGCTGATTTTGTACCGCTGCTAAAACACCTTCCATATTAACGCTCAAGCAAAATCCAAACAGATTAACTCCCCACGTTCATTCACCGGCGGATTTTGTGGCCAACGCACGGTAAAGCTAGTGCCCACACCGACACCACTTGTTACTTCAATGCCGCCACCATGGGCCGAGACGATGCTCTTTACTACGAAGAGTCCCAATCCAGTGCCGGCGGTTTGATTATGCTGCTCCAGCCGGGAAAAGCGTTCGAAAATCTTGGCGATACCTGATGGCTCCATACCGCTTCCGGTATCAGAAACCAAAAGTTCAAAACCGTCACCAACTTCAGTAAGCGCCACTACTACCTTGCCTCCTCGGGGGGTAAACTTAAGAGCGTTGCTTAATAGATTTCCGAGCACCCTCGCGAATCCCAACTTATCAACACGGGCAAAGAGTGAAGCCTCGGGGTCAACCTTGTTCTCAAGCGATATCCCGCGAGAGGCCGCGATGGTGGTATAGTCTTCCAGGACAGATTTTATCAACGCGGCCAGATTTAATCGTACCGGTTTAAGAATAAAATTTCCCTCTTGAATACGCCGGGCACTCAAAAACTCATCGATTAAATTCACAGCGCTATGCGCCGATGACCCCACACGCAGAGCGATCTCGCGGGCCTTATCCCGATCTTTAAGCATCTCCTGAAGCAGCTCCGAAGAGATAATAATCGCACCAAGAGGCCCCTTTAGGTCATGCGTGGTGGTTGAGAGAATCTCCCGTTGAAACTTTTCCCGTTTTTTCTGGTCACTAATATCCCTTAACCACACTACACAGCCCCTGCGCGCATCACGCTCATTAGCTTTAATCACCGACAAACTTAGATCGAAGGCAGTGCTGGGTCGATCCACAAAATTTACTTCTGCGTTCCAAACTGAGCCGCCCGGCAGCTCTTGCAGATTATGTTGCAGCGATTGACTTAGACTCTGCCACTTAGCAACTTTTTCGGTAAACAATTGAAATATATTTCGCCGATCTCCCCCGCAAAAATTGGCGAACTGATCAAACGAATTATTGGCGTAAAGCACCCGTCCGGCCGCGTCCACAACCGCCAACCCATCATTGCTGTTCTCTATAGCAATTCGTAGAACTCGCATCTCTCCTTCTAAACGCAGTTTTTCGCTGGCAAGAAGCTGTGCGGCCTTGATACGCGACAGTGTGAACATTAAGACTTCGCTGAAGTTTTCGTCGAAATCCTTGACTAGATAGTCTCTGGCGCCGGAGCGCATAGCCTCGACGGCATCGTTGAGCGAACTTGAGGAGGTCAGGATTACAACGGGTAGCTCCGGAAAGCTTTGCACCAAACTGCGAACATGGGCCCCGTGCGATGAGTCAGGCAGGTTCAGATCGCTTACAATCAGATCAAACCTAGCGGTGTTTAGTTGATGGCGGCAAGCTTCCACACTCGCCACTTCAATCACCTCCGCCACCATGCCTTTAAAAGCCCTTCGTACCAGCATGGCATGCGCGGGTTCATCCTCGATCAGTAACACCTTTTCGAATAAAATCTCCCCTGCCATAAGCTCCTGCCATACGGTCCTTCCGTAGCATAGCACTCTAGATTGACCGTGCCCAAAAAACACTGTATATGACTGCCCATGATTAAGCCAGATCATTGGATTCGAGCATGGGCACAGGGGGGCGGTATCCTACCCTTTAGCCCGGAACAAATTAACCCAGCAAGCTACGATGTTACCTTAGATAACGATTGGATCTGCCCCACCCGCGACCCCGAGCGTATAAAATCTGATACCTTTACGCTATTCCCGGGTGAGGTAATTTTGGCCACCACTCGCGAGTACGTGAAGATGCCACGGGACGTAGTAGCAGATCTAAAGCTTAAAAGCTCGCTGGGACGACTCTGGCTCAACCACAGTCTCAGTGGATGGATAGATTGCAATTTTCAAGGTCAAATAACCTTAGAGCTACAAAATCTTGGGCCCTACCCTCGTCTACTAAGCGCCGGAATGCGCATAGCTCAACTTGTCTTTATGGGGATGGAGTCGCCACCAGAAGTGGCTTACGGCGAAGGCGGCACCGGACATTATCAGGGCCAGCAAGGCACGACACCTTCCTGGAGCGATCAGTTCTTTCCGAAAGTTAAAGATAAGTAGCACGAATATATTTTGGAGCGCCGACGACTCGTCGGCCGGTGCCACGAGGTGGCACTAATTCTTAGGCCGACAGGCGGCAATAAGTGCGAACGGGTGGTGGCTGCCGCCCTAACAAGCAGTGCCATTATGACCACCGGCCGACGAGTCGTCGGCGCTCCGCACTCAGCTCTTCTTTTTCGAGCCTTTCTCTTTAGTTAGACCCTTGTTTGCTTGACCCTTAGCGAGCAAGGCATACATCCTGCTGATCTTTCGGGCGGCGTTTTTCTTATGAAAAATTCCTTTTGAAGTGGCCTTGGCAATACTGCGCTCCGCTTCTTGCAAGACTGCCTTTGCGCTGACAGCATCACCTGAAACCGCTGCGGCCCGCGCCTTAACAACCGCAGTCCTCACGGAAGCTTTTGCGGTACGGTTATGATCCCGTTTTTTAAGGCTTTGGCGATGACGCTTAATCGATGATTTATGATTTGGCATGTTTAACTCTTCCTTCTAAAGTGAAGTGAGATTAGCAAAAGTTTAGGAATTATTCAAATTCTACTGAGGAATTACATGGGGCCCTTAAAAATCCGGGGCCACGGCCTGGTCATAGATAATCTTGGCGGCCTGATCGGCGAGGTTCGAATAGGTTTCCTGCTCCTGGCCGCGCGAAACTTCCCGGGAGCTTAACCCACCTAGATCACTTGCCCCAATCCCCCCCGAAGCAAAATCAACCGAGCTGGTGACAACAGAATCGCTGGTGCTTCCGAAGGCCTTCCCCACCACCAACTTCGGGTCACGCCACAACACCTGGCCGCTAGGGCGCTTTAACTCCCCCCAAATGGTCACATTGGTATTCATTTGAAGGGCGATATCGGTCTTAGAGGTTACGCTTTGTGAGTCTTGACCAACTTTCAAGATTTTAGTGCGCAAAACGGCGTCGGCCCCTTCGGGAGAATCAAGCACGCTCACCACCCCAAAACGCTCGAAACGGTCACGCAGCGCTTCGGTAAGCAAGGTGGAGAATGATGTTTCTGTGGAAATATTCTCTGAGATCGGAATGTAAACACTCTTCACATCCGGCGGAAGAATGCTTCCTACCCCTTGAAACTGGTAGCCGCAGCCGACTACCGTTGACAGCATTAGCGCTAACAAATATCTCATGCCCGAATCTTACTATCCTTTTCTGTTTATTCCCATACTGATTCTCCGCGGCAGATAATCAGCGTAGGTTAATATGCCTTTGGCCCTGCTCTGCAAGGATTTTAGCTCCGAGGCGGTCTCCAGTTGGAGTCCGCGCGCCAATCTGATCACCTTGGCATGTTTTTCGGATAGTTCGCTCAAAGTATCTTGGGGGAGCTTTTCAATCTTGGTAACAGCGCTCCATTCGGCAAAGGCTTCTGCATAGGCCGCTATGCTCTCAAGAGCCTCTGGGCTCTGCGGAGCTAAACTTAATATCTTGTCGGCTAGGTTAATCAGCGCATCACAAGTCATTTATAGTGGCCTATGCAAATCCGGTGGCGCGCGCACCTACATTCCCATGACATTGAAGCCACAGTCCACGTACATGGTTTCACCGGTAATACCTGAAGCCATCGGACTTAATAAAAATACCGCGGCCTGAGCCACCTCTTCCAAAGTCACATTGCGCTTTAGCGGAGCTCTTTCCGCAAACATGGCGAGCATCTCCCTGAATTGAGGAATTCCAGCCGCTGCTAATGTCTTTAGCGGACCCGCGGATAAAGCATTTACTCTAATATTCTGTTCGCCAAAATCGTAGGCCAGATATCTTACGCTTGACTCGAGCGCAGCTTTGGCCACGCCCATAACATTATAGTTTTGAACTACACGTTCTGCCCCAAGATAACTTAAGGCAACAATGGCGCCGCCTTTTTGCATCAAAGGTTCGGCGCGTCCTGCCGTCGCGATCAGAGAATATGCGGAGACATCAAGTGCAAGCTGAAACCCGTTACGGGTCGTGCGGGAGAAGCGCGCATTCAGATCGTTCTTGTCAGCATACGCAATCGAATGCACCATGCCGTCCATAGCGCCCCAATCCTTCTTCACCTGAGAAAATAGATTGTCGATCTCTTCATCACTCTGAACATCGCACTTATAAACAAACTCAGAGCCAAGACTCTTGGCTAAAGGACGCAACCGTTTTTCAATGGCTTCGCTAGGATACGAAAAGGCGAGTTCGGCCCCGGCCTTCTTTAATTCCTGCGAGATCGCCCAAGCAATGCTACGCTCGTTCGCCACCCCCAAGACCAGGAATTTTTTTCCAGATAACATGGACATAATGTACAAATCTGACCGCGCTAGGTCAAATCACAGTCAAATCACAGTTCTTGAACCTACCAAGCGCTCTTTTCAGCTTGAAAAAACTACTGTATCCGATACTCCCAGCAGATCAAGCAGGTCGGTCAAGCTACTCTGCCTTCTTCGCAGCATTCTTGCTAGCAGTTTTCTTGCTAGCCGTTTTCTTGGCTTTACTGCTATCCTTTTTCTCCGAACCAGATGCCTTATCGCCGGAAGTGCTAACCACGCTAGAAGGCTGTTTCTTGTCTTCCGACAAGAGCTCAACAATCGCCATTTCCGCCGCATCCCCATGCCTGACCCCAGTTTTCAAGATTCGGGTATATCCCCCCAAGCGAGCCTTGAACCGCGGTCCAATATCAGTGAAAAGCTTATGAACGATAGCCTTATCATAGATAAAGCTGTAGGCCTTACGACGAGCCGCAAGGCTATCGGCACGGGCTAAGCGAATCAACGGCTCAACAAACCTACGCAACTCCTTGGCTTTAGGTATGGTGGTTTCAAACCGCTCGTAGCGCAAAAGCGAAGTAGTCATATTTCTGAACAACGCTCCCCGATGAGACGATGACCGGCTCAACTGTCTATTACTTAATCTATGCCGCATAGCGTGTACCTCTTTCTACGATAATTTCTCGACCAAATTCCACCGGCCGTTTTACTGCCAATTTACTGCCAATTTACTGCTCAGCAGGCTCACGAGTCATGGAATCAAGCTCGGACCTAGTTGGGAAATCCTCAACCTTCATCCCTAACGACAACCCCATCTCACCCAAGATCTCCTTAATCTCGTTCAATGACTTCCGACCAAAATTTTTGGTACGCAGCATCTCAGCCTCACTCTTCTGTACCAACTCGCCGATGTATTTAATATCCGCGTTTTCAAGACAGTTGGCGCTTCGAACGCTAAGCTCAATCTCATCAATTCTGCGAAAGAGCCCATCGCTCCATTTCTTCTTGGGCTCGGTGCTAGTCTGCACCTCTTCTTCGATCACAAGACCTTCGCCTACAAAGAGACCGAGCTGGTCTAGCAAAATATGCGCTGCTTGAGCAACGCCGGATCTTGGATCGATGCTACCATCGGTCCAGATCTCCATAATCAACTTATCGTAGTCTGTGCGTTGTCCAACACGCGCCTGGGTTACATTAAAGTTAACCCGTCTTATGGGCGAAAAGATGGCATCAATGAAGATCGTCCCCATCGGCACGCCTTCGACCTTATTCTTCTCGGCCGGAACATATCCACGACCCACTTTAACAGTAATCTCCATCTTGAAGGTGGCGCCTTCTCCGAGACTGGCTATATGCAGCTCAGGATTAAGGATGCGCACAGATGGATCGCCGCTGATCATACCCGCAGTTATCTCGCAGGGGCCGGTAGCCTCAATGCGAAGATGGGCCTCTTCCTTATCCTCCAAAAGAGGCACAACTTGCTTCAAATTTAAGATAATTTCAGTGACGTCTTCGACCACTCCAGGGATAGTGGCGAACTCGTGCATCACTCCCTCTACCTTGATCGAGGTAATAGCTGCGCCCTGCAACGACGACAACAAGATTCGACGAAGACTATTACCGATAGTTTGCCCGAAACCTCGCTCGAGTGGCTCGGCCACAAAGCGCCCATAACGGCTATCGCTAGTACCGCCTTCAATCTCAATCTTCTTGGGCTTAATTAAATCTCTTAGGGTAATTCTCTTCATCGTTTTCCTATGCTCAAAATAATTTTACCTAGATTCTTACCTAGCAAGAAACCTTCACCAATCTTTTATTTATCTAGAATACAACTCAACGATCAGATTTTCCTTGATTGACTGCGCCATCTGCTCACGCACCGGCAGCGCCTTCAACTCACCCTTTACACCGTCTTTATCTAGAGTTACCCATTCTGGAATAAAGCGGCCTAGCGCATTCTGAATCGAGCTTTGAACGGTCACGTTCTTCTTCGATTTTTCACGCACCTCGACGGTATCCCCAACATCCACCTGATACGATGGGATATTGACCGGCTTGCCATTTACTGTGATTAGGCCATGCCCAACCAGCTGCCGCGCTTGTCGCCTTGAAGAAGCGAAGCCCATGCGATAAACCATGTTATCGAGCCGACGTTCCAAACTTTGCAAAAGTTCTGTGCCTGAAACACCCTTGGAATGCAGGGCCTTATGAGCCACTTTCCTAAACTGCTTCTCAAGCATGTTAAATATTCTCTTAACTTTCTGCTTCTCACGAAGTTGCATTTTGAAGTCTGAGAACGAACCGCGTCGAGCGCCGTGTTGCCCAGGGGCGCTCGGACGTCGCTCAATCGCACACTTACTGGTGTAACAGCGCTCGCCCTTTAAAAATAATTTCTCCCCCTCTCGCCTGCAAAGCCTGCAAGCTGCGCCACAATACTTGGCCATTTAGATTCTCCTTTAAAATTTCCTATATGCGATATTTACACTCGACGACTCTTACGCGGTTTGCAACCGTTATGCGGCACCGGAGTAATATCTTTAATCATGCTTACGCCCAATCCACCGACATGCAGAGCCCTCAGGGCGCTTTCACGGCCGGAGCCAGGACCCTTCACGAACACATGCACGGAACGCATACCGACCTCGCGAGCCTTTCGCGCTGCGGTCTCTCCCGCTACCTGCGCGGCAAATGGCGTGGACTTTCGGGAGCCTTTAAATCCGTTACTTCCGGAGCTCGAACAACACACAACCTCTCCGTTCGGTCCGGTGATCGTTACGATAGTGTTGTTAAAAGTGGCGTGAATATGCGCTATGCCTGCAGGGATATTCTTCTTCGATTTCTTCTTCTTTGCTGTAGTGGTAGTTGCTGCTGTTTTTTCGTCTGCCATCTTAATTTGTTTCCCGTTTCAAATCTCTTTATTTTTCTTAAACGACCGTATTACTTCTTGGTCGGCGCCTTCTTACCGGCCACAGGAGCCTTTCGAGGGCCCTTACGCGTACGAGCATTAGTGCGAGTACGTTGCCCGCGCACAGGGAGGCTCTTTCTGTGTCTCAATCCACGGTGACAACCCAGATCCATCAATCGCTTAATCGACATCTGCACATCACGACGAAGATCTCCTTCCACCTTCGAACCACCTTCGATCAGTGAACGAATGCGCGCAATTTCGTCCTCAGTGAGCTTGTCAGCACGAGTGTCAAACGGCACACGAGCCTCAGTTAAGATCTCCCTCGAACGACTTACGCCAATCCCGAAAATATAAGTAAGCGCATATTCCGCTCTTTTCTGTTTAGGAAGATCAACACCCGCTATACGTGGCATACTATTACCAAAAAAATACCAATCAAATTTACTAAAAAATTATTTAAAAAAATAAAAAATTTCTATCCTGTTCTCTATCCCTGTCGCTGTTTATGCTTTGGGGTTCGTTTACAGGTCACATAAATACGCCCTTTACGGCGAACAATTTTACAATTTTTACAGATCGGCTTTACCGAAGCTCTAACTTTCACAAAGATCCCAACAAATTAAATATATAAAATTTATTATTATTAATTATTCCGATTACTTAGGCAATTCCAGAGAAACAATCAAACAATAAAACAAACAGCCTTACATACCCACCGCAATACCGATGGTTCCACACACAGGCAGCCAAGGCGCAAAATATTATCCGTTTAACCCCTCTGGGTCAAGGGTCTGGCCCAATAAATGCGCGTTTTACGATACCGAACACCACGCTCGCAGGCGATAGCACTCAGCCTTACAAGGCCACGGCACCCTGGTGTAACGCCCCTGCGATACGGTGCCCGACCTCTTCAGGACTACCGGTACCATCTATGCCGATGACCTCGCCCACCTCTTCATAATACCTAGTTACCGGGGCAGTTTGAGCACGGTATACCTCCAACCGCTTCCGGGCTACCTCAACGCTGTCATCACTACGCCCAGACCCCTGCTCTCCTCGCTTACGAATACGTTCAACTAGGACTTCCTCAGGAACCCTAATCTCCAATACGTGCGTGACATTCATGTTAAGTTCCTTTAGGAGGCTAGTTAGGGCCTTGGCCTGCTCTACCGTACGGGGGAACCCATCCAAAAGGAACCCGCCGGAGCAATCCGGGCTAGAAAGCCGGGTCTTAATAACTTCAATTACCACCTGATCCGGGACTAAGGCACCGGAATCCATGAAGGCCTTAACCCTCTGCCCCAGCTCCGAACCGGAGCCCACAGCTGCCCGCATCATCTCTCCCGTCGAAATGTGGGGAATACGTTCTGCCTTTGCTACGTTAACAGCTTGGGTGCCTTTACCGGCTCCAGGAGGTCCCAGCAAAACTAATCGAATTGCCAATTTAAATTCCCTTCGAAAAAAAGCGGACTCGCGCCCTAGGATCCACTACTGCTTAGCGCCTTAACAATCTCGTGCGTGCGTAACTCATAGAGCCCAAGCCCCCTCGCTTCTTAGTGGACCGGCTCATAAAACTCTCATAACTACTAGCGACCATGTGCGATTGAATTTGATTATAGGTATCCAAGGTAACGCCAACTACAATCAACACCGCTGTTCCGCCAAAAATCCCGGCAAAGCCCGCGGTACCTAAGTACATATAAACCCACTGCGGAACTAAACATACTACCGAGATATAAATGGCACCCCACATTGCCAAGCGATTAAGTACCGAGTACAGAAACTCCGCCGTCTGCTTCCCTGGACGAACGGTAGGAATGAAGCCACCGTTCTTTTTCAAATTTTCCGCTACCTCTTCCGGGTTAAAGACAACCGCCGTATAAAAATAGCTAAAGAAAACAATCAGAGCGACGAAAATCAGATCGTGCGCCCATGTGCCTGGCGAGATGTACGCCATAATATCAGTTAGCGACTTCGATGGACTAAACGAGGCGATTGTGGCTGGCACCACTAAAAAGGCCGATGCGAAAATGGGCGGAATAACCCCCACCATATTTACCTTTAGCGGCATATGCTGAGTCTGTGCCTGGGCTAAATTCTTGCCAACCATTCGACGTGGATACTGAATTGGAATTTTACGGTAAGAGCGCTCGACGAATACAATCGTGAAAACAACCAGAACAGAAAAAGCCAGAATGAAAAGTACCGAGAAAGGGCTTATTTCGCCAGTTCTTGCAAGAGCAACAGTATTATATAGCTCCGCGGGCATGCGAGCCGCGATACCGGCGAAGATCACGATGCTGATACCATTCCCAAGTCCCCGCTCTGTGATCTGCTCCCCCAGCCACATAATAAAGCTAGTTCCAGCCGTCAGTGTTAACATGGTCGAAATACGAAACATCCAGCCAGGATGTAGCACTAACCCCTGTTTTTCCAAACCGTATGCAATCGCCATCGACTGAAAGAGCGCCAGAATTATAGTTCCTTGACGGGTGTAACGCGTAATCACATGTCGTCCGGCTTCACCTTCTTTTCTAAGCGCTTCAAGGGCTGGGATCATCGGCGTTAGAAGCTGAATCATGATGGAGACACTGATGTAGGGAGTTATTCCTAACGTGAAAATCGAGAAGCGTTCGATCGCCCCACCTGAAAACAAGTTCACTAAGCCAAAGAGGGTTCCAGAGGCTGCTTCGAACATTTTACGAAGCTGCTCGACGTCCACCCCCGGGGTGGAAACGAAAACGCCTAACCGATATACGGCCAGCATTCCTAAAGTAAATAAAATTCGTTTGGTAAGATCCGGGATTTTTACTGCGTCAGTTAGGCCGCCAATCATTTAGAACCTCAATCCCTTGTTATCAAGTTTATATCCCTTGGGCAGCAAGCCGAACGAGTTAGGCCGAAACAATTTCGAGCGTACCGCCCGCTTTCTCGATCAGCTCTTTAGCCTTCCCTGATGCTGCATTCACCTTCACAGTCAACTTCTTAGAGAGAGTTCCACGCCCCAAGAGCTTCACGCCGGCATGCAAGGTGTTGTCTTTACAAAGTCCCTTTGAACGTAAAGCCGCTAAATCCACGATGGAACCGTCTTCGAATTTGTTCAAAAGATCCAAATTGACAACGTTGTATCGGTTTAGTCCGAAAACTTGTTGCCGCGAGGTAAATCCCATTTTGGGTAAGCGTCGATAAAGGGGCATCTGACCGCCTTCGAAGCCTGGTCGCACGTGACCACCAGTCCTGGCAGTTTGACCCTTACCACCTTTTCCTGAGGTCTTACCGACGCCAGAAGCTTCCCCACGGCCAAGGCGACGACGCGTCTTGCGCGCCCCTACGGCCGGTTTAAGAGTTGAAAGTTCAAGCATTTTTACCTCCATCCGTTAACGGTCTGACATCGACGAGGTGCTCAACTTTTTTGAGCATACCTATCAAGGCTGGATTCAACGCAAATTCACGAGAAGCGCCAAGCCTTCCAAGCCCAAGCGCCTTCACCGTGGCGCGTTGCCACTTATCCTGCCCACTCAAACTTCTAACCTGTTTAACAATTACTTTTTTGGAACTCATACCTAATATCACTCCGCCTAATCGGCTCAATAAACTCGCCCATTAAATTAATGCGTTAGAAGGGCGCGTAACCGAGCTCCTCTGCCGTCATGCCCCTAATCGACGCCGCCAAATTTGGCTCGCGCAGTGCGATTAATCCCGCAATCGTGGCTTGTAGCACATTATGGGGATTACTCGAACCGATACATTTGGTCCTAATATCTTTAATGCCTGTCGCTTCGATTACCGCTCTTACAACCGAACCGGCAATAACCCCAGTTCCGGGAGCGGCTGGCTTTAATATCACAGTCGCAGGCCCAAACTTACCGATCACATCGTGCGGAATCGTAGAGCCCTTAATAGGCACACGAATCAAATTTTTGCGCGCGCTGTCGGCTCCCTTTCGAATAGCATCGGGGACCTCGCTGGCTTTGCCAAGCCCAAAGCCTACATGGCCGCGACCGTCACCGCTCACGATCAAAGCGCCAAAACTAAAGCGACGGCCGCCCTTCACTACTTTAGCATTACGGTTGATGTTGACCGTTTTTTCAGTCAGCTCACCCGCATTCTGAGAAGGGACTCTGCGTCTTTCAATCTGATGATTCAATGCCATATAGAGTTGTTACCTAAAATCTGCTTAAAATTTAATCCCGGCCTTACGAGCGCCGTCGGCCACCGCCTTTACACGGCCATGGAACACAAAACCATTTCGATCGAAGATGGCCTCATTCACATTTTTAGCTTTGAGCTTTTCGCCCAATGCCATGCCTACCGCCCATGCCGCAGCCACACTCTTGGAAGTGCGAGTTTTAAACTCTACCCCCTCAACCGATACCTCTGCCACTTTCGCCAAGACATCTTTCTCTTTAGTTGAGGCTGACGCCAAGGTAATCCCCGACTGGTCCGAGATAGCTTGCGCATATGTGTGCTTGTCGCTCTTAAAAACGCTTATGCGCGGCTTAACTTCAACACCAGAAATTCTCTTTCTGATCCTGATTTTTCTTCGTAAGCGAGTATCTTTCTTAAAACTTTTCGACTTAACGTACATAAGTCACTCTCCTTGATATCCTAATGGGTTCCTAACGGTCTTTCCTATTTCTTACCTGTTTTACCAGCCTTACGTCTGATAGTTTCATTGTTGTATTTGATACCTTTCCCCAGATATGGCTCCGGCGGACGAACCTTTCTGATCTTGGCAGCAAAAGTTCCCAACAATTCACGATGGGTAGACTGAAGATCGATAGTGTTCTTAGTAACAGCGCATTTAATCTCTTTGGGGACCTTTAAGATAACGTCGTGCGAGTATCCCGCCGTCAAAACAAGATCGGAACCCTTCAAAGTCGCCGTATAACCAACTCCCACCAGCTCAAGGCCCTTCTTCCAGCCCTTAGTCACGCCAACAACCATATTATTGAGTAGCGCCCTGGCAGTACCGAAATCAGCGTTAATCTGCTTTGCTGCACGGCGATCACCAGACTTAACCGCGCTCACCCACAAGGCACCATCACGTTGCTCTAGCGAAACGTTTGGGCTTAGATCCATCTCAAGTTTGCCCCCCGGCCCTTCAATCAGCACGTGTCTTCCGCTTAGCTGGGCCTTGACGCCTGCCGGAATCTGTACCGGTAATTTTCCAATTCTAGACATTCTCTCTACCTAACCTCGTCTTTCCCTAAGCCTTTCCCTACTCAGTATTTCCCTACTCAATCCCTATACTTTATCCGATATAGGCGATCACCTCTCCACCAATTTTCTTCTTTCTAGCTTCGCGGTCTGACATTACGCCTTGCGAAGTCGACACGATCGAGATGCCTAGTCCGTTGAATATCTTCGGGAGATCGTCAACGCCCGAGTAAACTCGACGCCCACTCTTACTAACACGCCGCAATAAAGACATGGCCGGCTCGCCCATATTGAAATACTTTAGCTGCACATCAAACTTTCCAAACTTGTTCTCTGCCTCATCTTTCTTGAAATCAAAGCCTTGAATAAAGCCTTCAGCACGCAATACCTCAAGCACGCGCTTGACGGCCTTAGAGTTACGTACGGCCACACTCTTGTGGCCCGCGCGCTGGGCGTTTCTAATTCTGGTTAATGTGTCAGCTATCAGATCACTTTGCATAATTCACCTATTTATATCTCTACCAGCTAGCTTTGGTTACGCCTGGGATTAAACCTTTGTGGGCCATTCCGCGAAAGCAGATTCTACACAACATAAACTTGCGATAAACACTGCGTGGGCGACCACAAGCTTGGCAGCGTGTGTACTCGCGCACTTTGAACTTCTTAGGCCGCTTCCATTTAACTAGTAATGAGGTTTTTGCCACCCGATATTTCCCTTAAAATTCCTTTAAATACTCTTTAGCTATACCATTTTAAACTTAGGCCGCCTTTTCGGTGGCCTTTTCACCCGTCTTTTCCCCCGCCTTCTCGACGGCCTTTCTAAACGGCATGCCCATCTGAGCAAGAAGCGCGCGCCCCTCGTCATCCGTTCGTGCCGTAGTCACAAAAGTAATATCCATTCCTCGAATTTTATCGACCTTTTCAACACTGAGCTCAGGAAACACGATCTGCTCCTTTAACCCCAGAGTGTAGTTACCTCTCCCATCAAAGCCTTTGCGAGGCGTGCCACGAAAGTCTCTTACGCGAGGCAGTGCTACAGCAACCAGACGGTCAAAGAACTCATACATGCGTTCTTTTCTAAGGGTCACCTTAACGCCGATGGGCAATCCCTCTCGTAACTTAAAGGTAGAGATGGCCTTCTTAGCTTTTGTAACTAAAGGCTTTTGGCCAGCGATATTGGTAACCGCATAGACCGCAAAATCAATCGCCTTTCCGTTCTGGGTGGCATCGCCGACACCACAGTTAAGCACAATCTTCTCAAGACGCGGCACCTGCATGACGGTCTTGTACTTGAATTCGCTCATCAGAGCCGGGACAACATTTTCTTTGTATTGCTTATAAAGCCTGCTCATTTTGCCTCTTCCGTAATCTGAACAAATTCTTTGCTCTTAGGGTCCAAGTATCCTCGAATCTTGCTGCCATCGCTCAAAAGTTTGTGCTTCAGTCGCACCGGCCTCTTAAGCTTCTCCACATAAAACATAACGTTAGAGACATGGATTCCGGCCTCGCGCTGCACGCGGCCATGTGGCTTGTTGGGGGCGCTCTGTTTCAGATGACGGGTAATTAAATTAACCCCTTCGACCACAACGCGGTCCCGTTTGCGCCCTACAAATGCCAAGACCTTTCCGACCTTGCCCTTGTTTGGACGTTTATTCTTATTGCCGCCAGCGATTACCATCACGGTATCGCCTCTTCTAATCGAATAATCTGCCATGCTCTTGTGCATATTAATGTGTCCTAAAATCTTCCCTTAAGGAAATCCACTATAAAACCTCAGGAGCCAAAGAGATAATTTTCATGAACTTCGCAGCACGTAACTCTCTGGCCACTGGTCCGAAAATACGGGTTCCAATAGGTTCCTTTTGAGCGTTAATCAACACCGCGCTATTATCATCAAATTTAATATATGACCCGTCGGAACGTAAAACTTCCTTTGAGGTGCGCACGATTACAGCTTTTTGCACCGAGCCTTTGGCGATCTTTGAATTAGGGATGGCCTCTTTCACGGCTACCACAATCACGTCTCCCACGGTGGCATAGCGGCGACGCGAACCTCCCAAAACCTTCACACAAATAACCCGTTTAGCACCGGAATTATCCGCAACATCTAATATGGACTTCAATTGTATCATAACGTTACCTTGGACCCAGTTTGATTAATAAACTCGCCCACTACGCGTTTACCGCTTTTCTTACTATTTGAACGACCTTCCAACGCTTCAATTTGCTCATGGGCCGGGTTTCTTCAATCCTAACTAGATCTCCGACTCCACATGAATTATCAGCATCGTGCGCGTGAAACCGGCTAGTGCGGCGCACGAATTTCCCGTAGCGACCATGCTTTACCTGTCTTACCACCGCGACCACCACGGTTTTCTGCATCTTGTTGCTGACTACAAGACCTTCTCTCTCTTTTTGCCGTCCTTTCTGCCGTCCGCGACTCTGAGAATCAGCAGGCTTTGTTTCGTTTGTTGTTTGTTGGGTTGTTTCCATAATTCAAAATTCCTATTTAGCCGCCGCTGTACCAGAAACGTTAGAATCGCTCGACGAAATCTGCTGGCTAGCGCTGTTCTTGCTGGTGATCAAAGTGTTCACACGCGCAAGATTCCGCCGAATCTCCTTCTGTCGATGACTGTGCTCGACCTGTCCAGAGGCGCCCCGAAATCTCAGCTTCATCAACTCTTCCGCCAAAGTCTGCGCGCGAGCCTTAAGCTCCTTCACATCCAGTGACTTAATCTCTTTAAAAAATTCTAGGCGCTTCATCTATCTCTCTCTTCCTTTCACTCTTTTTTTCACTCTTTCTTACGACTGTTCCGTTCAATCCGCTTTTCAGAGTATTCTTCAAACTAAGCCAAAAAGTTACTGCGCTCAACGAAACGGGTGCAAAGCGGCAACTTCGCAGCGGCTCGGCTCATGGCCGCCTTAGCCGTAGCGCGATCAACCCCAGTCATTTCAAACAGCACTCGTCCCGGACGAACTTCTGCTACCCAATGTTCCGGGGCACCTTTACCCGAGCCCATACGAACTTCGGCCGGCTTTTTCGTCAAAGGCTTATCCGGAAATATCTTGATCCAGATCTTGCCACCACGCTTAATGAATCTTGAGATCGCTATTCGACTAGCTTCAATCTGTCGATTCGTGATCCACCCAGCCTCAAGCACCTTCAACCCGTAATCGCCAAAAGCAAGCTTCACCCCACGGCTCTCCGTCCCAAGTAAATGCTGGGAGCGTTTCATCTGTTTTCTATATTTTGTCTTCTTTGGCGAAAGCATTTTTTCCTCTTATTTTCTTCGTACCCTGTCGAATGTTACCCGTCGAATATCACCTGTCGAATATTAATAGCCGAATATCAATAGTCGATTCCCAATACCCGTAAATTAATTCCCTATAGCTGCATCGCTTCAACCGGCATCTGCTCGCCTTCACTAAAGCGCTCACCCTTGAACACCCAAACCTTTACGCCGATAACACCGTAAGTGGTGTGGGCTTCTGCCGTGGCGTAATCAATCTCTGCTCTAAGTGTATGCAAAGGAATGCGGCCTTCCTTGGTCTGCTCGGTTCGGGCGATTTCAGCGCCGTTTAAACGTCCGGCACAACATACCTTTATTCCTTCGGCCCCTGCTCTAAACGCGCGTCCCATTGATTCCTTCATGGCGCGTCTAAAGTTCACACGCTTCTCGAGTTGAAAGGCGATATTTTCAGCGATAAGCTGGGCTTCGCTATCAGGTTTACGAACCTCTATGATATTCAGCGAGACATCTCTCTTCACCAACGATTTCAACTGGCTTCGAAGATCTTCAATGTCTTTTCCCTTCTTACCGATAATAAGACCGGGTTTGGCTGAGTAGATATTGATCTTTACTCTAGCGGCAGCGCGTTCGATCTCGATCTTGGCGATACCGGCGGCCTGCAAGTTCTTTTTCACATAACGACGAATCTGTAGATCTTCACCGATATACTTGGCGTATTCGCGTGCCGAAAACCAGCGCGATGACCAAGTCTCGTAGATTCCTAATCGAAATCCGTGTGGGTTAACCTTCTGTCCCATATTTTTATCCCAATCCCTATCCTAAGTCCCTGTCCTAATTATCTTCCTAGTCCCGTTATCGTTCTCAATCGTCAATCCGCTAACCTAGCGAATACACTAAACTACCTAAAACTGGTCCCAAAATTTTGGGCTCCCGATACTATCCAAAACCGAAGTATAAATCAAACTGCCCTTTAAACCGGGACCCCTATGACCTAACCCCTCGCCCTAAGCCCTCTCTCCTACAACTAATTTTACGTGAGCCGAGCGCTTCCTAATTGGAGTGGCTCTCCCCTGAGCGCGAGGCATATAACGTTTGATGGTTCTACCCATACTCACTTCGCCCTTTAAAACCCAGAGATTATCTACATTAACCCCACCGCGCTCTTTGGCGTTGGTAATGGCCGACATCAATAATTTATTGCAGAGGTTGGCCCCTTTCTTATTACTAAACTTTAAAATTTGAAGCGCCGGCTCGACCTGCTTTCCTTTAATCAACTCAACAACCAAGCGCATCTTGCGAGGGGAGATTCTCACATGCATAAGGGAAGCGCTGGTGGAAAATGGCCCTGTCCGGGAGGCAGCGCCCGTCTCTTTCTGCTTGCCTTTCTGTTGTCCGGCTTTACCCTTTGAACTCTTCTTAGCGGACGGCTGTGCTCCCGCAGCTTTTCCCGCAGCATTTTTCTCTGCAGTAGCTTTCCCGGATTTGCTCTTTGTCACTTTCTTCTCTGCCATAAATTCTTACCTCATCACGCCAACCAAGTTATGCCGACCAAATTACGCCGAAGCCCCCGGAGGCGGAGCAGCGGACTGCTTGCTTGAATGGGCGTGGAATGTTCTGGTTGCAGAAAATTCACCCAACTTATGCCCAACCATATTTTCCGTAACGAAGACCGCATTAAATTTCCGTCCATTATGAACAGCGAAGGTTAACCCGATCATATCCGGCAATATAGTGGAACGACGTGACCAGGTTTTAATGACACCTTTATGTCTGCCGTTTTTCGCCCTATCAACCCACTTCATCAAGTGGGCGTCAACAAATGGTCCTTTCTTTAGTGATCGTGGCATCGCCTATCTCCAAATAAATTTCTTACCGAATTATATCCCAGCCGACGACTGCGTCTTACGATTACGTCGTCGAACGATAAACTTATTAGTTCTCTTGTTTGCTCTAGTTTTAAGACCCTTGGCTTTCTGGCCCGTACGCGAACAAGGATGACGTCCGCCGGCGCTCTTGCCTTCACCACCGCCCATAGGATGATCAACCGGGTTCTTGGTAACACCACGGTTATGAGGTCTCCAGCCCAGCCACCTGCTGCGGCCGGCTTTACCTATCATGATATTGCCGTGGTCCGGATTACTGGCCGTACCGATAGTGGCGTAGCATTCAACATGAACTTTGCGCATCTCACCGGATGGCAACTTTATCATGGCGTAATTGCCCTCTTTAGCAGCAAGCTGTGCTGTAGTTCCTGCAGAACGCACAACCTGAGCTCCAGCGCCACGTTTGAGCTCGATGTTGTACAAGTTTTGTCCAACGGGGATATTTTTCAACGGTAGCGAATTGCCAAGCTTAATCTCGGCTTCAGGTCCCGACATAATCTCGGTTCCAACCTTTAGCCCCACGGGACATATGATGTATCGCTTCTCGCCGTCTTTATAATGTATCAAGGCGATTCTGGCCGATCTATTGGGATCATATTCCACGGTGGCCACTATGCCTGGGATACCGTGCTTCTCCCGCTTGAAGTCGATCATTCTAAAACGTCGCTTATGGCCGCCACCCATGTTGATACAGGTCTCACGCCCGGAGCTATTACGTCCGCCTGTGTTGCGGTACTTTCTCAAAAGAGATTTCTCAGGCCGATCGCGTGTAATGTCAGCGAAGTCCGAAACGGTATAGTACCGTCTAGTCGGAGATGTGGGGTTAAATTTCTTAAGTGCCATATATTCTACAACCCTTCAACAACATCAATTGTTTGACCCTGCTTTAGGCTCACATAGGCTTTCTTATAGTTCGCTCTACGGCCAGAAGCTGCTTTAGTTCGTTTGACTTTCCCAAGGTAATTGATTGTGCGGATAGCCTTCACGTCTACCTTATAAATTCTCTCAATTGCTTCGCGCACTTCACCCTTTGTGGCTCTGCGGTCGACTCGGAATGTCACCGTGTTAGACTGGGTCGAGGCTAGAGCGCTCTTCTCAGTGATTACGGGTGACTGCAACACGGCGAAATCCAACGGTCGCGGTGTTTTACCCGCATTTTTACCCGCATTCTTCTCAAGTTTAGCCTTCTTTTTCGCGAATAACCTGGCCATCTGCCTCTCTCCTCTCTGCCTTGCTTCTTAATCTCTCTGAGTTAATTATTACTATGCCTTCTTTACTCGGCCGTCCTTACTAAGCCTTCTCCGATACCCGCTGCTCAAGCTTTGAGATCGCGTCTTTGCTCGCCACAACAAAACGATGGCGCAACAAGTCATAGACGTTCACTCCATCAATCTCCATGGCGCGCACTCTCCGTATATTACGCGAAGCTCTCCCCAATCCTTCGGTGAACTCGACGCCGCAGTGCAATATGGTAGCGCTACTTGCGCCAACTCCGATTTTACCCAGGAACGCTTCAACTTCCTTTGTCTTAACCGCTTTCAATTTAAGATCGTTAACAACTATTAACTCACCGCTCTTTAGTTTCTGGCTCAATACCGCGGCTAAAGCTTGTCGACGCGCACGTTTGGACAAACGGAATTCATAATCGCGCGGCTTTGGACCGTGCGAGACACCACCGCCAACCCATAGCGGAGAAGTGTTTGATCCGGCGCGCGCATTTCCAGTGCCTTTCTGCTTGAATGGCTTTTTACCGCCACCGCTAACTTCACGCTTGGTAAGCGCGCTGTGTGTTCCCGATCTAGCTTTAGCTCTTTGCCACCTAACGGTGTCATGCACCAAATACTTGCTAACGGGCGCGCCAAACAAGTCGGCATGCAGATCCAGCGAGCCAACCTCTTTGCCCGACAGGTCGATAACTTTCGTCTTTAGCCCTTCCATTGTCTTTTCTTCTGTCTTTTTTTCTTTCATGCTCCTCTGCCTCCCGTTCACGCCATCGCAGTAAGCTGTTACTTTAAGGCTTTGGCCCTTAAGCAGCCGCCTTGGTTTCCTTTCGTGCCTCTAATGATTTATAGCCCTTCATGGCTTTACGAACCATAACCACGCTACCGGTTGGACCTGGGATTCCACCCTTTACCAATATCACGTTGTCATCCGGCCTTACCGAAACCAGGGTGATATTCTGAATAGTCACATCCGCGTTTCCCATCTGTCCCGGCATGCGCTGCCCTTTAAAGACCCGACCAGGGAACTTACGGCAACCGATCGAACCGATATTTCGACGAGTCTCATGGGTACCACGAGTAGAAGGCTGACCTTTTACCTTGTGGCGCCGCACAACACCGGAAAAGCCGCGGCCCTTCGAGATACCGGAGATATCAACCGTGTCGCCATCAGTAAAAATCTCAGTGGCCTTAACTTCTTGACCGACCGTGTTCCACCCTAGGGCTTCAACATCACAGCGCATCTCTTTGACGTGATAAAAAGCTCCCTTGCCAGCTTTAGCAAAATGACCCATTTGAGCCCTGTTGACACGCTGGTTCTTACGGGCTTCGATGCCAAGTTGGACAGCACTATAACCGTGCTTTCCTTGATTCTTCACATCTAACACCACACAAGGGCCAGTTTGAATTATGGTAACGGGGATTGACTGCCCTTCGCTATCATACACCTGTGTCATGCCTAGCTTTACGCCTAGCAAGCCCTCGGGATTTAATTTTTGAGTCGCCATTAACCGCTCCTCGTTCCAATATTTATTCTTTAGCTGCTGAAGGCCCAAAAACTATTCGGGACCTCTCTAAAATCTAGTTAACCTACTCGCTCTAAACTCTGAATCCTAATTCGCACCGATACTATTGCAGTTTAATCTCCACATCGATGCCAGTTGAAAGCTCGAGTTTACCAAGTTCATCAATCGTCTGCTGGGTCGGCTCAAGAATTTTCACCAGACGTTTATGCGTTCTGATCTCAAACTGTTCCCGCGATTTCTTATCAATAAAGCCCGATCGATTAACTGTAAAGCGCTCAACGCGAGTCGGTAGTGGAATCGGCCCAGACACTCGTCCACCAGTGCGACGTACAGTCTGCACGATCTCACCGACAGCGGCATCCAGGAGTTTGTGATCATACCCTCTAAGTCTTATGCTGATTCCCTGTCCACCAAGCATTTATGCCTCTTTAAAAATACCTCTCAAGCTCAACTGAAGATTTCAGTTGAAGGGTGCGCTAGCGAACTGCCCAAAAACGAACGCTCGCTAGCGTACCCTTACGCAATTTACAACAATTACTCGATCACTTCTGTGACAACGCCGGATCCAACAGTCTTACCGCCTTCACGGATAGCGAAGCGAACCTGCTTTTCCATGGCGATAGGCTGATACAATTCAACATCCAGAGTGATATGGTCACCAGGCATAGCCATCTCCACACCTTCAGGAAGTTTAATCGAGCCGGTCACGTCAGTAGTTCTAAAGAAAAACTGCGGTCTGTAACCACCGAAAAATGGCTTATGACGGCCGCCCTCTTCCTTCTTAAGAATGTAGGCTTCTCCTTTGAACTTTTTGTGCGGGGTAATCGAACCGGGCTTAGCCAATACTTGGCCACGCTCGACTTCGTTACGCTTCAAACCGCGCAAGAGACAGCCAACGTTATCGCCAGCTTCGCCTTGGTCAAGAAGTTTACGGAACATCTCAACACCCGTTACGATTGTTTTGGTCGTGTCCTTCAAGCCGATGATCTCAATTTCCTCTCCGACCTTAACAACACCGCGCTCAACACGTCCTGTCGCCACAGTTCCACGGCCTTCAATCGAGAACACGTCTTCGATAGGCATAAGGAAGGGCTTGTCGATGTCGCGCTGTGGCAGCGGGATATATTCATCGATTGTGGCAAGCAGCTTATCGATTGAGCCGGTGCCCAATTCGCTCTCTTCGCCGTTTAAGGCTTTGAGGGCGCTACCACGAATAATCGGAGTATCGTCGCCGGGGAATTCGTACATATTGAGAAGCTCGCGAACTTCCATCTCTACCAGATCCAGAAGCTCTTTGTCATCAACCGCGTCGACCTTGTTTAGGAAGACCACGATCTTCGGCACACCAACTTGCCGGGCAAGAAGAATATGCTCTCTGGTTTGAGGCATGGGGCCGTCAACCGCACTGACAACGAGAATAGCGCCGTCCATCTGGGCCGCGCCGGTGATCATGTTCTTCACATAATCTGCGTGTCCTGGACAATCGACGTGGGCATAGTGACGATTAGCTGTTTCGTACTCCACATGCGCGCTAGCGATCGTAACGGTCTTTGTCTCGTCACGAACCGTACCGCCCTTGGCAATGTCTTTATATGACTTTGCTTGAGCCATACCGCGTTTAGCCTGGGTTGATACCAGAGCTGCGGTCAGTGTGGTTTTTCCGTGGTCGACGTGTCCGATCGTACCGACGTTAACGTGGGGCTTGGCCCTGTTAAATTTTTCCTTCGACATACGTTTTTTCTCCTAAACAGTAATAGTCAAACCAAAATAGTCAAACTAAATTCAAATAGTCAAAATCAATCTCCAACCTAACCCCTACTTTGTCACAAGGCTTTCAGCAATGTGGGCAGGAACCGGATCGTAATGATGAAATTCCATAGTGAATGTCGCGCGCCCTTGAGAGTTCGATCGCAGATCGGTCGAGTATCCAAACATCTCAGAAAGAGGCACCTCAGCCATGACCGTTTGAGCGCCACCACGAGCCTCCATGCCCATGATACGCGCCCTACGGCGGTTAAGATCTCCGACGACATTACTAATAAAGTCATCGGGACTTACGACCTCAACAGCCATAATAGGTTCAAGCAACTGAAGTTTGGCCTTACGGCAAGCATCTTTGACGCATATCGAGCCCGCGATCTTGAAGGCAATTTCGCTCGAATCAACCTCATGGTAGCTGCCGTAATAAAGCACTACCTTCATGTCGATTACCGGATAACCGGCCATAATTCCGCCTTCAAGGGCCTCAAGGGCACCATCTTCTACGGCAGGAATGTACTCTCGCGGAATGACACCGCCTTTAATCTCGTCAACAAATTCGACTCCACTTCCAGGCGGCAACGGCTCGACACGCAAGAAGACATGCCCAAACTGACCGCGACCACCAGTTTGTTTGGCGTATTTGGTCTCATGCTCAGCTTTTCCGACGATGGTCTCACGATAAGCAACTTGCGGCTTTCCAACTGTTGTTTCTACTCCAAACTCACGCATCAAGCGCTGTTGAATAATATCAAGGTGCAGCTCTCCCATGCCCGCGATCAATGTCTGACCAGTTTCCTGATCGGTAGAGACCTTAAGAGAGGGATCCTCTTTGGCAAGCTTCATCAAGCTTAAGCCCATCTTGGATTCATCGGCCTTGGTCTTAGGCTCGATTGCTACGCTTATTACCGGAGCAGGTGAATGGATAGCCTCAAGCACGATCGGATTATCCGACAAGCAGAGCGTGTCGCCGGTATAAGTCTCCTTCAGTCCAACCGCCGCGCCGATGTCACCAGCAGAGATCTCCTCGACATCCTCACGCTTATCAGCGTGAATTCTTAGCACACGCCCGATGCGCTCTTTCTTGTCTCGGGTTGAGTTTAGAATATTAGTTCCGGCTTTGATGGTACCGGAGTAAACTCTAAAGAAGGTCAATGTGCCGACAAAAGGATCGGTGATAATCTTAAACGCCAAGGCACAGAACGGCTCCTTGGGATCGCAGTGGCGAATTATCTGCCCCTCTTCCTCTTTCTTGGCAAACTGCTTTGAGCCTTTGATGGGCGGCGCATCAAGCGGTGATGGCAAAAAGTCCACCACGGCGTCAAGCAGCGGCTGCACACCCTTGTTCTTGAAGGCGCTCCCACACAGGACCGGGAAGATCTCCATCTTCAAGGTGCCTTTGCGAATAACAGCCTTAAGCTCGTCCTCGCCGAACTCCCCGCCACTTAGATATTTGTTGGTGGCATCTTCGTCGCACTCGGCCGCGCACTCGATCATGTACTCGCGCGCCTTCTTAGCGGCATCTACTAGATCCTCAGGGATCTCAACTTCCTGAAACTTGCTGCCCTTGGATTCATCCAGATAAAGCAGGGCCTTCATACGAATCAGATCGACAACGCCCTTAAAAGCGCTCTCAGCACCGATCGGGATCTGTATCGGAACCGCTTTCGCCCCAAGGCGATCGCGGATAGTACCGACACTCATCTCGAAATCAGCCCCGATTCTATCCATCTTATTAATGAAACAGATTCTGGGAACGTTAAATTTGTTGCCCTGTCGCCAGACCGTTTCTGACTGTGGCTCCACTCCGTTCACGCCGTCGAAGACAGCTACGGCACCATCTAACACGCGCAGACTTCTCTCGACTTCGATAGTGAAATCAACGTGTCCGGGAGTATCGATAATATTAATCTGATAGTCAGGTCGATCACCGTTTTGCCCGCGCCAATGACAAGTGGTAGCGGCAGAAGTGATGGTGATACCACGCTCCTGCTCAAGCTCCATGTAGTCCATGGTGGCGGCACCCTCGTGAACTTCCCCGATCTTATAATTAATACCGGTGTAAAAAAGTACACGCTCAGTGGTCGTGGTCTTACCAGCATCGATGTGCGCCATGATGCCGATATTTCGAGTTTTACTTAGATCGTCCTTTGACACTGTAATTTACCTTAGAGACTCAAATCTTCAAAAAAAAATTTATCGTACTACCATCTAAAATGCGCAAAAGCCTTATTGGCTTCCGCCATCTTGTGTGTATCTTCACGCTTCTTAACAGCCGAGCCGCGGTTATTGAGAGCATCCATCAATTCACCCGCAATTTTCTCACTGATAGTCTTTTCACTACGACCATTGGCTGCATCTACTATCCAACGTAGCGCCAACGAAACCGCGCGCTCGGAACGCACTTCTGTCGGTACCTGATAATTAGCGCCACCAACACGGCGGGAGCGCACTTCTACAACCGGCTTTACGTTACTAAGGGCCTTGTGAAAGAGAGCCAGGGGCTTATCGTTAAGCTTCTTCTCCATCGTATCAAAAGCAGCATAAAGCGCCTTTTCGGCCACACCTTTCTTGCCACCACGCATCATCATATTGATAGCCTTGGTAACAAGCGTCTCGCCAAACTTAGGGTCTGGAAGAACTGGCCTTGAAAAATCTCTTTTCTTTCTTGACATAACTCTCTCCGGTTATACTCTCACCTAATCATTAACCTTATTTAGGCCTCTTAGCGCCGTATTTAGAACGACTCTGTTTACGATCGGCGACGCCATGAGTTTCGAGCTTGCCTCTAACAATATGGTAACGCACGCCCGGCAAATCCTTCACACGTCCGCCTCTAATAAGCACCACCGAGTGCTCCTGAAGATTGTGCCCAACACCTGGAATATAACTTGTAACTTCTTGACCAGTCGTAAGCCGCACACGAGCCACCTTACGCAAAGCCGAATTCGGCTTCTTCGGAGTTTGCGTGTAAACGCGAGTACAAACACCACGTCGCTGAGGGCAGCCTACCAGCGCAGGTGATTTAGATTTCACGCGCTTGGCCATCCGGCGTTGTCGAATTAACTGGTTAATAGTTGGCATAAAGCTCTTTCAAATATCCCACTCAAAAAGTTCCAGCGCGCGCTAAAAATCCAAAACAAACGCACACTCAATTTAACGTACTTTCTCAAGCACGATTTCAAGTACCCCGCACTCGTCTAACCACTTGTCATGACAAGCGCTAACCCAGCCTTAGCCATCAAAACAACCTGATGTCTACAACTGAAGGCCTTTATATTTATCGCTGCAAAACCTGGATTAAGAATATGTCACCTAAAGGCAACATTCTTTGGCAGCACTGAAGATCTCCGAGATGGTTGTTTTCCCAGGTGAAAACCTTGCATCTTCTTGAGAGGCGCATCTAAAATCGACACCGAAGCATCAAAAACAGACACACTCCTCTCAGGAAATTCTTCTCCACAAAAGGGCGAGAATATTTAGCACGTTACGAGCGAAATTGTCAAATACCCGAGTTCCAGAGCGGTTCCGAAGTACCAAGAACCAAAGCCGCCCCCCTAACACTTTGGAATCATTGCTGATGGGCCGATGCACAGTGGCGCCCCCATGCGTGTCCGGTAGAAAGGTGGCGGTGATGCCGTAAATTCTTGATTTAAAA
>CAZVWV010000028.1:0-32185 GCA_964631745.1 uncultured Bdellovibrionales bacterium
CTTCCCGCGCGCGATGCCGACGGCCCACTGCTTTGCGCATGTGATATAAAAACCCACTGCCGCAGGGACCGGAGCTTCGGGCGTGGCCGCGAGCGCGCGGGCCTCGGACGGTTGCGCTACCCTCACTGCCACCATATTAAGCTAAACAATCTTTGCAGACCGCGGCGCGACGCTCACACTTCAAACCAAAAGTCGAATAAAGTCGGCCCTATGGCGCAAAGGGCTGTGCCATCCTCCAAAATCACTTTGTACTCTCCCTCAATAAGCGCCAAACCAAACAACCCCACAAACTAAAGTGCTACTTGCAAAAATCGAGACCCAGCACGCTAAAACTCCTTACAAGCACTCTAAGCGCGGGCCCTTGCTGGTCTCGGCCGCGGGGCCGTTTGTTAGCTTTGTTGCAGGTGTAGGTCTGGCGCTTGCTGGATTTTACTACTTTGGCATCCCCTCAGAAAAAACCCGGCCCACGGTTACGTCCGTTGCGCCTGGCAGCATCGCTGAGCAATACGATCTCAGGGTAAACGACATTGTCTCTGCAACTTGGGCCGAGAAAAAAGATAACACTCCAGGCGAAATTACCTTTGATAACTCAAACCTTGTAATGTCGATACTTCGCCCATTGCCGCATGGCAAGTTCAAGCGCCTTAAGCTCACCATGCCAAGGGCTCGTAAAGTTAGCTTAGGTTGGTCCGAAACGACCTCAAAGATTGACCTAGGATTTTCTCTTCGTAAAGAGAAGATTCGATTCGATCTTCCTGCCGCATATGACATTACAAGCGAGTTAACAAAGAGTGGCGTGCTTGGGATTATCCGCTTTTTCAAAGACGACCACGCCTTTATCGACGACCCCAGCAAGCAACACGGCATCATCAGGGGCTTTGCGCCCCTGGCCTCCGATATAGAACGCGGGATCACATATTTTATAATCCTGCTCTTACAGTTAAGTCTTGCAATTGCCATAACCAATCTAGTGCCAATCCCAGGACTTGATGGCTGGCAGGTTCTGATAGGACTGTGCGAATGGCTTGTGGGCAGGCCTGTTCCGTACTTAATTGAAAGACGCATCGCCCGCTGCGGCGTGAACGCGATCACGTTCTATGCAATCTACCTTGCCTCAAAGGACATAATCGAAATCATCATGGAGGAATTGCTCTAACAACAACCTCATACCCGTTCAGGGGGGTAATAAAGTGGGGGTAGATCAGTTAGTTACGACGCGGTAATTCTGACGCTCACCGGTTCGCGTCAGCCTCCTTTGACGGTTAATCCGTATTGTTGGTTCGACACCTGCCGGTGTTGAGACGGCCCAGCCCCGATTTGAGTACAAATCGGCCCATTAATGAGGGCTGTATAGATCTTTTAGTTCGGCCTGATCTTTGTACCCTCGTAAACGAATACAATCTTTCTTGATCATGCTCTTGCTGGGTGCCGGGCGGGGAAGCGGTTCAAAATTAGAAGTCCTAACCTTTGCGACTCCGCCGTGCGCTTATGCGCGCCCAATAGCTCCTCTCCGGGTAAAACTGGGTTAGAGCTAGCTTGAATCTAACAAAGCTACCTTACATAAAATTACGAAAGCCACTTCCAATACAGGTATTAGAAGTGGCTTTCGTTTGAACTTATAGGCTAGATTCGGTTACCCGTTGTTATAACCATCCCCATAGTCGTAATCCCAGCCCATCTCCCATGCGCATCTATCATGCCAATGCGATTGTTGGGTGCGTGCGTGCTGCATCCAGTAACAGGCGTCATGACTTTCTTCAAAGTCGGCCCGTACCTGAGAAACAGACCCAATAAGCAAAGTAGCAAAAACCATAAAAGCGATCATAAAATGCTTCATTCTTATCTCCTGCTAATTTTATTCGCTTACGGACAACCTGCCATCTGCTAAAAATCGAACAGCGGTTGCCCGTTAGCGGACTGTTAGAACTCTAACTAATATTAGAGTGAAGTCAATCAAAAACATCGGATAGGGGAAAATAAGTTCACGACGGCAAAAAAGACCGCTCGGCGGATACCGTATACCAAAGATCTTAACGCAGTCCTTGCTGCTGTAGATCCAGCAGCTTCTTGCTTTGCTCGTCTGTGAGTGTGCCCTTTAACTGCTCATTTAGCAGTTTTTGTCGTTCGAGCATCAGGCCCTTCTTTAGAGCCTGGATCTCCTGCCATTCTTGATCCATTTGTTCTTTAGTAACTTCACGCCCAAGAGGGACGGATGTCAATTTCTTCATCCTTTGTCGCAAGTTATACTTCTGGCCATCGATACTCAGCTCAACTTCGTCCATGGCAGAACGAATAAAGGCTTCCTGATCTTTGGACAGGGAAAGTTTTCGGGAAAGGAAGAAAAGATAGCCTTCCTTACGATCTTCTGCCCTCCTCGTCTGCTCCTCAGTAAATGCCTTTTTATATTTTTCAAACTGTTCTAGTCCAAGTATGTCTGTAAGGGATTCCGTACCAGACTGTTTACTGAATTCAGAATCTTCTTCCAAACTCTCGCTGTCGAGGAAACTCGCCCCAAGTGCCTTTTCGGTCGCAAATTTTGCTTGTAGTCGTCGCCTTTGTTCAGCGCTAAGTGCGATCTTGCCTTCAAGATCTTCTACCCGATCTTCGGCGATTAGGGCGTACTCGTGCGCCTTCATTTCAAATGTGGATTCAGCCGGCTCGTTCGCAGTAGTTGCTGAGTCTTTGGCGCCAACATTTATTGAACGCATACCGGACTCGTATGTCGGAGTCTTAGATAGCGGGGGCATGGGAATTTCGAGATCTGCTACTAAGGCACTATTTGCTCGGGCGTTCTGCAACTGTGACACTTGGTCGTTCAGATCGTCAATGCCTTTGGAAAGGCGCTGATTTCTTAAGTTTTCAATAATCAACGCGCTCGTGGACGACAAGGCGACAAGCAATATAAGAACGGGCAGAATGTTTTTTTGTGATGTCTTGGTCGCAACCATATTTGCCAATTGATTCTAACACTGAAAAGATCCTACTCTTTTTGCGTTCTTATTCAAGCTGATTGACTGTTCATGTCAGTCGAAAATTGGTTTTCAGATCAGCTAGTTAGAAAGAGTGGTCTTTCGATTCAAATTTACCCGTGAATCGGAGCGAGAGCGAAGGGTAGTCTGCAAACTTTATTCTACATAAATCGCTGGATCGTCCGCTGTTTCCATCAGAATTATCTTCTTTATGTTTAATAAAGATGATAGCCTGAATCACTCGCAAAACAAGATTTAGGAGATTTTTGTGGGTATAACCTTTCAACCTGCCCCACCAACCCCTTCATCAGACTCGACAGTCTTATCTTTAAATGAAGGCACTTTTACCAATGCGGGAGCGTTACTCCGTGAATCATTTGTAAATAGATGTCAGAGCTTTCTCGATCATAATCGGGGGATGGTGTTGGCGGCAGCTACTCTATTTAGCTTGCTGACTGTGTCTTGTGCTAGCAGTAGAAAGAATACCTCTCCGATAACAGATCTAGCAGCGCTAAACTTACAGGTAGGTGCGGCAGCTGACTCTTTGGGTGATTTGGACTTGGCTGCGTCTAATGGCCGCATTGTTGGTCCGTACCAGAAGGAGATTAACCGAGCGTTAGAGCTGGCAGGTAAAGACGACGTTGAATCAAGGAAAAGTGGTCTCGATTTATTTAGCGATATCGCGCGTGAAAATGAAAAAAATCCCGAGTTTCACTTTAAACGGGGATTAGCGCTTAAGAATTGTAATTTTCCCTCGGAAGCCGCACGTTCATTCTATAAAGCGCTAGAGCTTGCCCCTGACGATCTCAACATACGTGTGGAACTTGCCGGTCTTTTAACTATTAATACTTACGAGTCCGGTGGGTTTGAAGCTTTGCAAAAGGCAGTCGAGCTATTACCCGATCCCCTCGTTAATGCCGAACTTGCCAACGATCCCTTAGGTCAGCTCGCACAAGGTTGTGTCTTACAAAGAGCCAAGGCTCTCTATCTTGCGACGCGATATGTCGTGAAGGATCAGCGACATATTTTAATAGAGGCGGCACTGAGATGGACCGGAAGAGCTACGGATCTATTGTACGACGATTTAAAGAAGAACCCAGATAGGAGCATTAAAGAGGACCAAACGATCGCTCGAATGTGTCTCTTGCATGGCGTATTAGGCGCGCAAGTTTCGCTTGGGGCGGGAGAAGATCCGTTAACGAATTTAAGAATGGTTGATGCATGGTTTAGAATTGCAGCAGCTCATATGTCCTCTCAGGATAAGACGGCTTTTCTAACCCCGCTCGGTCTTCAATTGACAGGTGTGATCGATCCATTGAAAGCAATTCAAGAGGCGACACGTTCAGGACCAAGGGATCCCAAAACCGGAATTAACCCTAAATATGTGCAGTTCTTGGTTGATAGAGCATCAGCCGACGCAGTTTGCGGTGACGGAAAGAGATGGGGATGGGACACGCCCATTGGTATGGCGTTGGCTATTCATGGTGGTACGGCTGAGCGAAGCGCGTATGCTTCCGCAGATTTCATTGGTGGCGGAGCGGAGAATGCTGCTATGGGCTCCGGCACAAACGTTCTGCCCTTCGCTCCACCTACATTAGCTCTGATATGTGCGGACGGCGCTCAACTGGTTTTTCTAAAAGAAGGGGGCGGGAGATACAGACCGGACGCAAACACCCAAATGATGTTAAACTACGAGGTCACTGCTGCTAGGGATGGAATACCGAAGTACGAAAAGCGAGTCGCGGTTACGGTTGTTGGTGGGCCATTAATCGTTGAGAGTGCAGGTGCTCGACAGGTAAAGGTTGCTGGGGAATATAATTACACCTTTGCTTTAACGATAAAGCCATCAGAAGCTGAGCTTGCTTCTGGAGATTTACTAGCAATTATTTTTATTAGAAACAGTTTAGGTGGTCTCGTAGATAGACACGAGCATCTGGTCACCCCGATGGATATCTTGGATGGATCAAATGGGAGAAAAGAGATTCATATTACGATCCATGAAATGTTAATTGCTGGAAGCTATGACGCTGATGTTCTGTTGGAGCCTGCCGTGCAAGGCACTTTCGTTCCCGGGGCTGCGCGGCGCATTTTACGCAGCTCGATCTCCCACTAGCTTTTTAACCTTCTTCGTGACCGTTTTATCGACCTGCGATAACTCCCAGTTATTTTGAGCCATCATCCAAAAGTTAGGACTTTGACCAAATGCTTTTCCAAGTTTAAGGGCCATTTCTGCTGAGATTCCCCGCTTCTCCGTACAAATTTCACTGATTACTTTCCTAGAGCACCCAATCGCCCCGGCAAGCGCAGCCTGTGAAATCTTTTCATCTTCTAGAATTCCCGAGAGAATTTCACCAGGATGGATCTCGATATAAAAATCTTTTTTTATCATAACGTATCTCAATGGTAATCGGTAATTTCTACTTCAAACACCTGGCCTTCATTCCATCGGAAACAGATTCGATACTGGTCATTTATAGAAATCGAATGCTGCCCTCTTCGATCTCCCGTAAGCGCATGCAAGCGGTTTCCAGGGCGAGAAAGATCAATTAAACCTGATGCCAAATCTATCTCGGCAATAAGTCGTTTCGCCCGTCTATGCAAATTTATAGGGAGCAGCCGACGCGCGATCTTCGTAGCGTCACCCTTTGCAATATCCTACGAACCCTTATCTTTAAAGCTCCGAATCATTTCGGTATACTACCCATGTTCCCATGTTACCGGAACACGGGAACAACAGCAACCCCTTTTTCTTTTAGGTTGTCTTTAAACCTAGAAAGAGCAGTTGAATCTACTACGGTGGCGAATCTGTCTGAATCTCTTGACGCTTTCTAGGAATTGGTACTCACCCTCACTACTGTCCGGTAAGACATTGTAATTTGGGTCTTTAACCACGGAGGCCACGGCGAACACGGAGAAAACATTGAGGATTTCTCTCTCCGTGACCGCCGTGTTCTCCGTGGTTAAATTCAAATCGCGCCAACTACAAATTCCTGTTTTCCCTTTTGAAATCAAGAAATTACAGCGTCACCGCCACCTTTCTACCGGACACGCATGGCGTTAGCCGTTCAGGGGATAATTAAGTGGGGTTAGATCAGCTGGGTACGGCTCGTTAGTAATAAGATATGATATGGTCGAGGTGGGTGTGGTTTAGTTTCTGGTTAACCGATTCTATATGAAAATTGACGAGTTTATTTCAGGGACATTACTCCAGCAGAAAGAGTGGCGCGAATCCGAGCAGCTTGAATGGAAGGAGTCCACTTCCGATATGAAATTAATCGTAAATACGGTCGCGGCATTCGCTAACACGCGCGGGGGGGGTGGTGGTTTGTGGAGTTGACGATAGTGGAAAAGTTGTTGGGCAGGCTATCGAAGATTCTACGTTTAGAGCGCTAACACAATCGATACTGGCGAATACCGATGAGCGCTTGGTCGTGAGCATCTCTCGGCTAACGTTGGAATCAAAGGCGGTCATCGCCATTGAAGTGCAGGAAAGCCCCCTAAAGCCACATCTTGCTTACGGCGAAGCCTTTAAACGAATGGGAACGTCCACTGTAGCGCTTGCACAGGCGGAATATCGCTCGATGCTCGCGGAGAAGCAGAATGGCCATGGAGCTGACCGAGATCTGTTGAAAGATTGCACGATTGCCGAGATTAACACCGAGATCCTCTACAAGTTTATTAGTATTGCCAATGAGAAGCGCAATAGTAACTTCTCCTCCTTGGCCGATCCCCTCGATATTCTTACTTCGCTGGAGCTTATGCATGCTGGAGTCCTAACCAAGGGGGCAGTGTTGCTGTTTGGTAAAACCCCGCAGAAAATCGTTCCTGCAGCCGAGATTCGCGCAGCCTGCTTTGCCACTGGAACACGCGATGTATTTCTTGACCAACAGATAATCGCGGGCACACTATTCGAACAATTCGATGCTGCAATGGCGTTTGTCAGGAAGCATATTTTGATAGGGGCCGACACCTCGAAAATCGGTTCGCGCACCAGCAACGAGTTCCCACTTTTGGCAGTACAAGAGATGATCGCCAATGCGCTGGTACATAGGGATTATCACGACCCGGCCAGCATTTACCTTAACATCGTGCTTCGTACTGGAATCGAAGTAACCAACCCGGGCAACCTACCTGGGCCGCGCATTACCCCCGAAACTATGCCGCTTATTCACGCTTCGCTGCCTCGCAACCGTAGAATTGCAAGGGTATTTTACCTCGCTAGCATCATTGAACAGTGGGGAATGGGCGGCAGCAGAATTAGCCGGGCCTGCAGTACTGCCGGGCTCATGCCGCCGCAGTGGATCAGCGAGCGCGGGAGTGTCAGTGTGGAGATTAGGGCAGCGAAGCAGCTATAAATCAAGAGAGCAACTCCCGACACTCCCGCAAACTCCTACTGTGCTGCTCTAACTCCTCGAAGGCCGACTCGATCGTTTGTGCTACCTGATGTAACTCCAGCGAGATTGTTTGAATAGCCTGGGGATCTGGAACATTAGTGGCCTGCTCTAACTTTTGCTTTAATACTTTCTCTTTCTCTTCGTTCTTTATAATTCTAGCTTCCAGTCTTGCAATTTGTTTCTCGATGTCTCGGGCGCGCTTACTTGCGTTTTCGGGGGTTATCTGCGCGGAAGCTCGTTTAACGGTGGCGCCCGCACTCTTGCTGGGCTTAAGCGCGTTGCCCTGCTCCTCTTGCCAGCCGATCTTAGTTAGAAAATCATCGTAACCGCCCTCAAATACAAAAGGCTTATCCCCTTGAAATACTATCAAGCGCGTGCATAACTCTCGCAACAACATCTCGTTATGCGTCACAAGCATTAGCGCGCCCTCATATTCCAGCAAGGCGTCTTTCAGGGCTTCAACCGATTCAAGATCGAGATGGTTTGTAGGTTCGTCCAACAATAACAAATTCGAAGGCGTTGCTATGATTCGGCCCAATAAAACCCGGCTGCGCTCACCCCCGGAAAGCACTTTGATTTTCTTTAGCGCTTTATCCCCGTCAAACATCATGGCGCCGCAGATATTTCTTATCTTTGTGCGATGCATTCCCGGATGGGCGTCCGAGATCTCCTCTTCCACCGTAACGGCCCCGTCAAGACGATCTATGTTGGTCTGTCCGAAATAAGCAAGCGTTGTGTTTACACTAAAGTTAACGCTCCCGCTTTGAGGCAGAATCTCTTTGGCAATTAATCGCAGTAATGTGGACTTGCCGCGTCCATTTTTTCCGATCACCCCGATGCGATCGTCGATCTTAAGCTGTAAACTAAGATCGTTTATTAACGCCGTTCCAGGCTCGTATCCAAAACTGGTGCCGCGCAGCTCCATCAAGCCCTTACCAAAAAAAGGTTTGGCTGCGAACCTAAAATCCAAACTATCCTCTTGGTCTAGCTCCTCTTTGACCTCCATACGCTCAAGCGCTTTTATCTTTGATTGAACCAGGGTGGCCTTGCTGGCCTTGGCGCGAAAGCGATTGATAAATTGCTCTATCTGGGCCCGCTTCTTAGCGTCATTAAGCCTAGTCTTTTCATAAACTTCCTCGTGTACTTCGATGGCTTCATAAAGCTTGGCCGTCCCGCCCGCGATCTTTCTAAAAGCGTTGCGATAAATCAGCATGGTGTGCGTGGTAACACTATCCAAAAATGTGCGGTCATGGGTGATCACAATCAACTCGCCTTTCCAAGCGCGCAAAGCCCCTTCTAACCATCTTGCGGAGATAATATCGAGATAGTTAGTGGGCTCATCTAATAGCAGTAAATTCGGCTCAGATAACATAATCTGCGCCAAATTTATCCTTATTTGAAACCCGCCCGAGAACTCGTATGGGTTTCGCTCCATGTCGGACTCCGAAAAACCCAAGCCCCCTAAAATAATATCGGCTCGATAAGTTTGATCGCGCTCATCCGGCGGCAGCCCTAAACAAACCTCCTCGCGGATGGTAGCCTCACTAAACTTTAGATGTTGCGATAAGCGCCCGATACGGTAACCCTTAGGCCAAGTAATGCTGCCTGAGTCCGGATGCTCCTCGTCCAATATTAATTTAAAAAGGGTGGACTTGCCCGAACCATTACGCCCCACTAGCCCCAAACGCTCCCCGGCATTTAGCACAAAGGAGGCGTTTTCAAAGAGGACCTGCTCTCCGTAGGCCTTACATAATTTTGATATTTGAATCATCTGGACAACTGTTTTAGTTGGCAGGTTTACACTGAGCGAGCCAAGATGCAAGTCCCCCGTGTACTAAATCATGCTCACCACTATCACCGACTAAGGCGCTTTGCATTCCCCCCCTTGCGGTTGAGCATCCGATGCTATGAGTTACCCTAAGAAAAATGCTAGTATGACGGCATGCTCCATTTCTCTAAAGTCCGCCCCACTTTTTATGCGGGTCTTATAACTCTTGTTCCGAATATCACCCGCATGTTGGTGCGAGGGCTTTTCTTCTGCTTGGCGCTCGAAGCTATTAAAATCGTGCCGCCCTATATCATCAAACTTATAGTGGACGGGTTGATTCAGCCTGCGCCCGACCTAAATCATATCTATTTTCTCACCTTTCTTATTCTGGTCTCTTCATTGGTTAACACCTTAGTCGAGAATACCTACATTACTTATTACATCCGCGATCTGCGTAATGCTGAAACTCACCTTTTAAAGACTTCTCAACAAAAACTCCTGGATCTAGATCTCGCGTTTCACGAGACCCATCCTAGCGGCGAGCTGGTTCACCTTTTAAATAGTGGGGCCAGCAAGCTAGTCGAGCTTATCTGGTTTGTGCATGACCAGTTTTTGGGTGCCAGCGTGCAGATTGTTCTGACCTCACTGGTAATCATGCATGAAAACTTTGAAGTTGGCCTGATCTTCATAGCGCTCATGCCGGTGGTGCTTTGGATGCTTCACCGTTTTGGGAAAAAAATTCAGCCCTATCGCAAGGAGTATCACCAGGCCTTTAGAGAAGCCACCTGGAAGATGAACCAGAGCCTGTTAAACGTTAGGACAGTGAAGGATTTCTCTGAGGAGAAAACCGAGCAAGCTTTATACCAGAAAGACCTAGCGCGTTACATGAAGTTGTCCGAAGTACGAAACCGTTTAGAGCTTTCCAATGCCAGAAACCGGGATATCTTTCTAAGTGTGGGGCGCGTGGCCATCTTGTTTTATGTGGTATATTTAGTCTCAGCTAAGCAAGTTTCGCCCGGCTCTCTTTTCCTGATTGCGACCCTTTCTGAAAAAGTAATCGCCTCCTTATTCAGACTGGGGCGCCTTTATAACTTTTTGGGCGACGCAGTCGAAGCTATAGACCAACTTGTAGACCTTCTTACACACAAAACACAGGTCGTAGATTCAAAAGCCGCGAACACTCCCACCATAAGCACTGGTAAGCTGGCGTTTAGAAAGGTGGGCTTCTCGTATCCAAACGGCGCCGATGCCTTGCGCGAGGTCTCATTCGAGATCCCTGCCAAAACTCAGGTAGCCGTGGTCGGCCGTTCCGGTTCGGGCAAGACCTCGTTGGTTAAACTTCTTTTTCGGCACTACGATGTTAGCTCTGGCTTAGTCGAGATCGACGGCATAAATATCAAGGATTATCGGCTTCACGACCTGCGCAAGGGACTCGCCATCGTTTCACAGGATATCGAGGTGTTCGATTTAGATGTGGCTGCAAACATCGCCTACGGCACGCGCGCCAACGAAGATGAAATTGTTCAGGCCGCCAAGATGGCCAATGCCCATCAATTTATTATCGAACTCCCTGAGGGCTACAAAACTAGAATCGGCGAAAGAGGCATCCGACTATCCGGGGGTCAGCGGCAACGTTTGGGTATAGCACGCGCCCTATTGATGCGGCCAAAAATACTGGTCTTCGATGAGGCCACCTCCTCGCTGGATACCGAATCAGAGCGACTAATCCAACAGGCCCTAAAGGATATCGCTGGTCAGCAAACTATGCTTGTAATCGCTCATAGGTTATCCACTATTCAAAACGCAGATCAGGTCTTGGTGCTAGATAGCGGTAAAGTGGTGGAGTCCGGAAGTTATGCTGAGCTCGTTCGCAACAAGGGCTGGTTTGCTAAGATGTTGGAACTGCAACGGGTTGGAGAGCTGCGCTCTTAGGAGAACCCTACCTGTGGATTTCAGATTAAAAATACCCTAAGGTTTTAAGCTGCTCGATCTCTTTGTTTTTGAACTCAATTGCCGAACCGCTCGGTTTCGTCTCTGGAGCGTCCATCTTGGATAGCTTTTCCAACAGGGCACGGATTAGCTCCGGCTTAGTTGTTTCTAGTTCAGCAAAAATATCGCGTTTCTCTGCAGGATCAAGAGTGGTATCAAACAAGACTTTACGGCGCGTGGAACGGTTTACGATTAGTTTATACCGCCCTACCCGCGCGCTGGCTTTATCGACTACAACTTTATTATCATGCCCACGATAACCAACCTCCGCCAATAATATACGCTCAGGAGTGCGTTTAATGTTCTTGGGAAGGAGCGAGACGCCATCCAAATATTTTGTCTCCTCAGGCAAATTTAAGGCCTGAATGATAGTGGGGAAGATATCGAGGATTGAGACGGGATCGGTTACCACTAGTCCCTTGGGCACACCCGCTCCGCTAACGATCAGTGGCACATGCAACAGTTCATCAAATAAATTCACCGTGTGCCCAAGCGAACCGTGCTCCATAAATCCTTCGCCGTGATCGGCGGTGATAATAATCAAAGTATCTTTCATTAGCCCAAGCTGCTCTAAGGTCTTCACAATCAGGCCGATATGATGATCGATATAAGCCAACTCCTCGGCCAAAAGCAATTTTAAGTGCGAAAGATCTGCTGCGCTAAATGATTTCTTATTTTTCTCCAGAGCGGCCAGCGACATTCCCGGCTTTATCCTGGTCTTCCCCGCAAATTGCTGGGTTAGATCAAAATCAGGATGATGACGAAAGTTAAAGTGCGCGTCAAAGAAATGAAGAAACATGAAAAGATTCTTTGGGGTTCCCTTGCTAACTTGATCTTTAACCTGATCTTTCAGCCAATTCGAAGCCTCCCAGCTTACAAGCTGTGAAGTAATGGCCGAATGAGTTTTGCCGGTATCGTTTACCTGTTTAAACTGTTCAAAGCCTTGTGAGAATCCGTGGCGCACGTCTAAAAAAGTGTGGCTGGTCACTGCCATAGTTGAAAAATTTCGTTCCCGCAAAACTTCAGCCAGAGTTCGGCTCGAATCCTGCAATTTGCTTCGGGTGGTCGTGACTTCGTGTTTATAAGGCATTAATCCAGTCAAAATTGACGATACTGCCGGCATGGTCCAGGGAGCCACCGTATAAGCGCGCTCGAATACTGTCCCCTGGTTGCTTAAACGGGCAATGGTCGGTAAATATGGCCTGGGCGCTTCAGGAAGATGCAGATGCTGCGCGCCAACGGCGTCCAGCACTATTAATACGATATTGCGAGGCTTGCTCAGGTCTTCGGCGCGCGAAGCCAATGGCGTGAGCAAGCAAAAAAGTACTGATATAATTATCGCAATCCGTCTCGGCACTATTTCTTGTTCCCCTATAATATTGCCTAGCTTGCTATTCAGCGAAGTCGAAGTCAATCAGCCTTCTCTCGTCGGAATGCAATCACACTTGCGATTACCACGAGCAATTGCCATAGTTTGTGCGACGTATCTAGCATTGGTCCAACTAGTAGGCATCCGTGAATCAGGGCGCAAAACACGGCCAAGTGAAACAGGGCACGGGCTGGCAAAATATTTCAGGCTTGATTGCTATCGTGGCTTTTTTCGCGGCCTACGCCATTTATTACTGGCCCGAACTGGCCTGTTACTGCGGGCGCTCAGGTGATTTTGCCCTGATTGAGTTAGAGGTCGAGAAGGCCAAGCATTTTGCGGCGCTGCTTGGGCCGTACAGCCGTTACCACTTTAATCACCCGGGGCCGATTTACTTTTACACCTTGGCCGCCATAGGCAGCCTTCTCCCGGGCATAGAATGCCCAACATCTTTTGCTCAACTTATTATTAATTGCGTATTTCTAACCTGGACTACTTATTTACTTGGAGCACTAGGAGTTCCCAGGTTTCGCATATTCCTGATGGTTGCCATCTTCGTGATGGCCTGCCTGCTCGGACGTGATGACTTTTTGCATTTTATCTGGAACCCAGCCGCCATAGTTTTTCCGGCTTTTTTATTCTTTATCGCCAGTGCCGGGGTTCTTAGCGGGCGGCGGGATTTCCTTCTTCCCCAACTATTATCTTTTTCGTTTGCGGTCCAAACGCATCTGGGGGCCCTGCCTGTTCTTGGATCTATATTGACAGTCTCATGGGCTGTGTATTTGCGCCGCCGTCCCCAAGCACCAGGCGAATTACGGCACTGGCTGATCTTAGCACTAGTGACATTTCTGCTTTTTTCCGCGCCGCTCTATGAATTCGTGACTAATCCGCAAAGCAGTAACCTTTACAGAATCCTAAATTTCGGAGCCCAGGCCACGGCTGAGCACAGCCTGACGGAATCAATTCAATATATAGCGCGTTTTTATCTCTCCCCTCTCAGACTTAGGGTTAGTCCCTACACGATTTTAATGCCCGTTTTCTTTTTAATTGCGATTATGTCAAAGCATTTTGAAAAGGGATCCTGGGAGCGCCACTTTCGTCTGGTTTGGATTCTCGGCACGCTTGCCTCGATTGCAGCTGCAACAAGAATTAGCGGCAGACAGTATCATTACCTAATCTGGTACCAGAACGGCTTGGTGGCTATCTTTTACGGTTTAGTAATAAGCTCTCTGCCAAACAAGATCTTGACGGGAATAAATGGCTGCAAAGGCATAAAGCCGTTAACGATCGCTGCTGGCTGCCTCGCTCTTCTATTTTTAACATTACAAAATCCGCCGGAAGTCAAAAGCTGCAAAGCCACACCTGAACTCAACTTGCCCCTTGAGCACGACACCCTCTATCGGCTGCATTTTAGTGAGCGCCGTTACTGGCCCAACGTGGCCTTTTACGCCTTAAAATTATATCGGGCCGGCATTCCAATTTGTATCTCGGAAGAATGGGCGTTTATGTTCGGCCGTGACTTGATCTGCAAAGATACTACTGGTGCTTCAAGTACCAAATCGAGAGTGCTCTCTATTGGCGGCGAAGAAGCGCCACCTGGCTTTACTAAACTGCGCCCAGGCCTGTATCTATCTGAATCGAAAAGCTGAATTCGAAGCGGACCTCCCTAGACCACTGCTGTCCGGTAAGACATTGTAATTTGGGTCTTTAACCACGGAGGCCACGGGGAACACGGAGAAAATATTGAGAATTTCTCTCTCCGTGACCTCCGTGTTCTCCGTGGTTAAATTCAAATCGCGGAAACTACAAATTCCTGTTTTCCCTTTTTGAATCAAGAATTTACGGCATCACCGCCACCTTTCTACCGGACACGCATGTCCCTAGACTCTCGCGCTGCAAAATGATATGTGATTACAGACGCTTATATAGACGTAGGAAAATATGGCCATGGAACAGTTAGGTAGACAGTTAAATAGCTCGGCATCAAAAAAGTTTAGCGGATCGGAACCCAGCGAAATTAATTCATCTGCGAAGAGTTCAAAACCCAAACCTGGCACCAACGGGTCCACACATCGAAATAACGGCCTAGCTTCTTCGAAGCGCGACCTACCGACAACTCTCGGCAAGAGCGAGCTCTTGCATTGCTATAAAGAGATGTTACGTGCGCGCTTGGTAGACCAGAAGATCATCACCCTCTACAAACAGAACAAGTGTCATTTCCAGATCGGCGTTGCAGGTCACGAAGCGGTGCAAGTAGCGACCGGTCTGGTGTTTGAAGGCGGCAAAGATTGGTTCTATCCCTACTATAGAGACATGGCCTTATGCGGCAGCATCGGCATGACCAATGAAGAATTCATCTTGAATGCGCTCAACAAACAAGCCGACCCAAACTCGCACGGTCGCCAAATGCCCATGCATTACGGCAGCAAGAAACTAAATATCGTTAATCAGAGCTCCCCTACCGGCACTCAGCTCTTGCAGGCAGTGGGTTGCGCCTTGGCGCTTAGGAAACAAGGGAAAGATCAAGTCACCTATGTCTCGCTTGGTGAGGGTACTTGTAGCCAGGGCGATTTTCACGAAGCTCTGAATTGGGCTGCGCGCGAGAAGCTCGCCGTAATATTTATGGTGCAAAACAATAAATTTGCGATCTCTGTTCCCGTCAGTGAGCAGCTTGCTGGTCAGAGCGTCTATAAGATCGCGGCCGGTTACGAGAATTTAGATCGTGCTGAAATTGACGGCACGGATGTGATCGAATCTTATGAAGCCGTAAGGAGCGCCTACCTGCGAGCGGCTTCTGGACAAGGCCCGACTCTGATTGAAGCGCATGTTCCGCGCTTACAGAGCCATTCGATCTCAGATAATCATCTTAAGTATCGCTCCAAAGAGGATATCGATAAGGAACATAAGCGTTGTCCGATCTCCAAACTCGGCCAATACCTGGTGCAGAAAAAATTCGCCAGCGCTTCTGAACTTACCAAACTTGAAGAGACTCTGAAGGCCGAGATCGATACGGCCGCAGAGTGGGCCGAAGCTCAACCCGACCCCAGCGCGGCAGACGCGGAAACTTTTGTGTATGTTAACCCCAAACCTTGGGAGGGAGTTTCTGAAGCCGCGCCGCAAGGCGAAGAGGTTTACATGGTGGACGCACTAAACCACGCCTTAGATGAAGAGCTCAGCCGCAATCCGAACATGTACGTGTTTGGACAAGATGTGGCGCACGGCAAAGGCGGTGTCTTCACGGTGACAGCCAACTTGACCGCGAAGTACGGAAGTGCTCGGGTCTTTAACGCGCCGCTGGCTGAAAGTTCAATCGCGGGTGTCGCAGTCGGTATGGCCACCGTGGGCCTTAAACCGGTGGCTGAGATTCAATTCGGTGACTACTGCTGGACCGCCATGATGCAGCTCAGAAATGAACTAGCAATGATGCACTACCGTTCCGGCGGAGATTTTAGTTGCCCGGCCGTAATCCGCATTCCCGTGGGTGGATATATTCACGGTGCTGCCTATCATTCTCAGAATATCGAGGCGACTTTTACGCATTTCCCCGGGCTCTATGTGATATATCCATCAAACGCCACTGACGCTAAGGGCCTTCTGAAGTCCGCCATTCGCGCCTCAGACCCGGTGCTCTTCCTGGAGCACAAGGGTCTATACCGGCAGGTTTATTCAAAGGGAGTCGAGGGCGACGCTGATTATGTAATCCCCATTGGAAAGGCCAAGGTAGTGCGCCAGGGAACTCAGGCTACCATCGTTACCTGGGGCGCTCTAGTGAATAAGAGCCTTGTTGCAGCTAACGAGCTCCAAGCTGAGGGTTATTCTATTGAAGTTATTGACCTTAGAACCCTACTTCCGCTCGACATCGAGACGGTATTTAATAGTATCCGCAAAACAAACCGGGTGCTGGTGGCCCATGAGGATGTTCGCTTCATGGGTTACGGCGCAGAGATCGGGGCGCAGATTGCGGAACACTGCTTTGAGCATCTCGATGCGCCTGTAAAACGGATCGGGATGAAAGAGGTCGCAGCAGTGCCGCATGCTCCTGTGCTTGAGGATGTGATCTTGCCCCAGAACCGGGATGTGATTGCAGCCCTAAAAGAGCTTCTGGCGTATTGATAGAGAAATTTTTCATTTAAAGTCATTTTAAAGTCTTTTAAAAGATGGTGCCATATGAAAGTTGACATGGTTATGCCCCAAATGGGTGAATCGATCGCGGAAGCGACGATCTCGAAATGGCTTAAGAAAGTCGGCGATACCGTCAAGAAAGATGAGATCATGCTGGAGATCTCAACCGACAAAGTTGACTCCGAGATCCCCTCTCCTTCTGCGGGCGTCATTGCGGAGCTAAAGTACGGCGAAGGCGATGTGGTTCCGGTGAAGTCTGTGATCGCTGTGATTGATTCTGAAGGGAAAGGCGCGACGGCACAGTTGGCCCCCGCCAATCTTCCGGCGAGTAGTCCGGTTCCAGCCCCTTCGCCAACCGCAAACGGACAGGCTAGCAAGGCCCCCACCACGGGCCAGGAAGATCTATCCGATCGCTTTTATTCCCCACTTGTGAAGAGCTTAGCCGAAAAGCACGGCATCGCTCTCTCTGAGCTAGGAAACCTTAAGGGTAGCGGACAAGGCGGAAGGCTAAACAAAGAGGACTTGCTGGCCTACATCGATACCCGATCGAAGACTCCCGTCCTCGCAACCAGTCAAGCCACGCCTGTCTCGACCTCAGCATCAACCACACCTGCCAACGCCAAAGCTCCTGCAGCTCCACCGCCGGCTCCCAAGATAGACTGGGAAGCCGACGGACATAAAGTAGTAGTAATGGACAACATGCGCCAAGCCATCGCCGAGCACATGGTACGCTCCAAGCAAACTAGCCCGCACGTCTATTCGATCCAAGAGGTCGACATGACTAACATCTCAAAGTATCGCAATCGTTATAAAGATCAATTCAAAGAACGCGAAGGCTTTGGTCTTAGCTTCACTCCGTTTTTCTTAGAAGCCGCCGTGAAGGGCCTTCTGCAATTCCCTTATATTAATGCTTCAGTAGAGGGTAAGAAAATTATCCTTAAGAAAAATATAAATCTCGGCTGCGCGGTGGCGCTTGGAAATACCGGGCTGATTGTTCCCGTTATTAAACGGGCGGAAGAGCGAAATTTTGTAGGATTAGCGCGTGGACTAAACGACCTGGCGCTTAGAGCCCGAAACAAGAAACTTGTGCCAGACGAAGTCGCCGGTGGCACTTTTACGGTAACGAACCCTGGAGTCTTCGGCACAATTATCGGAACTCCCATTATCAACCAACCCCAAGTAGCGATATTATGTCTCGGAGCTATCAAGAAACGCCCGGTAGTGATCGATGACATGATCGCAATTCGCGAGATGTGCTACCTTACGCTTTCTTACGATCATCGCATCGTTGATGGCGCCATGGGGGGCCAGTATTTGCATTTTATCTGCGAGTATTTGGAGAACTGGGATATGGACCGTCCGCTGTATTAGGTAACCGAGGAACAAACCAGGCAGCCCATGTTTTGCAGGCATTCTATTCAAACAAGCGGGTCCCTTGCGCGTCGTTAGCGGCTCAGCAAGAGGCAAGAAGCTAAAGTCCGTCCCCGGTAGCGGTACTCGTCCAATATTAGACAGAGTTAAGACCGCCCTCTTTGACAAGCTCAGACCCGTGATCGCGGACAAACGTTGGCTCGATCTCTTTGCCGGATCCGGATCCGTTGGCATCGAGGCCTTGAGTCAAGGAGCGGCACATTGCGTCTTTGTGGATATGAGCAAAGCCGCAATAGACACCATAAATGATAATTTAGATGGCACGCGCTTGGCGGGCTTGGCCGAAGTCAGAAACCAAGATGCTTTTACTTATATCAAAAATTCTCGCAAGGTGTTTGATATGATTTATGTGGCGCCACCGCAGTACAAAGGCATGTGGGTTGAGGTCTTACATGCCTTAGCTGAAAGACCGGACCTAGTTAGCGCAGATGGTTTAGTGATTGCGCAGATCGATCCGAAAGAATACGAGAATCTTTTACTCAGCAATTTCTTAGAGATTGAGCAGAGAAAATACGGAAATAGTGTGCTAGTCTTTTTCCAAAAGGTCTCTTAAAAAAAACGATATGAGCACAGCACACAAGCATGAATCATTTCAGCGTCCATCCGCCGGGTACTCGCTCACGGCACGGCTTAAGATCAAAAACCGCCCCGGAAAGTTTCTGGAGATTATGCAAAAGATCGCCCTAGAGGAAGCCTCGCTTAGCGATGTAACCCTCTTGTACAGCGACTTTAATGTGAATATTCGAGACGTCACCGTAAATTGCAAAAGCGAAGAGAGCGCCGCGCGCGTAGTAGCTTTATTAAAAAACTTGGAAAATGCTTCCCTCTTAGAATGGCACGATGACACCTTCAGAGCGCATCAGGGCGGGAAGATTAGCGTATTGCCTAAAAGTGACATCTCCACCACCGATCAACTGGCGCGTGTTTACACCCCAGGAGTTGCCAGAGTTTGCACCGACATCGCCAATAACCCGGGGCATGCTTACGACTACACCATCAAGGGAAACACCGTGGCGATTGTGAGCGATGGCAGCGCCGTATTGGGGCTTGGGAACATCGGGCCGCTCGGCGCAATGCCTGTCATGGAAGGCAAGGCTATGCTTTTTAAAAAGTTTGCCGACATTAACGCATTCCCGATCTGTTTAGACACCCAAGATACCCAGGAGATCATCGGCACCATTAAACATATCTCCCCTGTCTTTGGCGGTATTAACATAGAGGACATCTCTGCTCCCAGATGTTTTGAGATTGAAGAAACTTTACAGCGCGAACTAGATATCCCGGTGTTTCATGACGACCAGCACGGCACCGCCGTGGTGGTCTTGGCAGGCTTGATTAACGCTCTAAAGATTACCGGCAAGAAACTTGCGGATCTTAAGATAGTGGTGAACGGATTCGGTGCTGGTGGGGTGGCGTGCACTAAAATCTTGTTGCAAGCTGGCGTGCAGAATATTATCCCGTGCGACACCCACGGCATAGTTTATAGGGGCAGAAATGAAGGCATGAATCCCGTCAAGCAGGCCTTGGCGGAGATCACTAACTTAGAGCGCGTGCAAGGCTCAGTCGCAGACGCCATGAAGGGCGCGGATGTCTTCGTTGGGGTTTCGCGCCCCGGCTCCATTACCCGCGCCATGGTTAAGAGCATGGCGAAAGACGCTATCGTATTCGCACTCTCAAATCCTTCGCCCGAAATTATGCCCGACGAAATTAAGGATATCGCGCGAATTATCGCCACAGGTCGCTCTGATTACGCTAACCAGATTAACAACGTGCTCTGTTTTCCGGGGATGTTTAAGGGTGCCATGGCGGCGCGCGCTCCAGGCATTACCGACGCCATGAAGATCGCCGCTGCTTACGCTATCGCCGATTCTGTCGCTCCGCATGAATTACATGAGCAAGAGATAATTCCCAGCGTGTTTCAAGAAGGAGTAGCTTTGCGAGTAGCAGAGGCCGTTAAGACCGCGGCCGCATCCCCTAACCCGCGCTGAGTGAAACTTGTTGTGCGACATCAAAAACAGGGCTCTTATGCGGCCCCAGCTCCGGGTCGAATCTTTTCCTCAAAATGGTAAAGGGATTCAAATTATCAGGTGCTCGCATCCCTCCAATAATTCCTCCCGAGATCCTCTGCTTGGGAGAGTTGCGCGCGTCCAGGATCATATCCACCTTTTGGCTAACCTCCCCATGCGGCGTGAGCCACTCTATGGTTTCGCCGACGCAAACAGGATTTCTAAACTCAATCCAGGCCATCTTAGTTTCAGCATCATATCGTTGAACATGCCCCACAAATACATGCGTAAGCGGCTTTGAACCGCCGTCTTCATAATTTTGGCCGTACTCTTCCGGACGCCGGTGAAAAAAACCAGTCATAAGGCTGCGATTGGAGGTGCCGATAAGTTCGTGCAGATTCTCAGCATTGAAGGGTTTACCAGCAGTCAAATCATCTAAGGCCCGGCGGTAAGCGCGAGAGACAATCGAAGCATAGTAAAGCGACTTGGTCCTACCTTCAACTTTAAAACTTTCAATTCCGGCATCGCGCAACTCGTTTAAGATCTCAATCGCGCAAAGATCTTTGGAATTGAAAAAGTACGTGCCGTTCTCGTCTTCATCGAGCGGAAATACCTGATCGGGCCTATCTTTCTCCGAGATAAAATACTCGCCTTCTAACTCTTTATACTCAGAGGGAGCCTCCACAGGAGACTCGCTTGGCGCCATTTCATCCTCGATAATCTTAAGGCTACCCTTATTGGATGCAAGCTTATACTGCCAGCGGCAGGAATTGGCGCAGTTACCCTGATTCGAATCACGGTGCGTAAGATAATTAGAGATTAAACACCGGCCGGAATAAGCCATGCACATCGAGCCGTGCACGAAGGCTTCGAGTTCCATCTCCGGTACTTTCTCCTTGATTTGCTGAATCTCCTTGAGCGAAAGCTCGCGTGGGATGATCACCCGCTTAATGCCAAGATCCTGATAAAACGAAACCGCCGCCCAATTGGTAGCATTGGCTTGAGTGGACAGATGTATGACAGCATCAGGCCGAAGCTTTCGCATCTTAGCGATAATGCCGATATCCGTCACAATAAATGCATCAGGTCGATAATCAGCAAACCTGCAGAAGGCATCCAGCATGCCGTCCACCTTGGTGTTATGCGGAAAGATATTCATAGCCAGATAAATCTTCCGGCCCTGCGAATGAGTATAATCGATAGCTTCCTGAATATTTTTCTCTGAAAATCCATTCTCACGAGTTCGAAGGGAATAGCGCGGCACCCCCGCATAAACTGCGTCAGCCCCATAAGCCAGAGCGTATTTCAAACGCTGCATATCGCCCGCAGGCATTAAAAGTTCAGGAGTTAACATTCCGGGGAGGATACAACAGGTGGGGTATTGGAATCAATGTAAAGTTCCCCCTTTTAAAAAAGGAGAGCTTCAACGACTCTACCAATCAAGGTTCGACAGGCGGCAGAGTCGCGGGTGTCTCCGGCGTGGCGTGAGAATCAAGAAATTTCTCGGCGAGAGCTAATATTTCATCGCCCGTGTACTAAGTTCTTGAATTCGCAATCTGATCTCCAACCTGCTTATCCCCAGTCTTCAATACCTGGCATAGAGGTACATCCCCATTGTCTATGACCGCCACAACATTTTCAATGCGTCCATGCTGAGTCCGATTCTCCTCAAGCTGCAGTACGCTAAGGCCCTCATCAAGCTTGTTAATTCTAACCAAGCGTCCGTCCGGCAGATCGATTTTGCATTGCGACCCACCCCAAAGTGGCTCTATGGTAAGACCCTGCGCGCCCCCTTTATTAGCAACTGCGCCCGAGTAAAGATGGCCGCCACTCTAGCTGAAGCGTTCTCGACTGATTCGCATGGAACTAGTTGACGATCTTCCCTTTTTTCCATCATAAAATTACATCCGAAAATAATAATCCGCCCCGCCGATTGCGCCGCTCAAAGTTCTAAGCGCTGTGGTAAGCCAACCCGCCTGCAATCTATTGTAAAGGTTATACTTTGCTAGTCAAAAACATCTTGGATCCGGGTTCCCGAGGGCGCGGAGCCAGCGTATTAATTCGCTTAAATAATCTTTTGAGGACTCCTGGCTTAAACATTTAAAAGCGCAATTTTTTCGCGGGAAAAATGTACTTATCCTCTCCAAAAGGCTGGCTTGGATTGCGGCAGGACCATAACCGTAATGTTGGAACTTAAAACGTTCTCTGCTAGGGAAGTTCTCCAAGGTTCCGTTCAACGCGCAGCATGCCTAACATTAACCGTGCCCCAGTTTGGACTCTGCACGGCGCCCGTCACGAAAAGTCCCTGAAAGTTAATTTGCAGAGACTAAAATTCGGGAACTATAATTCAGCTCTCTCAGCGGACGGATTTTGCGCTTGACATGTCATGCTTTTGTACATTATGCTATATTCATGAAAACCACCACGTTCAGCCAACTTAGGAACCACGCCAAAGAGTATTTTGACTTAGTGGAGAGTGGCGAGACACTCGAAGTATACCGGCATGGTGAGCCCATCGCTATTATCAGCCCGGCACGCTCGAAGGCTCAAAAGCGTTGGAAAAAATCCAGGCCATTTCGAATTGATGGCGCTTCTCTTGCTTCCGCGATCCTTGAGGAAAGGGGTTGAAGTTGAATGCGTATCTTCTTTGATTCCTCTGCCTTCGCCAAAAAATATATAATGGAAACAGGCTCCGACATGGTGCTCGATTATCTTGCGCAGGCAGACGAGGTCGTAATCAGCGTGGTGGCGATTGTGGAAACCCTTTCGGCGTTAAACAGACGAAAGCGAGAAAAAGCAATCTCTTCTCAGATGTATCGCAAAATAAAGAAAGAGATTTCACTCGATCTCAAGGCTGCCAGTGTTGTTGAGATTCTTGCTGAAGTGATCGCCAAGTCCACGCACTGCTTGGAGCGCTCACCATTACGAAGCTTAGATGCCATTCAGGTGGCCTCAGCCTTAGTCAGCGAACCGGACCTTTTCATAACTGGGGATACCAGACAAGCTGCCGCCGCAAGGAAGGCGGGCCTAGCCGTGGTTTCCGTTTAGAACTGTATAGTAAGTAGCAGGAAGCCAGTGTTCCCTCCCCGCGGCTTGCCGCCGTTCACGGTTGCTCCACAGAGATTATTTAGCTGGATATGGTAGCAGTGAAAGGTATGCGCCCGTGCGTGGCCCGCGCGCTCGCGGCCACGCTATCCGCTCCGGTCCCGCCGGCGGTGTGGATTTATACATCACATGCGCGCAGCAGTGGGCCGGCGGCTTCGCGCGCGGGAAGAGAATATCTTTTTAACTCCACCGGTGGAGTAACTTTCCTGAAAAATATAATTCGTAAATTCACTCGGAACTAATCGCATCCCAATCACGACCTTACAGCCTTATCTGTCGGGGCCACAGCTCAAGAATAATCTCTGAAATCTTGCTTGGGAGAGTCTATTTTGCTGGCCGTCGCCGCACCGAAAATCGCCCTTGACTGTGCCTACCATCACGTTTACTATAGTAATCAGGACTATAGGGCCAAATGGAAAAATACAAGAACAGGCATTTTACCAAGTGGGCCAAGAAAGAGTCTGTTTCCGATACGGAGTTGAATAAAATCTTAGTTGAAATGGCGCGAGGGCTATTGGGCGATAGGCTTGGGGCTCACATCTATAAAAAGAGAATGAGCCTTACCGGTCGCGGGAAACGCGGAGGCGCGAGAACGATAGTTTTCTTCAAGCAGGAAGAGGTTGCTTTGTTTTTGTACGGCTATTCGAAGAACGACAAGGATAATCTGACCCCAAAAGAAGAGGAACAGCTTCGCATCATTGCCAAGGAATTTATGAAACTTAGCGAAGTAGAGAGGCTAAGGCTTAAGGCGCAGGGAAAACTAATTGAAATCAAGGAGTAATCGATGAAGAAGAAATCACTTTCACAAGCCTTACTTGAAACCGCAAAGGACTTGGGGTTTTCTAAGACAACGATAGACCAGCTAGAGTCTCTTGGGATACCAGAAGCTGACGATTTAAGTCCAAAGGAAATTAAGAAGATCCGACAAAAGATTAATGTGAGCCAGAGCGTCTTTGCAGCTTTCATGAATGTAACCAGCTCAACAGTGCACAAATGGGAACAAGGTTCAGCTCGTCCGCAGAAATCTGCATTACGATTACTTAGCATTATTAACTCCAAGGGAGTTGATGTCCTTCGACATTAATGCAAAGGCGTGCGTCTCTTTATTCAGTGCCCCCAAAACAACGCATTGCCTTACAAATCCAATCTCTCCAATAAGCTTCAAACTGGGCAGAAGCCACTTTGGCCTGCTTGCCCGGATGTCTGCGCGGTGAGGTCATTGGGCCGGCAGTTTCGCGCGCGAGAAGAGAGAATATCTCATTAACTCCACCAGTGAAGTAACTTTTCCTAGAAAAATATAATTCGTGAATTCATCCGGAACTAGTCGCATCGCAACAAACGATATTCGGGAGCGCAGGCGACCTCGCCTGCCGGTGCCACGCGGTGGCACTAAGTGTTCGGGCCGACAGGCAGCAGAAAGTTACGAAACGGCTAGGGGCTTGCGCCCTACACCGCAGTGCAACGGCTGCTGAACGCCGTAAGATGGACTAGTCTGTGTTTCGCACTGGCTTTGCAGCCAACACCGTCTTGCAAACTCTTACTTCAGCGCTCTTAGGTTCGGAATAAACTTGGCGATTGTAGCGAGGTACTCTTTGGGGGTTACGCCAAGATAATCGTGCACCGCAAAGTTTCGAATGTTTATTGCACGGATCCAGGCTTCGACATCATCGATTAGTCCCGCTCTGCGGACCAAATAGAGTCTCAGGGCCGGTAAGCTTCACTCACTACTGCCTCGCCGCTCTTTAAGAATGACTGATCATAAATCTTCAAAATTATTTGGCCTTTCGAACTGAGTAGCACTGGAGCGCTGTTTGTAAGCTTACGCTGTAAAGTAGCCAATAATTTGGAGGTTTCGCCCTTTGCGAGTTTTGCCCACTTTATTTCGCCTATTATGCATTCCTTGCCTGAAGATAAAACGAGATCGATTTCAGTATTTGAATTCCAGTAGCGTTGAGCACCTGGCAAGCTATCGCGAACGAATTGCTCAAAGACCCTTCCCGAATGCGTGCTGATGATCTGGTCCTTGATGCCGTGCTCGTATGCTCGCCAACGAACCCGATGCACAGAGGCTAAACTATACCAAGCTAGCACAGCGGGATCAGTGATCCCGTAGTGAACAATTTTGGAATTATTAGGCGACATGCCGAAAGGCAGCTGTTTGCTGATAATCGATGCGGAAATAAGAGAGTCCAAGACTTTAGAAAGCTGCTGCCTGCGTGTAAAGCCCGTCCACTTTATCTATCCAGCGACTAAGCAACGCAGTCTTTCCAATACGGCGACGCCCCAAGACCACAAGCAGCCCGTCGAGCTCGGCGTAACGCTTCAGCAAAGCTTGTTCTTCGTCGTGATCTACGAAACGTTGATTATTATTCATGACAATAATTATTATCGACAGTAATAATTACTGTCGATATAGCGTTTCTCGAAATTCCGTGTAGAAGCGCGTGGACTTTCGAGAAGCGCTATTTAGCGCGGCACGCGGCGCCTGAAGGAGTTTGAAGTCGACTGCTCCGTCCCGCCGGCCCCCTCACGCTGACCAAACAGAGTCTCAGAGAGTCTTCTTGCGAGCCGCGAAAATTGTTTGGCTGAATATGGTAGCGGTGAAGGGACTGCGACCGTCCGTGGCCCGCGCGCTCGCGGCCACGCTATCCGCTCCGGTCCCGCCGGCGGTGTGGATTTATACATCACATGCGCGCAGCAGTGGGCCGGCGGCTTCGCGCGCGGGAAGAGAATATCTTTTTAACTCCACCGGTGGAGTAACCTTCCCTAGAAAAATATAATTCCTAAATTCACCCGGAACGAGTCGCATCGCATCTTCGCACGTAACAGAGCTAGCACCAATGTTATTCGGAGCGCAGGCGACCTCGCCTGCCGGTGCCACGCGGTGGCACTAAGTGTTCGGGCCGACAGGCAGCAGAAAGTTACGAAACGGCTAGGGGCTTGCGCCCTACACCGCAGTGCAACGGCTGCTGAACGCCGTAAGATGGACTAGTCTGTGTTTCGCACTGGCTTTGCAGCCAACACCGTCTTGCAAACTCTTACTTCAGCGCTCTTAGGTTCGGAATAAACTTGGCGATTGTAGCGAGGTACTCTTTGGGGGTTACGCCAAGATAATCGTGCACCGCAAAGTTTCGAATGTTTATTGCACGGATCCAGGCTTCGACATCATCGATTAGTCCCGCTCTGCCTGCCTCGCGCACAACATCCTTTGGCGCATAGGCTTCAATCCCCTTCTCCTCTAGTTTTCGCTTTAGGTGTTTCCAACCATATTCGAGACTCACTTCGAAACACTTGGCGATGCCTGCGTAAATGACATGTTCCGACAATGCGCGCTCGCGCAGCTTAAGGGCCAATTCAAGCTCAACAATCGATTGGCTAAACTTATCTACTTCGTTGCTCATCGCCGCTCCTGAATATACTAAGTTGCATCGGATTACCGCCAAGGAGTCGATATGTTTGCCCCACTTCTTGGATAAATTCTGGCGTGGTTCGTCTTAAGTCGACTAAATCGATCTTATAAGGAAAATTCTGACCATGTTCGTCTACGATTTCCTGTAGGGCTGACAGCTCTTGAAGCTCAATGGGTCCCTGCTCGATAATTCCAAGATCGATATCCGAATATTTATGAGCAGTTTGCTTGGCCCGGGAGCCAAACAAGACTACGGCGCAAGTTGGCTTCTTTAGAACAAGGCTTCCCACCAATAGCGCCAGACTATCATCGATATCGGGGGACATTGGGCGGGACCTCTCCCGCAGCAGACCGAGAGAGCTGGTCTTTAAAGCCCCGAACGCTTTCTCAATCACACCTGGTAGAACTGGCGCGCCGGAAAGGTAGCGTCCCAAGGAGTTGCGATGCACGCCGATGGCGTTGCAGAAATCACCGAGCGAGGCATATCCCCTTTTAACCAAAAGATCTAAGAAGGGTTGGCGGTCCAAAACAATCATACTTTTAGCGTATCAGCATATTATATTTATGTAAAGCACAAAAATACTGTGCATTTAACCCTGTTTGACTTAATATGGAAATTGGCTGGTAAAATGGCCGGGGCAAACAAGCAGCGGGCTTCGCAACAGACGATCGATCTCAAAATGTATATTTTTGCTTATTAAGATACTTTTAGTATCTATGTTAACATCACATTGAAGCGCATTTGACGCCCCGCGCTACCCTTCCCCGCTCCCCAGCCCCATCGACTCTTTAAAGATCTCATCCGCGCGCTCGCGGCCACGCTATGCGCGCAGCAGTGGGCCGGCGGCATCGCGCGCGGGAAGAAGGTTTTTTCTACTTCCACCGGTGGAGTATCTTTCCTAAAAATAAGAATTCGTAAATTCACCCGGAACTAGTCGTATCCCTATCACGATATTGCAGACTTATCTGTAGGGCGGACTAAGCTGAGCCCGACGGCTTGGCAAGAAAAGTCTCTGAGACTCTGCTTGGTGGCAGGCGATGTCGCCTGCGCTATATAGAGCTTTCTTCAGGCGTGTTGCGGCGGGAGGCAATTCACCCTGCTTAACTCACTCTCCAAAACTGCGTTTTTGCTTAACAGGCCAATATTACAGAGCTTTTGTTAGAAGATTGCTTAAGTATTTAGATTTGTTCCACTTATGCATCATTTTATGTTATGAATGCCATAACTGTAACTGGATACTCGCGGTTCTTGCTTGGATGAAGTTTGCGCTTTGCTTTTGCTGTTGGATCATGAGAGCGGCGCTTGAGTTTTTTTAGTTCTGAAGGAATTAGTGTATGCCGAAGATAACGAAACTTTCATGCCTTGCCATTTTAACGCTGGCGTTGCGAACAGAGATATCTTTGGCGCTTAATTTAGAGCCAGTAACGAAGGATAAAGCTGGGCGCGTCATAACCTTAAAAGTTAGCGCGTCGCCGGGGGAAGCCGCGATCGTGAATGATTCTGACCCAACCAGTATCGCGCGCCAGTTCATTAAATCAAATCAGACAGCACTTCGAGTATCAAACTTAGACGACCTAGTTGCCCTGCCCCTTGACTCAGACCAGTACGGGAAACGGCAGGTTTTTCATCAAACCTATAAAGGCATCCCGGTTGAATTCGGGGAGCTTTACGTGCACATGGATACTGCGGGGCACGTAAAGTACGTTAAGACAAAGATTGCTGACGGCCTGCCTGACGGTGTAACGCCGAAGTTATCGCAAGAGGCTGCGGTCGCCAGTGCGCTAGCGCTAGCTACCGCAGAATCCAACGGGGCTTTTCTCAAAATATTAAAATCTGGGTTAATCATTCTTCCACTGCATATTGTTAAGAATACCGCCGAAGTGGAAAACTACCTTGCCTGGAAAATTCAGATTGTGGATACCAAACAAAACGGCGGGAATTTCAGTAAGACTTATTATATCGATGCCGTTACTGGCCAGAAAGTTCACGAGCAGGAAGGTAATCGCCACTTAAATAGAAAGATTTACGACTGTGCCGGCGGCGCTAACGGAGCAACTTGCCAGGTCGACGTGGAAAGCCCACTTGCGCCGGGCTATTTTCACGGGCGAAGTGAGGCTGCGCCGGTTCGAGGCCCCTACCCGCACATCGCGGGCAGAAACTATTACTGGGATAGCGAAGATGTTGATAATCTTCATAGCTGGACTGGTGCCTTGCAGAATTATTACAGTACGACTTTTGGGATTAACGGCGTAAATGGTTACGGCGGGCTGGCGATCTGGCCGGCGGTGCCAGCAGACCAGACTAGAGCTATCGCTCATCCGGATACGGGTGGGGCTGGCGGTGGATCGGGGGATAACTGTCCCGGTGGGGCGTGGTTTAATACTAACACTGGGTCAATTTATTTTTGTAGAGGTGTCGCACTACGGGATGTAGTTGCTCATGAGTTTTCCCATGGCACAGTGTTCCACGCCTATCACGATATCAATGGCTACCCCATCGGCAATTCTTATTACGGTGAGAACGGCGCAATAGATGAGGGGCATGCTGATTTTGTGGGCGAGTTTTTTGAAATTCTCACTACAGGGTCTAGTGACTGGTATCACGGTACTGACGCAGAGTACGGTCGACGCAATCCCGCCAATCCACATTCGGAATCTAGATTCGTACCACCCGTGCCATTTCCAGATCGGTTCTATGACTCCTATTTCTATTGCGGTACTCAGGATAATGGTGGAGCACATGCTAATTCTACACTTTTTTCGCATTTTGCTTACTTGGCCAGTGTCGGTGGCGAGCACAATGGCTGCGCAATCGGGGCGATTGGCGCTGACAAATTACAACGAATTGTATTCAGAGGCTGGCGCAACTATTTTTCGTCCAGTGCAAATTTCAATGAAATGTATGGTGACATCCTGCAAGCGTGTGCAGACCAATTTCCTCCGGAAATATGCGTCGAGGTTGCCAAGGCGATGCAGGCGGTAGAACTTGACCAACCCGGTCGTTGCAGTGCCACACCCGAGCGAGCGCCATACTGCGCCGTTAACAATTTCGGATCGCTGAGTACGTGCTGGCCATCAGGGGTAAGCACCTCCTATTTCGCACCAAATGAAATTGTGGCTGTAGATGGAAGCGGCGGAATCCCAGGCTCGGAAGTTAAGGTTCTTTTGCTACCTCACAATGCAAATCGCTCGATCGGAGAACAATATGTTCCCTTAATTCAAGTTACCACCACAGTTGGAAGTGACGGGCTGAGTTTTTCGCCGTTAGGAACAATTACCGAATCGAATAGCTACGACGTAATTGTTGATGGCAACATGGACGGTGCATACCAGCCCTGGGCGGACTCAGTTAAGACCATCTCAGTCAGCCCGCCTTTTGACGGTGATGGAATATGTTATCAAGGGCAAACCTACGGTACTAGCGAGAATTGCATGGATTTCCCAATCGACTGTGGTTGCGCCGACGGCTTTCAATGTCAAGGGATATTCTTACAAGGTAGTGAACAATACGTGTGTTCTGGCACCCAAGGTGGCGGGGGCTCGGGCGTAAGAGTTAGAGGAAAACTGTTGGTGCAACAACATGGCGGATAGCTAGTTACAGATCACCAGGCCCGGCTCCGGGATCACAAGGCTCGCCCGGATTGCAATTCCCCCGAGAAGCCCCCGGCATATTATCCTGCACGGCCTGAAACGTAGTAGTCACTTTCTCCCCAACATTTCGAAGCGCCACCAGCGAAAACACTGATATCAGCGCAACCATCAAAGCATACTCAACGATGGAACTGCCGCGCTCGCGCTCGTGGCGGAGTTTCGGTTGAAGCTTTGCAGATCTCATCATAACTCGATCTTCCATAGTTCTCTCCATCGCGGCATTCGAGAGGCGGCCAGAGCTTGACTAGGTAATTTACCTAGGCCGCGCTGGCAGGTTGCCTTTCTTTAGATTCGGTACGCGTCAGGAAAGCTTTAGAAAATATCGTGAATAATTTTATCCGTTGGGCGTTTAAGCCTCGGCGGCTCAGCGCTAAACATACGCAAATTTCGTATACTGCTAATCATCTTGGGTCTCAATACGGTCATTCCTTTGACTTTTTTCCTCTTATATTTTGCGCCCGTGCGCAATCGGCAGTTCTGCGGCATGGAATTGGGTCTGCGATGAGTTAGGGCCAACGGCGGCCGCCGTACAACTAATATGGGTCAAATTCTAGGTTATGTTGAACGCCGTGAGATTGACTAGCCTGTGTTTCGCACTGGCTTTGCAACCGGCGCTAACACCCAGAGCCCTGCATGATTAAGGCAGCCTTGCCTTGATTGCAATGCGCCTCGTTCGGGGTGAATTTACGAGTTATTTTTTTAGGAAGGTTACTCCACTGGTGGAGTTGAAAAAATATTCTCTCTTCCCGCGCGCAAAGCCGCCGGCCCGCCGCTGTGCGCATACCGGTGTGATTTAATGCAAGCAGTAGCGGTCGTCGCAACAGACGATCGATCTTATAATGTATATTTATGCATATTAAGATACTTTTAGTATCTTTGTTAACATGACATTGAAGCGCATTTAACGCGCCGCGCTACCCTTCCCCGCTCCCCAGGCCCATCGACTCTTTGAAGAGCTCATCAGCGCGCTTTTGGCGGGCTACGGCGAAGCCAAAGACTGTGGGAAGAACCAGCAGTGCCAAGAGCAGGCCCGGTAAAAATATGCCGCATCGAAATAGCGTGTACGATAGAATTCCCCAACCGCTGATGACTGCCACTAAGATTTTTAGGGCTGTGCGTGCATGACAGATTAGCATGGTTACGCTGAACAACAATGTCAGTATCGCCATGCCAAAAAACTCAATCTTGGCTGGAATTCTCTTAATCCAGCTCTGCTGCAAAAGGTTTCCGGCGATGTTGGCGTGAATCTCTACGCCGGCCATGTCTTTCATGTAGGGGGTGTGGAAGATGTCGTTTGACTGTGAGCCGAAGGAGACAAATAGTTGCTGGCCTAAAAATATGTGTTTTCCGGGGATGAGTTCGGAAAGTTGTTGATCGCTTAGCTCCATCAGTGCTGAAAATGATAATTTGGTGATGGTGCCGCGCGGGCCGTAATAATTTATCAGGTCGCCTGGATTAGGGTACTGTTTTGTGCGGGCCTCGGCGCCAAAGAGCATCTGCGCCATGGGGTTGCTTGAGGGATTTCTCTCATCGCCGGAATCAATCTGAAAAGTTCTGACCACATCGGCAGTGGTTATTAAATTCGCAAAGTATACTCCCTTGGCGGACTGCGCCAAGAGCGGTGCTGGTTCAATATATCGCGCACGCCCTACGCCCGCAGCTTCCGGCTGGGCGGAGTGATCTGTGGGAGCGAGTATTTTTACTATGTAAGTTGGAAGCTTAGAAAAGGCTTCTGCTAAGATACGTTCGTCGGCCGGGTCGTGGTACGGCCCATAACTGTAATCAATCACCATAAGTTTTGGCTTAAAAGGCGCGATGCGTTCAAGCAGTTTGGCGGTAAGCGCGCGAGGCCAGAGAGATGTGCTTGGAACCCCTGCCCACTCGTAGCTGTGTTCATCTACTGTAACAACCATGAGGTCGTTGGGCGGCGCTATCGGCCCTCTCAAAATAAACCACAAATTTGTAAGGGTCGGTT